>NZ_JBSGSU010000001.1:429224-452642 GCF_053607065.1 Cellulomonas sp. NPDC055163 | reverse complement strand
TGGGCCTTTGGGCTGCCTGGGTCGAGTACTTCTGTGGTCGCGAAACACCCAACGTTGGCCCGTGCGGCCCAGGCCGGGGGGTCCCCCCCCCTTGGCGCCCCCCCCCGCGTCCCCGGCCCCGGCGGGCCCTGCACGACGACAGCCCTGCACGACGACAGCCCTGCACGACGACGGACCTGCACGACCGACCGAGGAGAACCACCGTGCGACGACGCACCCCGCACCCCCGCACCCCACGCCGAGAGGCCGCGCTCCCCGGCGTGCTGATCGCCGCGCTCGCGCTCGCGGGTGCCGTCGCGACCGAGGGTCCGCCCGCGGCGGCGGCGGGCCCGCGCCCGGCCGCCGTCGCGCCCTGCACCGCCGAGGCGCCCGACGAGGGTGCGGCCGTCGCACTGGCCCAGCGGTGCGACACCGAGGTGGAGGTCGTCGCCGCGCGCACCGAGTGGAACACGACGGTCGCGCTCCCCGACGGGACGATGCGCCTGGACGTGTCGACCGCCGCGGTGCGGACCGACGAGTCGGGGGAGTGGGCGGACGTCGACAACGCGGTCGTGGCGTCGGACGGTGCGCTGAGCGTGGCGTCGGCGGTGACGCCGATGACGTTCAGCGACGGGTCGGGCGAGGAGCCGTTCGCGCGGATCGAGCGGGACGGGCACGTGCTGACGTTCGCGATGCCGTTCGACCTGCCGAGGCCGAGCGTCGCGGGTGCGCAGGTCACGTACGCCGAGGTGCTCCCGGGCGTGGACCTCGTGGTCACGGTCAACGAGGACGCGACCGGGTTCTCCGAGGTGCTGCGGGTGGACTCCCCGGAGGCTGCGGCGCACCCGGACCTCGCGAACCTGACGTTCCCGGTGGCGACGTCGGACGGCATCGAGGTCGAGGCGAAGGACGGCGGCTTCGTCGCTGCCGACGAGTCCGGTGCGGCGGTCTTCGCGAGCCCGGTGCCCGCGATGTGGGACTCCTCCGCGCCCGCTCCGGAGGCGTCGGGTGCGCCCGACGCGGCCGTGGGTGAGGAGCTCGCCGAGGGTGACCCGGTCGTCGAGCCGGTGGGCGGGGAAGAGGTCGCCGCGCTGCCCGCGGACGTCACGGCCGACGAGGTCACGGTGACCCCGGACGCCGAGATGCTCGAGAGCCCCGAGACCGTCTGGCCCGTGTTCATCGACCCGGGCGTGAGCGGCGCGCTCAACCGCCGCTCCGCGGTCCGCACCGTGTTCGGCACGAAGTACGACTTCACGGGCGACGAAGGTGTCGGCCTGTGCTCGACGGCGTCGTCGTCCACGTGCTCCTCGACGTTCCGCAGCCGCCTGCTCTACCAGTTCGCGGGGCTTCAGGGCATCGGGGACCTCGAGCCCGGGCACGTGCTGGGCGCGACGTTCGCGGTCACGGGCACGCACTCGTACAGCTGCACCCCGCAGCCCGTGACCCTCTACGCCGTCGCCGACTTCGACGCAGGCACGGCGTACCCGGGCGGCGGGTACTGGAACGCGCTGCACACCCTCACCATCGCGCACCGCGCGGGGTGCGCCGCGGGCCTGGACCCGCGACGCATCGAGTTCAACGCGACCGCGCAGGCGCAGGCCGTCGCCGCGGCGAACACGGGGCTCGCCTCGTTCGGCATCGCGTCGGACGAGTCGTCCATGGCGTACTGGAAGCGCTACGGCTGGGACGCGAGCTTCTCGGTCGTCTACAACCGTCCGCCGAACCACCCGGCCGAGGCGCGCACGACGACCCCCGAGTCGGCGTGCGTCGTCGGTGCCGGTCGGCCCACGCTCCGCTCCGCCTCGCCGGTCCTCCGCGCGCGGCTGAGCGACCCCGACGGCGGCAACGTGCATGCCAAGTTCGACATCGTGCGGGCGGACAACGGCGCCCTCGTGTGGGACCCGGCGGCGACGCCCGCTCAGGGCTCCGGCGCGGAGCACGCGGTCCAGGTGCCGGCGACCCTCGGGCAGGGCGGTCCGTTCCAGTGGCGCGTGCGCGGCATCGACGACAGCGGTGCCGTCGGCCCGGTCGCGGCGTGCGAGTTCAACGTCGACCTCGAGGCGCCCGTGATGCCCACGGTCGCACCGCTCGCGGGGCAGGCCGCGGTGTACGCCGAGGACGCGCTGCGGGGCGGTGCCGGGGTCCCGGGGCTGTTCACGTTCGGGCGCTCCACGTCGGCCGACGTCGTGAAGTTCCGGTACTCGTTCGACAACACGGGGTTCGCGAACGAGGTCCCCGCCATCACACCGAGCATCACGCACACCCCGAAGACCGGCGGCCCGCACGTGCTCTACGTGCAGTCGGTGGACGCCGCGGGGTGGCCGAGCCCGACCCGCGAGTACCGCTTCGTGGTCGACACGGCCGCGGTGAGCGACGCGTGGCGGTTCGACGAGACGAGCGGCACGACCGCGGCGAGCGTGGTCACGAGCCGCCCGAACCCGCTGGCCGTGTCGTCGTCGGTGACGCGCGTGGACGGGCTGCTGGCCGAGCTGAACGGGAAGCCGCAGGACCGGGCGCTGCAGTTCGACGAGGCATCCGACGTCGCGTCGTCGGCGGTGCGGGTGGTCGACACCGCCGGCACCTTCGGGGTCATGGCGTACGTGAAGTCCGACGACGCGGCGCGCACGGCGGTCGCGGTCAGCCAGGACGGCCGGCAGGTCAGCGGGTTCTCCCTCGGCCAGCTCTCGGACTCGCGCTGCCCCACGGCGTCGAAGACGTGCTGGGCGTTCTGGGTCCCGTCGAGCGACTCGACCGGCGCGTCGACGGTCGCCGCCGTCTCCACCGTGCCGGTGCGCGCGGGGTACTGGGTGCAGCTCGCGGCGGCCCGCACGGCGGACAACCGGCTCACCCTGTCGGTGTGCGAGATCCCGCGTGCCACCGACGACTGGGACCGGGACCCGGTGCAGGCCGCCGCGCAGCCCGCCCCGTCCGCCTGGGCAGCGGCGGGTCAGCTCCGGGTGGGGCGCGGGCTCGTCGCCGGCGCGGCGGGCAACGCCTGGCGAGGCGCCGTCGGCGAGGTCCGCACGTACACGTCCGGGGTCGACGAGGCGAAGCTGTTCACGTCGTGCCACAACCCCGCGGCGATCGTGCCGGTCCTCGACCCGGCCGCGACGCCCCCGACGGTCGTGAGGAAGAACGCCGACGGCGCCGACTTCGACGGCAACGGCAAGGCCGACGTCTTCTGGTCGAACCCGGCCGACGGGCTCTGGCGCGTCTCGTTCAACGGGACGACGCCGTGGGTCGTCGTCAACGGTGCGGGCGCGTTCACGACGGACCAGTTCCGGTTCGGCGACATCGACGGCGACGGCAGGGACGACGTGTTCTTCGCCAACCCGGGCGACGGGCGCTGGCTCGTGTCCTACGGCGCGACGAGCGCGTGGGACGCGGTCAACTCGGCCGGGGTGCCGAACGACCAGCTCGCACTCGCGGACCTCGACGGGAACGGCAAGGTCGACGTGTTCTGGTCGAACCCGGCCACCGGGGCCTGGTACGTCTCCGACGGCGCGAGGTCCGCCTGGCGGCACATCAACGGCGCCGCGGGGATCCCGACGAGCGCCCTGCGGTTCGGCGACGTCAACGGGGACGGCAAGGACGACGTGTTCCACGCCAACCCGGCGGACGGCCGCTGGTACGCCTCGTACGGCGGGGGCACCCCCTGGCAGCCGCTCGCGTACGCGAACGTCCCGAACGACCAGCTCCTGCTCGGCGACCTCACCGGCGACGGCAAGGACGACGTCTTCTGGGTCAACCCGGCGACCGGCCTCTGGTACTACTCCAGCGGCGGCCTCGAGGGCTGGCGCCAGATCAACGGCGCGCCGGGCGTCCGCACGGACCAGTTCCAGCTCGCGGACATGAGCGGCGACGGCAAGGTCGACGTGTTCTTCGCCAACCCCGGGGACGGCCGGTGGCTCGTGTCCGACGGCGGGACGTCCGGGTGGACGAGCGTGAACGGCGCGTCCGAGGCGGGCGCGCAGCCGCGCGTGCGCTGACCCCGCGACACGACGACCCGCTCCCCGGCTCAGCCCGGGAGCGGGTCGTCGTGCGTCGGTCAGCGGCGGGCGTCGGCCGACCGGCCGCGCGTCGCCGTCGTGCTCCCCGGCACGTCGTCGTCCGGCGCCCGCCACTCCTTGATCGCCGCCCACGCGACCGCGGTGATCGGAACCGCGAGGAGCGCGCCGATGATGCCGGCGAGGATCGTCCCGGCGGTCAGCGCGAGCAGGATCGCGAGCGGGTGCAGGGCGAGCGCGCGGCCGATGACGACGGGCGCGAGGAGGTCGCCCTCGAGCTGGTTCACGGCGATCACGACGACGAGGACGATCAGCGCGGTCGTCGGGCCGTTCGTGACGAGCGCGACGAGGGTCGCGAGGATGCCGGCGACGGTCGCGCCGATGAGCGGGATGAACGCGCCGAGGAACACGATGGTCGCCAGCGGCAGCGCCAGCGGGACGCCGAGGATGACCAGCGCCGCGCCGATGACCACGGCGTCGACGAGCGCGACGATGGCGGTGCCGCGCACGTAGCCGCCGAGCACCCCGACCGAGCGGTCCCCGACGCGCCACGCACGCGTCCGGCGCTCCTCGGACAGCGGCTGGATCAGGAACCCGAAGATGCTGCGACCGTCCTTCATGAGGAAGAACAGCACGACGAGGCCCAGCAGGAGCCCGGCGACGCCCTCCGCCGCGGCGGTGGCCCCGGTGATCGCGCCGCTCTGCACCTGGTCGCTCGTGAGCGCCGCGGTGAGCGACTCGCGCGCGGACGCGAGCTGCTCCTCGGTGATGCCGAGCGGGCCCTCCAGCAGGAACTTCTCGAGCTCCCCGAGCCCGCGGTCGGCCTCCTCGACGAGCGACGGCCACTCCCTGCGGATGCCGCGCCCGACGAGCCACAGGACGACGCCGAGCGTCCCGAGCCCGAGGAGCAGCGCCGCCCACGTCGCGAGCGCGCGCGGCCAGCCCCAGCGGCGGAACACGTGCACGAGGGGGCTGAACGCCGCGGCGAGGATCGCGGCGATGAGCACGGGGATGACGAGCAGCTTGACCTGCGTGAGCCCCCAGATCAGCACCGACGCCAGCGTGAGCACCAGGAGCGCCTGCGCGCTGCGGGTCGCGGCGCGGCCCAGGCCGTCGTGCCACTGGCCTGCCGGCGGCGGGGCCACGGGGCGGTGCGTCGGGCTCGGGACGGTCGTGGCGAGCGCGGCCGGTGACGGCGTGCGGGCGGGGCGTCGTCGGAAGGCGTTCATGGCGTCAACCTCCCACGGTGGGCCCGGTCCGGCGCGGCGAGGACGTGGGCGCCCACGAGCCGTCGTGCGGTCGAGCGCCGGTGCAGATGCCGGTGCCGGTGCGCCGGGGGCACGTCCGTGCTCCGCGGGAGCTCCCGCCCGACGCGCGTGCGTGCCGGTCAGGCGGCGCGTCGGGCGGCGAGAGCCGTCCCGGCCTCGGCCGCGGCCTCGCGCGCGGTGGTGTGCATGTGCGCGGCGACCTCGGCGAAGTCGTCGAGGGCGGGGTTGACGCCGACGAGCGTGAACTCCCGCTCGACGACGGTGAGGTCGGCGCCCCAGACGTCGGCGAGGATGCGGCGCAGGTAGTCGGTGTTGTGGTCCCAGCCCTCGCGCGGGGTCCCGGCGCCGTACGCGCCGCCGCGGGTCGTGACGAGGACGGTGGGGGTCCCGTCGAGCAGGCGCGTGCCCTGCGGCGCGCCGGCGATCGCCAGGTCGATCCAGGCCTTCGCGTGCTGCGAGACCCCGAAGTTGTAGAGCGGAAGCGCGAGGACGACGCTCGTCGCGGCCTGCAGCTCGGCGGCGACCTCCTGGGCGAGGGCGACGGCCGCGCGCTGCGCGTCGCTCCGGTCGGCCTCCGGCGTGAAGCTGCCGGCGATCGCGGTGGCCCAGGCGTCGGCGGGCAGCGGCTCCTCACCGAGGTGGCGCCGTACGACGGGCGCGTGGGGGTGCGCGGCGACGACGCGGTCGAGGACGACGTCGGCGAGGGCGCTGCTGGCGGAGCGGTCGCCCTGGATGCTGGCGTCGACGCGGAGCACGGTCATGGGATTCTCCTCAGGTGGGGACTTGAGCGTTCAAGTCGCACAGTAGGCCGCACGACTTGAATGTTCAAGTCGTGGCATAGGATCGCCGCGTGACCGACGACGAGCCCCGCGCCTCCGTGGCCGAGCCCGACGTCCCCTGGCTCTCCGACCAGCAGCAGGGCGAGTGGCGGGCCCTCGCCCGCATGCTCATGGACCTGCCGCCCGCCCTGGACGCGCAGCTCAAGCGCGACGCCGGGCTCAACACCTTCGAGTACCAGGTGCTCGCCGCGCTGTCCGAGTCGCCCGCCCGCACGCTCGTCCTCAGCGACCTGGCCGCGCACGCGCGCGGGTCGCTGTCCCGGCTCTCGCACGCCGTCACGCGGCTCGAGCGCGCCGGCTGGGTCGAGCGGCGCAGCTGCACCGACCGCGCCGGGCGGCACACCGAGGCCCGGCTCACCGACTCGGGCCTCGCGCGGCTCGAGGAGGTCGCCCCCGGGCACGTCCGAGCGGTGCGGCGGCTCGTGGTCGACGTGCTCAGCGCCGAGCAGCTCACCCAGCTCGCGGCTGCCGCCCGGGCGATCGCCGACGCGACGCAGGCCGAGCCGCCCGACGAGAGCCGGCCGGACGGCAGCTGCTGACCCGCGTCCCTCCGCCCGGGCCGGCGGGCCGAGGTGCCGCCGGGCCCGGGCGTGCCGCGCGACCTACGGCTTGACCGCTCGCACGATCGCGCCGTGCAGGCCGGGCGCGACCTCGTGCGTGAAGGTCACGCTCGCGTCGGTGAACCCGGCGGCGGTCAGCCCGTCGAGGTACTCCCGGCGGGAGAGCGCTCCGGCGATGCACCCGACGTGGCTGCCGCGCTCGCCGCGCTGCTCGGGGGTCACGTCGTCGTCGGCCACGACGTCGGAGATGCCGACGCGGCCGCCGGGCGCGAGCACGCGAAACACCTCCGCGAGCACCGCGGGCTTGTCGACCGAGAGGTTGACGACGCAGTTGGAGATCACGACGTCGACGGCCGCGTCCGGCAGCGGGAGGGCCTCGATGCGGCCCTCGAGGAACTCGACGTTCGTCGCGCCCGCGGTCGCGGCGTTGCTGCGCGCGAGGTCGAGCATCTCCGGCGTCATGTCGACGCCGTACGCGAAGCCGGTCGGGCCGACGCGCCGGGCGGACAGCAGCACGTCGATGCCGCCGCCGGAGCCGAGGTCGAGCACGCGCTCGCCGGGGCGCAGGTCGGCGACGGCCGTCGGGTTGCCGCAGCCGAGCGACGCGAGGAGCGCGGCCTCGGGGATCGCCGCAGCGTCGTCGACGTCGTAGAGCGCTCCGCCGAACCGGTCCCCGGTCTCGCGGGCCTGCGTGGGGCCGCAGCACGTCGCCTCGGCCTGTGCGTGCGTGTCGGCACCGACCCCCGCCCCGTCCGGCGCGCAGCACGCCCCACCGCCCGGCGCCGCACCGCCCGGCGCCGCACCGCCCGGCGCCGCACCGCCCGGCGCCGTGCTGCGGGTCACGGCGAGCGCCGCCTCCGCGTAGCGCCTGCGCACCTGCTCGACGAGGTCCTCGGTCATGTCGTCCTCCACGGTCGGTCGGGCCCAGCGGCCCCGCTCTCGGCGACGCATCGATATGCGTCGATATGTAGACCCTGACCCAGGAATCGACAGATGTCAATGTCTGCGGCACGATCAGACCCGTGAGTGCTCCCACGCTGCTTCCCGTCCTCGACGTCACCGCCTGCTGCACCCCGCTCGACGGGGGCACGCTCGCCCGGGACGACGCCGAGAACCTCGCACGGGTCCTCAAGGCTCTGGCCGACCCGGCCCGCCTCCAGCTGCTCTCGCACATCGCGTCGAGCGACGAGCCCGTCTGCGCGTGCGACCTCAACGACGTCGTCGGCCTGGCGCAGCCGACCGTCTCGCACCACCTCACGACGCTCGTCCGGGCGGGCATCCTCACGCGCGAGAAGCGCGGGGTGTGGGCGTACTACACGGTCGTGCCCGGGGCGCTCGCCGCGCTCGCGGACGTCCTGCGGCACGCGGGCGCGCCCACCGGCTGAGCCCGCGCGGCCGCCGCCGGGCCAGGGTGACGTCAGCGCCCCCGCGGCCCCCGCAGCATCTGCACCTCGACGGGTCCGTGCGGCCGCAGCACCGTGACCTCGCCGACCACCCGGAACCCGAAGCCCTCGTAGTAGCGCACGTTCTCCTCGCGCGAGGTCTCGAGGTAGCACGCCGACCCGGTCCGGTCGGCGGCGGCGAGCACGGGCGCGAGGAGCCGCCGGCCGTGACCGCGGCGCTGCGCGTCGGGCCGGACGCCCAGCACCTCGAGGTACCAGGCGCCCTCGGGCGGCACCGCGTCGAGCAGGCCGGCCTCGACCGCGGACCCGAACCGGGCCAGCGCGGCCGTGCGCCACGGGTGCCGCAGCGCGACGGGCACGAGCGGGGCGAGCGTGCGCAGCTTGCGCAGCGCCGTCATCGGGTACGCGCCCGGCGGGTACCAGACGGCGACGCCCGCGACCCCGGCGTCGTCGTGCACCCCCAGGACGTGCCCGTGGTGCAGGCCGTCGGTCAGCCCGATGTGGTGGATCGCGTCGAGCGCGCGGCGCCGGACGCCCGGCTCCGGCAGCACGTGGGCGAAGCCGGGGTCCCCGCGCAGCGCGCTCGAGAGCATCCGCGCGGCGGCCCGCACCGACGCGCGCCCGGTCGGCAGCGGCGTCGCGGACTCGGGAAGGTGCATGCGTCCAGGCTCTCCCACCCCGGCCGGCGCGGCGACCGGCGGAGGTCCCACGCCCGCCAGCGGGTCAGCGCGCCTCGTAGACCACGAGTGCGACGTCGTCGCGTGCACCCTCCTCGAGCAGAGTCCCGATCAGGAGGTCGCCCAGCTGGTGCACGGGCCGCTGCGCGAGGGTCGCGACCGCGGTCCGGGCCAGCCGGTCCAGCCCGTCGCCGAGCCCCTCGCCACGGCGCTCGACCAGCCCGTCCGTGTACAGCAGGAGCGTCTCGCCGCGCTCGAACGTCGTGGTGGCCTGCGGGCGCGGGTGCGGGGCCAACCCCAGCAGCGTGCCGGTGGCGTCGCCGAGCCAGCGCGCCCCCGACCTCGACAGCAGCAGCGGCGGCGGGTGGCCGGCCTTCGAGTAGGTGACGGTGCGGGCCTTCTCGTCGACGACCGCGCACACGACGCTCGCGCACTCCGCGCCGGGGAGCGTCGCCGCGAAGCGGTCGAGCCCGTCGAGGGTAGCCGCGGGCGCGAGGTCCTGGAGCAGCAGCGCGCGGGCGGCGCTGCGCAGCTGGCCCATCACGGCTGCGGCGCCGAGGCCGTGACCCACGCAGTCGCCCACGACGAGCCCGAACCGCTGGTCGCCGAGGGGTACCACGTCGTACCAGTCGCCGCCGACGGCGAGCCGGTCGTCCGCCGGCCGGTAGCGCGTGTGCCAGCCGGGCGAGCCGGGGTCCTCCGGCAGCATCGCGGCCTGCAGCGCGGACGAGACCGCCTGGAGCTCGTCGACCTGCTTCTGGTGCGCGATCGCCACCGCGAGCGCGTTGCCGAGCGACGCGGCGAGGAGGTGCAGGAACAGCTGCTGCGCCTCGTCGTCGGGGCGCAGCGGGTTGCCCGTGAGCGCGACGACGCCGAGGGGCGCGTCACCGAGGACCGCGGAGACCGGCTCGACGAGCGTGCCTCCGGACCTCTCGGCGACACGTGTGTCGCACACGCGCTGCAGCACCTCGGGCGGGGCTCCACCCGCGCCCGGGGCGGCCGCGCCGGCGAGGTCGTGCGTCGAGAGCAGCGGGACCAGGCCGTCGGGCGTGCTCAGGTGCACGTCCGCGCGCGTGACGTCGGGGCTGCCCCGCAGGACGTCGGCGGCGACCTTGGCGGTCAGCTCGATGTCGAGCTTGACCCGGTGCAGGCTCGTCGAGAGGGTGCCGAGCGTCTCGAACCGCCGGCTCGCGACGACCCGGTCCGTGGTCTCGCCCACGATGCAGAGCATGCCGGCGACGTCGTCGTGGTCGTCGAGCAGCGCGCTGTAGGAGAACGTGAACGACGCCTCCTCGGCGAACCCCGAACGCTCGGTCAGCAGGCGCAGGTCCTCGAAGAACAACGACCTGCCGGTCGACGTCACGGTGTCGACGAGCGGGCCGACCGAGTCCCAGATGTCGGACCAGACGTCGGCCATCGCGGCGCCCATCGCCCGGGGGTGCTTCGTGGTCCCCAGCATGCGGCTGTAGCCCTCGTTGTAGATCATGGTCCGCTCTGGTCCCCAGGCGACGAAGACGGGGAACTCGGTGCTGAAGCAGATCCGCACGGCTGCGCGCAGGTCGCGCGGCCAGGACCTCGGGGGGCCGATCGGCGTCGACGCCCAGTCCACGGAGCGCGCGAGGGCGCCGGTGGGCGTCGTGCCCGTCGAGCGGGCCAACCACGTGTCGGGCACGGTTCAGCCTAAGGCGCGGACCGTGCACCGCACCCGGAGCGGGGACGGGCGCGCCGCTCCGGGTGCGACGACTTCACCTGCTCGGCGGGGCCGTGCCTGACGACGTCACGTCGTGCCCGCGTCAGAGCGTGCGCTGCCAGATCGCCTCGACGCCGACAGGGCGGAAGCCGAGCGCGACGTTGATCGCGAGCATGTGCGCGTTCTCCTCGGCGTTCCAGGTGTGGATCCGCCGGGTCGCCGGGCGCACCCGGGCCGTGTGGCGCAGGTTCGCCGCCTTGACCAGCATCCCGAGCCGGTGGCCCCGGTGCTCCCGGAGCACGAGGGTCGCGTCCTGCCACGCGCACCCCGGCTGCGACACCGAGGTCTCGAGCTGCGTGACCGCGGCGAGGCGGCCCGTCGGGACGTGCTCGGCGACGGTCACCAGGAAGCCGCGACCGGTCGCGGCGGCGACCCGCTCGTGGTGCCGTACGCGGGCCCCGTCCCACGGGTCCTCCTCGAGGTCGAGCCCGGCCTGGGGGATGTCCGTGCTCATCCGTGTGAGCAGCACCGCGACGTCGTCGAGCCACGCGTCGGGCGCCCGGTCGGTCCACGAGTGGACGCGGTAGCCGGGCCCGGCGACCGACGCGGCAGCGTGCAGGTGGCGGGCGAGCACCGTGTCGTCGAGCGGGACGTCGAGCACGCTGCACCGCTCGGCCTGCTCCGGCCGGTACCCGCGCCGGGCGGCGAACCGGACGCCCGGGGCGGAGGCGTCGAGGCGTCCGCTGCCGGACGCGGCCGTGAGCGCGTCCGGGTGCTCCGCGGGCGGTTCCCCGCGGTGCGACGTCGTGACCAGCGTGGTCGTGCGTCCGCGCTCGGCCGCCCGGCGCTCCGCGACGTCCATCAGCGCCGACCCGATCCCCTCGCGCCGGCGGTCGGGGTCGACCCACACGTCGAGCTCGGCCAGGTGCGCGTTGCCCGTGCGCGGCAGCTCGACCACTGCGGCGCCGACCACGTCCCGGTCCCGGACCTCTGCCGCGCCCCCTGCCGGCTGCCTCCGACCGGCCTCCGCCGCGACCGCGACGAGCACGACCCGCTCGGTGTACTCCTGGTCGCGCAGCGTCCCGAGCCAGTGCTGCACGGGCTCCGTGAAGTCGTCGTGGCCCCACGAGCGCCGCTGCACCTCGGCGTGCAGCCGGTGCGCGCCCACGACCGGGCCGGCCGCCCGATCCACGACGCTCGGCGGCAGCGCCGCCTCGACCACCGACCACGCCGTCATCCCGCGAGCGTCGCACCGGGCGCGATCACGGTCGAGGGTTTCCGCAGGGACGGCGGCGGGCCGGAGCGGACCTATCCTCGACGCCGTGACGAGCGAGCGCGGCTGCGGGACGCGGCCCCCCGGTGCCGTCCCGGGCCTGACCGCGTGCAGCCTGTGCGCGGGCGAGACGCTCGGGTCCGGCGACGCGCTCGACGGCGGTCAGCTCGCGCGGCTCCGGGCGCTCGCGGCCCGCGGCACCGCGCAGCTCACGCTGTCCGAGTGCCTCGACGAGTGCGAGCGCGGGGACGTCGTCGTCGTGCGCCCGAGCGGCGACGCCCGCCGTACGGCCGGTGGCCGGCCCGTCTGGTTCGAGCGCGTGGCGGGCGACGAGCTGACGGGGGTGCTCGCGGGGTGGCTCGACGCGGGCGGCCCGGGCGCCGAGCCGGTGCCGGGCGCGCTCACGCCCCACGTCCTCGTGCGCGGCGGCGAGCCCGGCGCGTAGGCGACGTCTCTCCTGCGCCCGCCTCACTCCTCGCCGCTGAGGAAGACCTCCGGCTCGTCGCGCGGCGGGCGGGGCCGGTCACCCGTCCTGGTGCTGCCCGTACAGCAGGACGGGTGAGCTCATCGAGGGCCGGGCTCACCGGCTCGTGCCCATGATGTCGTCGAGCATCGCGTCGAAGGAGGAGGGTTCGTCGTCCGGCAGGGGAGCCAGTGTGACGCCCAACCCGAGCGCACGAGCGATCGCCAGCACGCGTGAGAGCTCGGTGCCGGGTTGCCTGCCGCGCTCGACGTCGACGACGAGCTGGCGCGAGGCTCCGGCGGTCTGCGCCAGGTGGGCCTGCGTCCAGCCCTGGGTGACACCCCGGGATGTCGCACTACCGTGACACCCCGGAATGTCGCAGTACCGCGACAGGTGCGCGAGTCGCGACATCATGACGGGCTCGGGCGGGCAGCGGTGTCGTCGCCGCCCCGCAGGCTGCCGACCATGCTCCGCAGGATCCGGAGCGCGGCGGACCGGTCGTCGGCGGTGAGCCCGGAGAGCATCCGGAGCTCGACGGAGCGGACGGCCGCGCTCGCCTCGTCCAGGCTCCGGCGCCCGCGTTCCGTGAGCTGCACCGGGAGCGCCTTGCCGACGGGGGCCTGCGCAGGCCGGGTGACCCAGCCGTCCCGTTCGAGCGCCTGGAGCAGCACGTTCATCGACTGCCGCGTGACGAACGCGCCGCGCGCGAGCTCGGCGCTCGACAGCCCGGGTCGCTGCGCCAGGAGCTCGAGGCACGAGTAGTGCGTCACGTTCATCCCGAGCGGGCGCAGCACCTCCTCCATCGCGGCGCGCAGGGCGCTCGACGCCTCCTTGAGCAGGTAGCCCAGCGACGTGTCGAGGTCGATGCGAGCGCCGTCTTGCGTCATGTCAATATCCTGACATACAGTGCCGGTGTCAGAAAACTGACACAGGGATACCCGAGGAGCGCCCATGCCCGTCACCGGCCCCGACTTCGTCTCGCTCCAGGTGCGCGACCTCGCCGCCTCGCAGGCGTTCTACGAGCAGCACCTCGGCCTCGTCCGCTCCCCGGCCGGCCCGCCGCACGCCGTCGTCTTCTCGACGAGCCCGATCGCGTTCGCGCTGCGTGACGTCGTGCCCGGCACCGACCTCGACTCCGCCGCGCGCCCCGGCATCGGCGCCGCGATCTGGCTCCACGCCACGGACGTCCAGGCCATCCACGACGCGCTCGTCGCCGACGGCCGCACGATCGTCTCCGCCCCGGTCGACGGGCCCTTCGGCCGGACCTTCACCTTCGCGGACCCCGACGGCTACCACGTCACCCTGCACGACCGCGCCTGACGGCCGACCGCGGCGCCGTCGCGCACCCGCGTGTCCCGGTGCCGGGCGGCGCCGTCCTGCGTGCGAGCATCGCCCGGTGCCTCCTCACGTGCTGCTGCTGACCTTCGACGACCCCGACGGCCACGACATCGAGACCCCAGGCGTCGTCGACGCGCTGCGCGCCCGCGGCGCGACCGTGACCGTCTCCCCGTGGCGTGCACCGGCGGTCGCGGACGTCCCCGCGGACGTCGTGGTGATCCGGTCGACGTGGGACTACCAGGAGCACCCCGAGGAGTTCCGCGCGGTCCTGGGTGCGTTCGCGGCGCCGGTGCTCAATCCGCTCGACGTGGTCCGCTGGAACCTGCACAAGTCCTACCTGCTCGAGCTCGCCGCGGCGGGTGTCCCGACGGTGCCGACGACGCTCGTCCCGGCCGGCAGCGACGCCGCGCTGCCCCCGGTCGACGCCCCCGAGGTGGTGCTCAAGCCCGCGGTCTCCGCGAACGCCTGGGGGCTCGGGCGGTTCCCCACGGGCTCACCGGCGGCGGCGGACCACCTGCGCACGCTCACCACCACCGGCGACGTCCTCGTGCAGCCGTACCTCCCGGAGATCGTCGCGGGGGAGCGGTCGGTCGTCGTGATCGGCGGGCGCGTCTCGCACGGCGTCCGCAAGACGCCCGCCGCCGGGGACTTCCGGGTGCAGGCGAGCTACGGCGGGACCGACGCGGCGCACACCCCGACCGACGCGGAGGTCGCCGTCGCGCACGCCGCGCTCGCGTGCGTGCCCGGGGGGTCGGACGCGCTGCTGTACGCGCGGGTCGACCTCGTCGGGCCCGAGGACGCGCCGCTGCTCATCGAGCTCGAGCTCGTCGAGCCCGAGCTGTTCCTCGACCTCGCACCCGGCTCGGCGGAGCGCTTCGCCGACGCGCTGCTCGCACGGCTCTAGGGTCGTCGCGACGACGCCGTCCACCACCCGCGGAGGTCACGCACGGGCTCGGCCCGGAACCCGATCCTGCCGGGGTGCTACCCGGACCCGTCGTTCTGCCGCGCCGGGGAGGACTACTACCTCGTCACCTCGACGTTCGACCACCTCCCCGGCTCGCCGGTCCACCGCAGCCGGGACCTGATCAGCTGGGAGCCGGTCGGCCACGCGATCCACCGGCCAGGCCAGCTCGACCTCACCGGCGTCCGGTCGTCGCACGGGCTGTTCGCGCCGACGCTGCGGCACCACGACGGCCGGTTCTGGATCGTCTGCACGCTCGTCGGGCAGCCCGAGGGCGCGCCCGGCGGCAACGTCTACGTCGCGGCGACGGACCCCGCCGGGCCGCGACGTCGTCGCCGTGCACCGGCGCGGCGGCGTCGACTACGAGCGCGGGCGCGGGCGCGTCACGCTCGCAACGGCCGGCCGACGTCCACGACGGTGACCGCGCACATGGTCGAGTACCTGACGCCGGGCTCCCGGCCCCGGAGCCCCCCGCTGACGTCTAGGGTGCGAGCCGGGCGGGCACCGACGCGTCGAGCAGGACGGCACACGCTCGCGACGGACGCGGGCGATGGTCCCAAACATGATGTGCAAACCGGTTGAAGACCCCTATCCTGGTAGTTTGAAACGAGAATGGGGGCGACATGGCCGGCTCACCGACACCACCACCCGTCCGGCGTGCCATGAGCAGGATCGGCTCGGACCTGGCCTCGTGGCGAAAGCTCCGCGGGCTCACGGCGGCGGAGGTCGCGGAGCGCGCCGGGCTGAGCGTGAACACCGTCGGGCGGCTCGAGTCGGGCGACGGAGCCACCCTCGAGAACACCCTGCGCGTCGCGCGCGCGCTAGGGATCCTCGACCCCGTCACCGGCGCGTTCGACCCGTACACCACCGACATCGGGCGGATGCGCGCCGACGAGCAGCTACCGGCGCGGGTCCGCCGGCCACGCACCGTCTGATGGGACCGATCACCGTCCACACGACCGTGGACCCGAGGACAGCGGTCCCCCGCGTCGTCGGCACCCTGTACACGCACCACCGTCGCGGCGTCGCGTCGGCGACGTTCACCTACGACGCCGGGTACGTAGCCGCGCGAGGCGCGTACGGGATCGACCCGTCATTGCCGCTGGCGACCGGTCAGTGGCACACGGACGTGGGGCAGGCGATGTTCGGTGCGTTGACCGACTGCGCGCCCGACCGATGGGGACGCACTCTGCTCAGACGGCAGGAGGCCGGGCTCGCCGCAGCGGAGAGCAGACCCGCGCGTGAGCTCGGCGAGGGCGACTACCTTCTGGGTGTCCGCGACGACCTGCGCCAAGGAGCGCTGCGGCTGAGCGTGGACGAGGGCCCGTTCCTCGCTCAGGACGGCACCGGCGTCCCGACCCTGACCGAGCTTCCGGAGCTCCTGCAGATCGCCGCCGACTACGAACGTCACGAGGACGTCGGCCTGTCGGAGATCCGTCGCCTCGTCGGGGCGGGCTCGTCGCTCGGTGGTGCTCGACCCAAGACTCACGTCCGCGATACCGACGGGCGTCTCGCGATCGCGAAGTTCCCTTCCGAGGGCGACGCGTGGGACGTCATGGCGTGGGAGCAGGTCGCTCTCGACCTCGCGGCCGCCGCCGGGATCACCGTTCCCACCTCGCGGCTCGTCACGATCGCCGGCCGGCAGGTCCTCGTCCTCGACCGGTTCGACCGCGCTCCTGACGGGCGGCGAATCGGCTACGTGTCCGCGATGACGATGCTGGAGGCCGTCGACCACGACCCCCGGACGTACCTCGACATCGCCGAGGCGATCGAACAGCACTCCGACCAGGTCGTCGCCGATCTGCACGAGCTCTGGCGCCGGATGGTCCTCGGGGTGCTGCTGCACAACACCGACGACCACCTCCGCAACCACGGCTTCTTGCACGCTGGTGGCGGCAGGTGGCGTCTCGCCCCAGCGTTCGACATCAATCCCAATCCCGACCCCGGGACCCACGCCACGACCCTCAGTGATGCGCACCCCGAGTCCACGCTCGTCGCCGCACTCGACGTCGCGCCGTACTTCCGCCTCGACGCCACCGCAGCCCGCCGAGTGCTCACGCACGTCGTGGAGGTGGTGCGGCAGTGGAGGGAGGTCGCGGCTCGACACGGCATCAGCCGGTCGCAGGTGAACCGGATGGAGCCGGCTCTCGCCGCTGTGGTGGCCCCGTGAGCGCCGGCGACGGCACCCGGTCGGCGAGTTGTGCGCGTCGGCCCCGCGGTGGAAGGTAAGCGACCGGGAAGGAGACCCATGACCCCGCCGCCCGCCCCCACGCGGACCGAACGCCTCGACGCGCTGCCCTTCACGCGTGAGCACCTGCGACTCCTGCTGGGCTCGGGCGCCGGGTGGGCGCTCGACGCGCTCGACGTCGGGCTCATCTCGTTCGTGCTCGCGCAGCTCGCCGTGCAGTGGGGTGCGTCGCCGGCGGAGCTGTCGTGGATCGCGTCGGCCGGGTTCGTCGGGATGGCGCTCGGCGCGAGCCTCGGCGGTCTGCTCGCGGACCGCGTCGGGCGGCGCTCCGTGTTCGCGATCACGCTGCTGGTGTACGGGCTCGCGACCGGCGCGTCGGCGCTCGCGGGGTCCGTCGCCGCGCTGATCGTGCTGCGGTTCGTCGTCGGCCTGGGGCTCGGCGCGGAGCTGCCCGTCGCGTCGACGCTCGTGAGCGAGTTCGCGCCGCCGCGGATCCGGGGCCGGGTCGTCGTCGCGCTCGAGGCGTTCTGGGCCGTCGGCTGGACCCTCGCGGCCGTCGTGGGGTACCTCGTCGTCCCGGCATCCGAGAACGGGTGGCGCTGGGCGCTCGCGATCGGCGCGGTCCCCGCCCTCTACTCCGCGGTCGTGCGCACGGTGCTGCCCGAGTCGGTGCGGTTCCTCGAGTCGCGCGGCCGCGTCGTCGAGGCGGAGGCCGTCGTGACCCGGTTCGAGCGGTCCGCCGGCGTCGCGCCCGAGCCGGCGTTCGTGGCCCGCGCGACGCCGACCGCGGGCGGGTCGTGGACCCCGAAGCCGATGGTGCCCGGCCCGCGCCGACCGCCGGCCGACGAGTCCGACCCCGTCGAGCGCGACGGCACCCGCTCCCGGCCCACCGGCCCCCAGCCGCGCGGGACCCGGGTGGCCGCCCTGTTCGCGCCGTCGTTCCGCCGCCGCACCGTGGCGCTGTGGGTCGTGTGGTTCACCGTCAACTTCGCGTACTACGGCGCGTTCATCTGGCTCCCGACGATCCTCGTGGCCGACGGGTTCACGCTCGTGCGCTCGTTCGAGTACACGCTGTGGATCACGCTCGCCCAGCTCCCCGGGTACGCCGCCTCGGCCGTGCTCGTCGAGGTGTGGGGGCGGCGCCGCACGCTGGCCGCGTTCCTCGTCGGCTCCGCGGTGGGCGCCGCGCTGTTCGCGTCCGCGGACTCCGAGCAGGGCGTGCTCGTGACCGGGATGCTGCTCTCGTTCTTCAACCTCGGGGCGTGGGGCGCCCTGTACGCGGTCACCCCCGAGCTGTACCCGACGTCGATGCGGGGGACCGGGGCCGGGGCCGCCGCGGGGTTCGGGCGGATCGCCTCGGTGCTCGCCCCGCTCGCGGTGCCGTTCCTGCGCGACGCGGGCGGCACGTCGCTGCTGTTCGGGGTCTTCGCGGCGGTCTTCGTGGTCGCCGCGGCCGGCGCGTTCACCCTCCCGGAACGCCGAGGTCTCCCGCTGGACGAGTAGACGACCTACGCTGCGCGCGTGGCGGACACCTCGCAGGACTCCCCACGGGCGACGACGCCCGTACCCGTGCCTCGTCGGCGCGTGCTCGCGTGGGCGCTGTGGGACTGGGGGTCCGCCGCGTTCCAGGCCGTCATCACGACGTTCGTGTTCACGCGGTGGATCACGTCCGACGCGTTCGTCGACCCGGCGACCGTCGCGGCCGCCGAGGCGGAGGCCGGTGGTGTGGGGCCGGCCACCGCGCTGCTCGACGCGACGCTCGCGGACCACTCGGCGTGGCTCGGGTGGGGGCTCGCGGGCGCCGGGGTGCTGATCGCGCTGCTCGCGCCCGTGACCGGCTCGAGCGCCGACCGCACCGGGCGACGCAAGCGGTGGCTCGGCATCCACACGGCCATCACGGTGCTCATCAGCGTCTCGATGTTCTTCGTCACGCCGGACCCGGCCTCGCTCGAGCAGAACCTGCTGCTCGGGATCTTCCTGCTGGCGGCCGGGCACGTGTTCTTCGAGCTGGCCGGGGTCAACTACAACGCGATGCTCGCCCAGGTGTCGACGCCCGGGACGGTCGGCAAGGTCAGCGGCATCGGCTGGGGCGCCGGGTACGTCGGCGGGATCGTGCTGCTGCTGATCCTCTTCGTCGGGTTCATCGACCCGGAGGTCGGCTGGTTCGGGGTCACGGACCAGGACGGGCTCGACATCCGCGTCGCGGTGCTGTTCTCCGCGCTCTGGTTCGCGGTGTTCGCGCTGCCGGTCTTCCTCGCGGTCCCCGAGCTCCCCGGCGAGGGCCGGCCGCAGCGCCGCGGTGTCGTCGCCGCGTACCGGGCGCTCGGCGCCGACGTCGTCCGGCTGTGGCGCACGAGCCGCCCGACGGTCCACTTCCTCGTCGCGAGCGCCGTCTACCGCGACGGGCTCTCGGGGGTGTTCGTGTTCGGCGCGATCATCGCCTCGACGACGTTCGGGTTCTCCGCGGGGCAGGTCATCCAGTTCGCGATCGCCGCGAACGTCGTCGCCGGGCTCGCGACGGTCGCCGCGGGCTGGCTCGACGACCGGATCGGGCCCAAGGCGGTCGTGGTGGGCTCGCTCGTCGGGCTCGTGGTCTCGGGCACCGCGGTGTTCCTGCTGCACGACGCGGGCCAGCAGGCGTTCTGGGTCTTCGGGCTGCTGCTGTGCGTGTTCGTCGGGCCCGCGCAGTCCGCGAGCCGCTCGCTGCTCGCGCGCCTGAGCCCCGAGGGTCACGAGAGCGAGCTCTTCGGGCTCTACGCCACGACGGGGCGCGCCGCGGGCTTCCTCGCGTCGTTCGCGTTCTCGACGACCATCGCGATCGCCGGTGCGCAGTACTGGGGCGTGCTCGGCATCATGGTCGTGCTGCTGCTCGGGCTCGCGCTGCTGCTCCCGGTGAAGGTCGGTGGCCGGGACGCGTCCGGCGCCCCCGGGCCGACGGGTGCCGCGCCCGGTGACGCCCCGCGAGGGGCACGATGATCCCGTGACCGAGTGGGAGCCCGACGCCCTGCCGGGGTGGCAGGCGCGCACGCTCGACCTCGGGGTCGACGAGGACGGGCCGGTCGTCGCGACGCTCGTGCGCCGTGCCCCGTCCGGCGCGGCCCCCGGACCCGCGGTGCTGTACGTGCACGGCTACAACGACTACTACTTCCAGACCCACCTCGCCGCGGCGTTCGAGGCCCACGGGTACACGTTCTACGCGCTCGACCTGCGGCGCTGCGGGCGCTCGATCCGCCCGTGGACCACCCCGCACTACTGCACCGACCTGCGCGAGTACGCCGAGGACCTCACGCTCGCCGCCCGGATCCTGCGCGACGAGCTCGGGCACGACCGGCTCGTCGTGAACGCGCACTCGACCGGCGGGCTCACCGCGAGCCTCTGGGCGCACAGCGTCCGGGAGACCGACCTGCTCGACGCGCTCGTGCTCAACTCGCCGTGGTTCGACCTCAACGCGCACTGGTTCGACCGGGTCGTCTCGACCCGCGTGCTCGACGCGCTCGGGCCCCTCGACCCCCGCCGCGTGATCGGCGGCGGCCCGTCGGCGTACTCGCGCAGCCTGCACGTGAGCAACGGTGGCGAGTGGGAGTACGACCTCGAGCTCAAGCCGCCCGGGGGCTACCCGCCGCGCGCCGGCTGGATGCGGGCCGTCCGGCGGGGGCACGCCCGGCTCTCGCGCGGGCTCGACGTCCGGGTCCCCGTGCTCGTGTGCTCGGCGGCGCGCAGCGGCCCCAACAGCGAGGACAACCCGGACCTGCGCTGCTCCGACACCGTGCTCGACGTCCGCCAGATCGCGTACCGGGCCCCTCTGCTCGGCGCCGACGTGACGTACGAGCCGATCGAGGGCGCCGTGCACGACCTCGCCCTGTCCGCGCGCCCCGCCCGGGACACGTACCTCGCGGTCGTCCTCGGCTGGCTCGACGCCCGCTCGCGGGAGTGGCGCACGCCCGCCGGCACGGCCAGCATGGAGCGCACGACGACCTGAGGAGCGACATGCCCGACCTGCAGACCCTGACCTGGCGACACCTCGAGGCCGCGCAGCAGGCCCCGAACGGGCGCAGCGCCGAGCGGGTGGTGCACGACGGCGAGCTGCGGCAGACGGTCATCGCGCTCGCGGCCGGGCAGGAGCTCGGCGAGCACAACGCCCCGCACGCGGCGACGCTCCAGGTGCTGCACGGGCTCGTCCGGGTCACCTCCTCGAGCGTGACGACGACGTCACGCTGCCGACCGGCTCCCTGCACCAGATCACGCACGAGCGCCACGGCGTCACGGCCGAGGAGGACTCGGTGTTCCTCCTGACGACCGTCACGGGGATCGACGAGCCGGCCGACGAGCGCGAGGCCCGCACCAGCTGAGCCGCCGGCACCGGCCCCGCACAGGACCTGCACGGACGCGCGCGCCGATCACCGCGGCGCGCCCTGCCCGATCGGGCAGGATGACGGACGGACCGCACGGAGGCAGCCGCGCGGCCGCAGGGGGCCGAAGGGATCCGACGTGGGCGTCGCGGTGCAGCAGGGTGTGCAGGGTCGGACGGCGGCCGGGAGCGACGTGGGTGCACGGCCCCGGCGCGGTGGGGCCGCCGGGCGGCGGGTCGCGGCGGTGCTCGGCGCGGTGCTCGCGCTCGGGTGGGTCACGGCGTGCACGCCCGAGGGGCCGGACCCGGAGGTGACCGCCGACGCGCTCGCGAAGGCGCTGTCGACGGGCACGTTCGACGGGGTGACGCTCACCGGCGCGACCGCCACGGAGGCCGCCGCGCAGCGCACCGCCGCGTTCGAGGGGCTCGCCCCGTGGCAGCCGACGGTGACCGCCGCGGAGCCCGTGGTCGACGACGAGGACCCCGAGCAGGCCACCTCGACTCTCACGTACACGTGGGACGTCGACGCGAGCGACACCGACTGGACGTACGAGACGACCGCCCGGCTGACCCGCGTCGACGACGAGTGGCAGGCCGCCTGGTCGACGTACCTCCTGGCCCGCGACCTCGTGCCCGGCGAGACGCTGACGGTCCGGCGCACGCCCGCGGCCCGCGCCGACGTGCTCGGCGCCGGCGGCGAGCCGATCGTCACGAGCCGCGACGTGCGCCGCATCGGCATCGACAAGACGCGGGTCGCGGCGCCCGAGCAGCCCGCCGCCGCCGAGGGGCTCGCGACGGCCCTCGGCATGGACCCGGTCGCGTACGCGGCGCAGGTCGCCGCCGCCGGCGAGAAGGCGTTCGTGCAGGCGATCGTCGTGCGGTCCGGCGACCCGGCGTACGACCCGGAGGCGCTCGGCGCGCTGCCCGGCGTCAACGTCGTCGCGGGCACGCTGCCGCTCGCCCCGACCCGCCGCTTCGCCCGCCCGCTCCTGGGCACCGTCGGCGAGGCGACCGCCGAGATCGTCGAGGAGTCGAAGGGCGCGGTCGCGGCCGGGGACGTCGCCGGGCTGAGCGGCCTGCAGCGGCAGTACGACGCGCAGCTGCGCGGCCTGCCCGGGCTCGCGGTCGTCGCCGTCGCGGCCGACGGCGTCGCCGAGCGTGAGCTCGTCCGCTCCGAGCCGGTCGCCGGTCAGCCGCTCGTGACGACGCTCGACGTCCGGCTCCAGGACGCCGCCGAGTCGATCCTCGAGCCCGTCGAGGTGCCGTCCGCGATCGTCGCGCTCCGCCCCTCGACGGGCGACGTGCTCGTGGCCGCGAGCGGTCCGGGCAGCGCCGGGCTGTCGACCGCGACGGTCGGGAAGTACGCGCCCGGCTCGACGCTCAAGGTCGCGACGTCGCTCGCGCTGCTGCGCGCGGGCCTGACCCCGGACTCGACGCTGAGCTGCCCGCCGACCGTCTCGGTCGAGGGCCGGGAGTTCCGCAACTACCCCGGCTACCCGGCGGACGCGATCGGCGACATCCCGCTGCGCTCGGCGCTCGCGAGCTCGTGCAACACGGCGTTCATCGGCGCGCGCGACCGGGTCCCGCAGGAGGCGCTGGCATCGGCCGCGGCGTCGCTCGGGCTCGGGGCAGCGGCCGACGTCGGCTTCCCGGCGTTCCTCGGGTCCGTCCCCGCGGAGTCCGAGGGCACCGACCACGCGGCGTCGATGATCGGGCAGGGTCGCACCGAGGCGTCGCCGCTCGCGATGGCCCGTGTCGCCGCGTCGGTCGGTGCGGGCGCGCTCGTGACCCCGCGGCTCGTCATCCCGCCCGAGGGCGGGGCGGCCACGCCGGACCCGGGCACCGAGGCCGCCGGGGCGTCCGCCGCACCGTCGGAGGCCGCCGCCGGCGCCACCGCGACGCCCGTGCCGCTCACCGCCGCCGAGGCCGACGCGCTGCGCGGCCTGATGCGTGCGTTCGTGACGGAGGGCGGCGGGGACTTCCTGCAGGACGAGCCCGGCGGCGAGGTGCTCGCCAAGAGCGGCACCGCGCAGTTCGGCTCCGCGGACGCTCTGCAGAACCACGCGTGGATGATCGCGGTCCAGGGTGACCTCGCGGTCGCGGTGTTCGTCGAGGTGGGCGACTACGGCTCGACGACGTCGGGTCCGCTGCTCGAGGCCTTCCTGGCGTCGGTCCACGGCGCCTGATCCGGGCGGGCCGTGCCGCGTGTGGCGGCGTGCGCCGCCGGGCGGTCCGTGCGGCCTGGTGACGCGACCGGGAGGCGGCCGCGGAGGACGGGGGTGCCGATCCCGTGCCGGTGGTGGGTGCCGGTGACCGGTGCCGCTGGTGGTGCCGGTGGAGGGGTGGTGGGGGGGGGGGGGGGCCCCCCCACCCCCCCCCCCCCCCCCCCCCCCCCCCCCCCCCCCCCCCGCCCCCCCCCCCCGT
>NZ_JBSGSU010000001.1:260374-429217 GCF_053607065.1 Cellulomonas sp. NPDC055163 | reverse complement strand
GGGCGGGGTTTGACCTGGTGGGGGGTGGGGGGGGTGGTGGGGGGGGTGGTGGTGTGGGGTGGGATGGGGGGGGTCTTCTGGCTACCCCCCCCCCCCCCTCTCCCCCCCCCCACCACATCCCCGGTCGGACCGCGCCGAGCGGCCCCACACCCAGGAATCTCCGGCACGGCACCCCGTCTCACAGTCACCCCCGTGTGACATGAGTCACACGGAGAACGACTCCACGACCGGGCGACATCGTTGTCGCACGTCACGCAGGCGCGCCGTGCGCCGAGCGGGTGAAACGGGGCTATGTCCGGCTTCGAGTGGCACGAGGGGCTTCCACGCGCTCTCATAGTCCTCTAATGTCTCCTCTGTCAGCGAACAGGCAAACCCTCTGCAAAGAGGGGACGCAAAGCCACGGGACCCACGCAGGTCAGCCGGGCTACCGAACGAATGGATGTGCCTCATGGACCAGCGTGGATTCTTCGGCCAGTACGAGCCCGCCGACACCGACTCCCCCCGCCCCGACCGCGACACCGCGCCCGCCGCGCGCCTCGCCTCGTGGGCCCGCATGGCCGCCGTCCGCTCCGCGCGCCACGATCTCGTGCCGACGCAGCGCGAGTACGCCGCCTGAGCGCACCCCGCTCCTCTCCCGGTCCAGGGCAGCACGCACCCGCGTGCTGCCCTGAGTCGTCTCCGCGGCCGCCTCCCCGTGGTTGGGTACCCCTGAGCCCACCGCGCGAAGGAGCCCGACGATGACGCAGACCACCCACCCCACGTCGACCGAGCCGGCCGCCGACCGGGCCGCGCACCCCGCCGGTGCGTGCGGCACGGCGTGCCACGGGCTCACCCGCCGCAGCGTGCTGCGCGGCGCGGGCGCCGTCTCCCTCGGGGCCGCCGCACTCGTGCTGGCCGCCTGCGCCGGTCCGTCCGACTCGGACGAGGAGCCCACCGACCCGGCGGGTTCGACGTCGGCCGGCAGCGGCTCAGGTGTCCTCGCGAAGCTCGCGGACGTCCCCGTCGGCGGTGCGCTCGCGGTCACGGGACCCGACGACGTGCCGCTGATCCTGCTGCAGCCCACAGCGGGCACCGTGGTCGCGCTGGTCGCCGTCTGCACGCACCAGGGCTGCACCGTCGTGGCCGACGGCGACGTGCTCGTGTGCCCGTGCCACGGCTCGGTGTTCTCGGCCGAGGACGGCTCGGTGCGGACGGGCCCGGCGGAGGAGCCGCTCGCGGAGCTCGCGGTCGAGGTCGTCGACGGCGAGGTCGTCGCCGCCTGAGCGGCACCTACTGCAGGCAGAACTCGTTGCCCTCGGGGTCCTGCAGCACGACCCAGTAGCCGCCCGGCTCGGCGCCGTCGCCGGTCCGCCGCGCTCCGTGGTGCTCCACGAGCTCCGCCGCGCGCGCGTCGACCCGGCGCCGCCGCTCGTCGAGGGGGACGCCCCGCCCGCCGCCGCACGTGACGTCGAGGTGCACGCGGTTCTTCGCCGTCTTCCCCTCGGGCACGCGCTGAAACAGCAGGCGGGGGCCGGTCCCGGCCGGGTCGACGACGGAGTACGCGGAGTCGCGCTCGTCGTCGGGGACGCCCTGCGCGTCGAGGAACGCGTCCCACGACGCGAACCCCTCGGGCGCGGGTTGCTCGACGTAGCCGAGCACCTCGCCCCAGAACTGGCCGAGCTCGCGCGGCCGGGCCGCGTCGAAGGTCACCTGGAACTCGAGCGCCATGGTTGCTCCTGCCTCGTCGGTCGCCCTCGGGCTCCCGACGCTAGCGAGGGGGTCCGACGCGCACCACGGCGGAGCCGCCCCGCGGCTGCTACAGCTCGCCCTTGCGCTGGAGGTACCGCATCGCCGCCCAGCCGATCGGGATCCGCAGCCAGAACGTCAGGGCGCGGAACAGGAACGCGACGGACACCGCGACACCGGCGTTGATGCCGACGGAGGTCAGTCCGGCGGACAGCGCGAGCTCGACGGTCCCGAGGCCGCCCGGGGTGGGCACGAGCGAGCCCGCGGTGTTCCCGGCGAGGTAGAGCAGCGCGACCTGGACGAGCGAGACGTGCTGCCCGAACGCCTGCAGCGCCGCGTCGAACGCGAGCACGTACCCCATCGTCATGAGCACGTTCCCGCCGAAGGCGAGCGCGAGCCGGCGCGGCTGCCCGACGACCTCGATGAGCCGCGGCCACGTCTGGCGCAGCATCGGCAGCGTCTTCGAGGCGACCCACACGCGGACCGCCGGGACGAGCAGCGTCGACGCGACGATCACCGCGACGATGCCGATGGCGAGGAACATCTGCGGGGACGCGGGCAGCGGCGACGCCTGCCGGGTGCCGGACGCGACGGACAGCCCGAGCAGCAGCAGGATCGTGACGACGAACTGCGAGACCTGCACGAGCGCCACGGTCGCGGCCGCGAGCCCCGTCGAGACGCCGCGCCGGGTGAGCATCCGCAGGTTGAGGGCGGCGGGGCCGATCCCGGCGGGGGCGGCGAGCGCGACGAACGTCGCCGCGGTCTGCACGAGGATCGCGCGCCACACCGGCAGGCGCACCGGCGAGAACGCGACGAACGCCAGGGCTGCGCCGACCAGGGTCAGCAGGCCGAGGCCGAACGCGACGAGGCTCCAGCGCCAGTCGCTCTCGCTGACGGCCGTGGTGATCTCGTCGACGTTGATCGTGGTGAGGACGACGACGACCGCGACGGTCGTCAGGAAGATCGTCAGGAGCGTCCGGGCCCCGAACCGCACGAGCTGCTCGGGGTGCACGTCCGCCTCGGGAAGCCGCTGCACGAGGGCGGACCGGAGCTCGGCGAGGACCTCCTTGTGCGCGCGCATCTCGTCACGGGTGCGCTGGGGGAGAGCGATCGTCTGGAGCAGCGGGCCCACCGCGGCGATGTCCTCGTCGGGCAGCACCCGTGACGCCGACTCCAGGGCGCGCGTCGCACCGACCCGCAGCGCGAGCAGGGCCACGAGCTGTGTGACGTCCATGCGCCGGGCGAGCTCGGAGGACGCGACGTCGCCCTGCTCCCACCCGACGAGCCACACGACGGGCCGCCCGACGACGACGTCGACGAGCACGACGTCGCTGGTCAGCGCCCGGTGCGCGATCCCGGCGCCGTGCGCGAGCCGCAGCTGCGCCCAGACCTCCTCGAGCATCTCGTCGGTGATGTCCTCGGGATCGAGGTCCGCGAGCGGGCGCGCGGTGCCGGGCGCCTCCTGGACCAGCAGCATCGAGTCGTCGGCCTCGGAGATGCTCAGCAGGCGGGGGGTCCGGACGCCGGCCGCGCGTGCGGCGTAGGCGAGCAGCGCGGCGCGCTCGGCGGCCTGGCGCAGGGACACGACCGAGCGCCCGTCGAGCCCGCGCAGCCGCAGGGAGCGCCACAGCCGCGACAGCATGCCGACGACCTGGCGGTCACCGTCGAGCACGACGACGTCGAGGTCCTGCCCGTCGGCCGTCGTGAGCTCGTAGACCCGGTGGTCGGAGTACCGGGCGATCGCCCGGGCGGCGGTCGTCGGCGCGTCGGCCACGGCGGTGCCGGTGCCCTCGGTGTCCGCGTCCGGAACCCGGGCGATCCGGACGGGCTCGAAGCCCGCACGCCGCACCCCGTCGACGAGGCTCACGCCGTACGCGCGCTCGGAGCGCACCCCGGACAGGTAGCGGACGCCCAGCCCGGCAACGCGGCCGACGAGCAGCGCCACCGCCAGGCCGGGCAGCGACACCGCGCCGGTGATGAGCACGACGCCCACCCAGACCCACAGCAGGTTCCACGACCAGGCGACCGTCCTGCGCCGGGTCCGGGGGCCGGACGTCGTGAGCAGCGCCGCGATGAGGGACACGTACGGCGGGATGGTGACGACCCACTCGCCGCTGCGCAGCCGCACCGACGTCCCGGTCACGAGCGCGTCCGGCCCGAAGGTCTGCACGGCCCAGCCGAGCACCATGCAGAGGAGGAGCCCGCCGAGCGCCGCCGCGAGCGCCTCGAGGAGCTGGCGACCGAGCCGCCGGACCGCGAGCTCGGTCAGGACCGCGACCGGCGCGAGCACGACGACCACGATCTCGAGGACCGTCACGGGGAAGATGAGGATCTGCCCGAGCAGCGACCGGAAGCCCTGCACGTCCTCCGCGACGCCGGTCGTGGTGTTCTGCGCGTAGGTCGCGGCGACGAGCACGAGCGCGATCCCGAGCGTGCTCACGACGACGCCCAGCAGGTCGCTCGGGTGGTGCACGCGGACCGCGGGGGTGTCGACGATCTCGACGCCGGCGAGGCGGTCGGTGTCGTCGTCGGGGGAGGGGCCGAGACCGAGGCGCGCGGTCGTCGGCAGCTCGGGCATACGGGCGAGTGTAGGCAGCGGGCCCGGCCTCTCCCCGGCGTTCTCACGTGCGCCGGGGAAGTTGCGCCCGGAGGAGGACGGCGGCGCGACCTGGGTCGGTCCCAGGGACTACCCCGGGCGGGGTGCGCTCGGGGTCGGCTCAGGGTCGGGCACTCGGGGCCGGGACCGTGGACGCACGGGCTCCGGCGGGGGGCGGGCTCCGCGGGGAGCGCGACGCGCGGCCCGGTGCCGTGCGGTGCGCCGCTCCCGAGCCCGCTCGGGTACGACCAGGCGACCGGGCCCTACGGGGCGCCCCGTCGCGCGCGGTACGCCCGCGAGGCCGCGGCGATGCGCTTCGCGGTCGACCGGAACGCGCGCAGCTCCTCGGCGCCGACCGCGGCCCCCACCGCGTCGGCCCAGGCGTGCTGCGCCTCGCGCAGGAGGAGCAGCGTCTCGCGGCCCCGCGGCGTCGGTTCGAGGAGGCGGGCGCGCGCGTGCCGGGGGTTGTCGAGGTAGCGGGCCCAGCCCTTCTCGACGAGCAGGTCGGCGGTGCGCTGGACGCTCTGGCGGGCGAGCCCCAGGCCGACGCGCCGGGCGACGTCCGAGACGGTGAGCGGCTCGTCGAGCGTCGCGCCGAGCACCTGCCACCACGCGGGGGTCAGGCCGGCGGGCTCGGCGATGTCGCGCGCGGCGGCGAGCAGCTCGCCGTCGAGCTCGAACACGGGCAGGACGAGCGCGGTGAGCGCGTCGCCCGCGGGAGAGCGGCCCGACGGCGCGTCCGCGTCCCGGTCGTCCGCGGTGGTCGGCGCAGCCGCAGCCGCAGCCGCCGTGGCCGTCGCCGCGTCGGCGGGCTCGGGCCGGTGCCCCGGCGCCCGGTCGCCGTCCGGGGCGCGTCGCGTCACGCGCCCGCGCCGGTGAGCTGGTCGTAGAAGCGCCGCTCGCCGGTCGTGTAGAGCCCGTACCAGGCCTCGGTGATCGCCGGCGGGAAGAGGTCGAGGGCCTCGAAGACCGCACGGGCGAAGTCGACGGGTGCGGTCGCGGGGGCGGTGATGACGCCGCGGTCGACGACCGTGCGCGCCTCGCGGTAGAGCGCGTGCCCGGCGTACCCGGGTGTCGGAGCGAGGAAGTCGGCGGCGTTGCTCGTGTGCTCGCGGTCGTCGAGCAGGCCGGTGCGAGCGAGCCCGAGCGTCGCGCCGCAGATCGCCGCGACGGGGACGCCCGCCTCGACGCAGCGGCCGGCGAGGTCGAGCACCTGCTCGTGCCCGGAGCCCCAGGACTCGCCGCCGGGCAGCACGAGCGCGGCGATGTCGTCGAAGGGGACCCCGTCGAGCTCGGTGTCGAGCAGCACGCGGAGCCGGCCGGTCGTCGTGACCTGCGTCGTGCCGGTCGGCCCGGCGGTCACGAAGCGGTAGCGGTCGTCGCCCTGCTCGGCGGCGACGGTCAGCCCGGCGGTCAGGTATGCGTACTCCCAGTCGGCCATCGTGTCGAGGCCGTACAGCACCACGGTTCCCATGTCGTCTCCTTGGTTGACAGCGTACTGTCAAATTACTCGCTTGACAGGATGCTGTCAACGGTAGCGGCGGCGGCGCGCCCGATCGGCTCCTCGTCGCTTGGCGCGCGGCGGCGGCAGGGTGCGGCGTCGCGTCAACACAGGTTGACGAGTCGGCGTTCCCGGTCTAGCGTCGTCAACGTCAATCCAGGTTGACGACCGACCGGAGGCGGACGTGGAGGAGGTCGACATGAGCATGCTCGTGCGGCAGGCGGACGGGGACGACCCGCTGCAGGCGCTGGCCGCGCTCGCGCAGCTCAGGCGCGAGGCGGACCGGCGTGAGGCCCTCGTCGTGCGGCGGGCGCGCGTCGCGGGGATCCCGTGGGCGTCGATCGCGACGATGCTCGGCGTGAGCAAGCAGGCCGTGCACAAGAAGTACGGCGGATCGCGGTTCTCCCGCGTCGGCTGAGCGCGGCTCACCGGGGTGGTCGGCGTGCCGCAGGCCGCTGACCTGGACAACTGACCGGTTGGACGGGATTCGGTCGGCCGGGTGAGGGTGGGGCATGCCCCGACCTCGACACCCCCGCCGGCACCGGCTCCTGCTCACCCTCGCGGCCCTCGCGCTGCCCCTCGGCGCCGCGTTCACCGCCGCCCCGGCCACCGCCGTCGGCAGCGGGGACCTGTTCCCCGACGACGCCCCGTGCGGCACCGGGACCGGCGCCGGGTGCCGTGCGCCCATCGAGTGGAACGTCGCGACCTACGGGCCCGCGGACGGCACGCACATCGTCCGCCGGACGCTGTTCACGGTGTTCGCGCGCCAGGGCGAGCAGCTGCTCCTCGGCTCGTCGGCGCTGGGTGTCGCGCCCGGGCTCGCGGACGTCGCCGTGTGGGAGCCCGGCGTCGTCACGGACACCGAGGCGGCGACCCTGCCCGCCCCGGCGTCGAGCTGCGCGGCGCAGCGCGAGGCGAGTGGCGACCCCGCGCTCGGCCTGATCTCGACGCGCACCCAGGAGCTCGCCGGCGCGCGGTCCGTCGACGGCACCGGGAACCCGGACGGCTACGCGCCCTGCGTCCACACCGTCACCACGACGGGCCTGCACCGTGTCGCGTTCTACGGCTCGGTCGGCCCCGGCGGAGCGCTCTCCGGCGGCGTGCCCACGCGCGCCCAGGTGGGTGCGGACGTCGTCGCGCAGGCCGAGAGCTCCACGACCGTCGCCGCGTGGGACCTGACCGTCCGACCGGCCGCCCCCGGCTCGACCGCCGACGTGCCCGGGCGCGTCTTCACCTACGTGTACGCGGGCTTCACGGGCGGCAGCGACCGCCCCACCGACTTCTCGACCTACCTCACGACGACCGACGGCTTCCGCTACCGGGTCTCGACCCGGTCGTTCGACCCCTTCGGCTTCGTCTTCTACGGCAACCCCGTCGGCTTCTACGACGCCGACGGCGTGACCCCGCTGCACCGCGACGTGCTCGGCGCGGGCAGCAACCAGCAGACGCTCACGAGCACGCTCGGCGGCGTCCGGCTGGCCCGGGCCGAGTACCCCGTGTCGGTCGAGCCGCTCGCGCCCGAGACGCTCGCCGCGCTCGGCATCCCCACGCAGGGCGCCGAGCCCGCGATGGGGCCGCTCGGGTTCGCCGGGTCCGCGGGCGGCGATGTCGCCTTCGAGGGCCAGGGCGGCGGCCTCCGCTTCACCACCGCCACGGCCGGTGCCTACGAGATCGTGCTCTCGCGTGACGGCGTCGACCTCGACCCCGGGGCGCCCGGCAACCGGGTGCTGCGCGGGTTCGTCGACGTCGGGACGCACGACATTCCCTGGGACGGCCTCGACAACGCAGGCGCGGCGTTCCCGGCCGGGCTGTACCCGGTGCGGGCGACGCTGCGCGGCGGGGAGTACCACGCACCGATGCTCGACGTGGAGAGCTCGCTGCGCGGCGGTCCCAGCATCACGCTCGAGAACCCCCCGGGCGGCGTGTGCCCGTTCACGGGCGAGGTCAGCACGGGCACGAACTGCACGCGTGCGTTCTACGACGACCGCGGGTACGTGACGAGCGCGGGCGTGACGGTCGGCACTCCCGGCGAGCTGCTGTGCGCGGGCGCCGGCTCTCGCCCGTCGGTCGCGTTCGCCGACCCCGACGCCGGCTTCGACACGACCTCGACCCAGCGGGCCTTCGGGGCGGGCGCGGGCGGCGGTGCCAACACGAACACGCAGTGCACGGGCAGCTTCGGTGACGCGAAGGGGCTCGACCTGTGGTCCTACGTGCCCGGTGAGGCGCGGACGTCGGTCGTCGTGGTGGTCCCCGCCCCGGAGCCGGCGCCGGTCCCGGTGCCGCAGGACCCGGCGCCCCCGGTCGTGCCGGCGGACCCGGTCGCGGGCCCCGGGGTGCCCGTGGCCCCCGTGACGCCGGTCGACCCCGCCGCGCCCGCAGCCCGTCCTGCCGCGCCGTCCGCGTCCCGGCCGGACCCGGGCGCCCGCGCACGGTCGGCTCGCGAGGGGCGCGCCCCGGCGCTCGCGCGCACGGGAGCCGACACCACCCCGGGCCTCGTCGGGCTCGGGATGATCACCGTGGGCGGGGCGCTCGTGGGCGTCGCGCGGCTGCGACGCCGCCTCGGCTGACCGGGGCGCCTGCGCAGGCCGACCCGAACGTGCTCGCCCCGGCCGGCAGGTGCGCAGGCTCCGCCAGCCGGGTCCGGTCGCGCGGCGGATCCGCAGCGCCGACCGGTCCGCAGCGCCGACCGGTCCGCAGCGCCGACCGGTCCGCAGCGCCGACCGATCCGCAGCGCCGACCGAGGCGCCCCGCGGGCGTGCCCCTGCCCGCGGGGCGCGCCGCCCGGCATGCTGGGACCACACCCGAGCACGAGGAGGTCACCGTGGCGGCAAGCCCCGCACCACCGCAGGTCAGCGTCGACGAGGTGCGCGCCGAGCTCGCGGCGCTCGAGGACCCCCGCATCCGCGCGGTCAACGAGCGCCACGGCGACGACCACGGCGTCAACCTCACGCAGCTCCGCGCGGTCGCGAAGCGCCTGAGGACGCAGCACGACCTCGCGCTCGAGCTCTGGGCGACCGGCGACACGGCGGCCCGTCTCGTCGCGATCCTGGTCTGCCGCCCGAAGGGCTTCTCCGCCGCCGAGCTCGACTCGATGCTCCGGGACGCGCGGGTGCCGAAGGTGCGGGACTGGCTCGTCGGGTACGTGGTGAAGAAGAGCCCGCACGTCGAGGAGCTGCGCACCGCGTGGTTCGACGACCCCGACCCGGCGGTCGCCGGCTCGGGCTGGGCGCTCACCAGCGACCGCGTCGCCCGGGCGCCCGACGGCCTCGACCTGCCCGGGCTCCTCGACCTCGTCGAGGCGCACATGAAGGACGCGCCCGCGAACCTGCAGTGGGCCATGAACGAGTGCCTCGCGATGATCGGCATCCAGCACCCGGCGCTGCGGGCCCGCGCGCTCGCGATCGGCGAGCGGCTCGAGGTCCTCAAGGACTACCCGACGCCGCCCGGCTGCACGTCGCCGTACGCGCCGGCCTGGATCGGGGAGATGGTCCGCCGTCAGGGCTGACGGGCCGGTCCGTCAGCTCAGCCCGAGCGCGTCCCGCCACTGCGCGGGCACGAGCGCGTACCCGACGAACGCGACGACGTCGAGCACGGTGTGCGCGACCACGAGCGGCATGACCCGCCCCCTGCGCCGGTAGTACTCGGCGAAGACGACGCCCATGACGACGTTCCCGACGAACGGCCCGAAGCCCTGGTACAGGTGGTACGAGCCGCGCAGCAGGGCGCTCGCGGCGATGATCGCGGGCGTCCGCCAGCGCAGCTCGCGCAGGCGCTCGGTCAGGTAGCCGACGGCGATCACCTCCTCGAGCAGCGCGTTCTGCAGCGCGGCGAGCACGAGGACGGGGACGGTCCACCACGCGGCGTTCAGCGCCGACGCCTGCACCTCGACGGTCACGCCGAGCGCGCGCCCGGCGGCGTACAGCGCGAGGCCCGGGATGCCGATGAGCGCCGCGAGCCCGACGCCGACGCCGAGGTCGCGCCCGGGTCGCGTGCGGTCGAGCCCGATGCGCCGGACCGCGCTGCGGCCGTTCGCGGAGAGCAGGTACAGCGCGAGCGCGACGGGCAGCAGCGCGAAGCCGATGCTCAGGAGCTGGTAGGTCAGGTCGAGGTACGGGCGCGGCGAGCGGCTCGCGTTGAGCGTCGCGGACTGCTCGGCGAGCGGGGTGCCCTCGGTGAGCCGCGCGACGATGTTGACGAGCGCGTAGACGCCCGAGCGGCCGAGCGAGAGGCCGAGCACGATCCAGACCTCGGTCGTGAGCCGGCGCCGGAGCGCCGGGTACGACGGTGCGGGCGCGGCGCCCGGTCCCGTCGTCATGCTCCGAGGGTAGTGGCCGGCCGGGGTGCCGCTCCGGGTGCCGTCCCGCGCGGGCGCGCCTACCGTCGAGGGACCGCACACCCCAGCGAGAGGAGCCGCACGCATGTCCCACCTCACCGGCAAGACGGTCGCGTTCCTGGCCACGGACGGCTTCGAGGACAGCGAGCTGACGAGCCCGTGGCAGGCGGTCACCGAGCACGGCGCGACGGCGGTGCTCGTGTCGTCGGACGGCGGCACGATCACCGGCAAGAACGGCCACGAGGCACGGGTCGACCGGACGACCGCGGACGCGGCGGCCACCGACTTCGACGCGCTCGTGCTGCCCGGCGGTGTCGCGAACGGCGACACGATCCGCCTCGACGAGAAGGCCGTCGCGTTCGTCCGCGACGTGTTCGCCCAGCACAAGCCCGTGGGCGTGATCTGCCACGGTGGCTGGATCCTGACGGACGCCGACGTCGTCCGCGGCCGGACCCTGACGTCCTACCCGAGCCTGCGCACGGACCTGACGAACGCGGGTGCGACGTGGGTGGACGAGAAGGTCGTCGTCGACTCCGGCCTCGTGAGCAGCCGCGTGCCCGACGACCTGCCGGCGTTCAACGCCAAGCTCGTCGAGGAGATCGGCGAGGGCGAGCACGCGGAGCAGACCGCCTGACGCGGGCGCCCGGTCGCCGGGCGCTCGTCCCACGAGCCCCTCGGGTCCGGGCCCGGGCCCCGGCGCCGGGCTCCGTCGGTCGCGTGACCCCGGGCCCCGCCGCCGCTCGCACCTGCGGGCGCGGCGGGGCCCTCGTCGTGCCCGTGGGGGGCGGTCGCACCCCTTGCGGCGCAGCCGGCCGGCAGAGTAGTTTGCAACGCAAAGCACTCTGCGGACCGAGGGAGATCACCGATGGCGCCCGACGACACGTCCGACGAGCCGCTCGACCTCGCCGAGAGCCTCGCGATCATCCGGGCGCAGCGCGACCGCGTGCTCGACCAGGTCGGCCCCGACCCGCGCGTGATGTTCGGCACCTGGGGCGTCGCGTGGCTCGTCGGGTACCTCGTGCTGTGGTCCTCCGCCCGCACCTCGACCGAGCACGAGCCCGCCGGCTGGGCGTTCGTCGTGTTCGGGGTGTGCATCTCCGGGGCGCTCGCGGCGACGATGTCGCACCTCGCGCGCCGGGTCGCCGGCATCCGCGGGGCCAGCGCCCGCGCCGGCGCGATGTACGGCACGACCTGGGCCGTCGCGTTCCTCGGCGTCACCCTCGTGATGGCCGGGCTCACCCGGGCCGGGGCCAACGCCGAGGTGCTGTCGCTCGGCTGGAACTCGCTGCCCACGTTCGTCGTCGGGGTGCTCTACTGCGCGGGGGCCGCGCAGTGGGAGGACTGGCGGATGTTCGTCCTCGGCGCGTGGATCGCCGTGGTCAGCGGGGTCGGGGCGCTCGTCGGGCTCCCCGACGTCTACCTCCTCATGGCGCTCGCGGGCGGAGGCGCGATGCTCGTCGCGGCGGCCCTCGCGCACGTCTCCCGGCGGAGGGGCGGCTGGTGATCGACGACGACCTCGACCCGGTCATCCACGCGCAGTCCCGCCTGCGGGTCGTCGCGACGCTCGCCGCGATGTCGCGCGGCGACCGGGTCTCGTTCCCCAAGCTCCAGCGCCTCCTCGACATGACCGCCGGCAACCTCTCGACCCACGTGCGCAAGCTCGAGGAGGCTGAGTACGTCCTGGTCACCAAGACCCACGAGGGCCGGACCCCGGCCACCTACCTCGAGCTGACGAGCACCGGACGCCACGCGTTCGAGCGCTACTCGCGCCGGCTCACCGACCTCCTCAAGGGAGCGCAGTGATGAACAGCGCAGTCACGGACCACGTGGTGCAGGTCGAGGGGGTCACGCGCCGGTTCGGTGCCGTGACCGCGCTCGACGACGTGTCGCTCGACGTCCACGAGGGCGAGCTCGTCGGGCTGCTCGGGCCGAACGGCGCGGGCAAGACGACCCTGCTCAGCCTCGTCAGCGGGATCCGGAAGCCCGACGCGGGCCGGATCCGGCTCTTCGGTCGCGACCCCCGCGACGCTGCCGCGCGCCTCGGCCTCGGCACGACACCGCAGGAGACCGGGCTGCCGCCGACGCTCAAGGTCGGCGAGGTCGTCGACCTCGTCGCCGGGCACTACCCGGACCCGATGCCGCGGGGCGAGGTGCTCGAGCGGTTCGGGATCGGCGATCTCGCGGGACGGCAGACCGGCGGCCTCTCGGGCGGCCAGAAGCGCCGCCTCGCCGTCGCGCTCGCGCTCGTGGGCCGCCCCCGCCTCGTGCTGCTCGACGAGCCGACCACCGGGCTCGACGTCGAGGCCCGGCACGTGCTGTGGGACGCGCTCCGGCAGTACCACGCGGACGGCGCGACGGTCGTGCTCACGAGCCACTACCTCGAGGAGATCGAGGCGCTCGCGCAGCGCGTCGTCGTGATCGGCGAGGGCCGCGTGCTCGCCGACGACTCGCTCGCCGCGGTCCTCGACCTCGTGGCCGTCCGGCGCGTCCTGGTCTCCGTCCCCGAGCACGCCGCTGCGGACCTCGCGCGGACCGAGGGGGTCGTCGGCGCCGAGCGTGACGGCGACCGCTGGACCCTGCTCGCGTCCGACGCCGACGCCGTGGTCCGCGCCCTGGTGCGCGCGGACGTGCCGTTCAGCGGGCTCGAGGTCCGCGGCGCCTCGCTCGAGGAGGCGTTCCTCGCGCTCACCGGGGGCGAGCCCGTCCGGGACGCCGCCCGCACCGCCGGCCCGTCCGGCGCGACCCTCACCCCCGGCGACGCGACCACGTCCGACGCCGTCACCCAGGGAGCCCCGCGATGACCACCACGACGCTCGCCCCCCGAACCGCGCTGCACCTCACGCTCCTGCACGCGCGCTTCCAGTTCCTCGAGACGGTCCGCGTGCCCATCGCGGTCATCGGCAACCTGCTGTTCCCGTCGCTCGCGATGTTCTTCTTCGTGGTGCCGCAGCCCGAGGTGTCCCAGAACCCCGGCATCGCGACGGCCGCGGCGGCGCAGCTCGCGACGTTCGCGATCATCTCGACGTGCCTGTTCTCGTTCGGCGCGGGCGTCGCCGAGGACCGTGCCCTGCCGTTCGACCCGTACCTGCGCACGCTGCCCGCGGGCGCGGCACCCCGCCTCGCGGGCCGCGTCGTCAACGGCATCGTCTGGTGCCTGCTCGCGCTCGTGCCGCTCATCGCGATCGCCGTGGTCTTCACCGAGGCCACGATCACCCCGCAGCGCCTGCTCCTCGCGCTCGGGTGCGTGCCCCTCGTCGCGCTGCCGTTCCTCATGCTGGGGCTCGCGATCGGCTACGCGCTGAGCAACAAGGCCGCCATCGCGGTCGTGCAGGCGGTGCTGTTCCCGCTCGCGTTCGCCGGCGGGCTGTTCATGCCGCCCGAGGTGTTCCCCGGCTGGATGAACGCGATCTCCCGCGCGCTGCCGACCCGGGCGGCGCGGGACCTCGTGATCGAGGTCGCGACCGGCTACCCCGCGTACGTCCTGGCGCTGCCCGTGCTGCTGGGGTGGACGGTGCTCTTCTCGGTGCTGGCCGTGACGGCGTACCGGCGGGACGAGGGTCGCCGGTTCCGGTGACCCGACACGCCCGACCGCGACGCGCGGTCAGGTGTTCAGGTCGGCGCCCGGACGGCCGATGATCAGGTGTGTCGTCCGGCCACTGGAGCGAGCCGCGCGACCGGGTCGCCGCTGCCCGGTCCGCCGCTGTGCTCATCCTGGTGGGCGCCGTCGTGATCCTGGCCTTCGCCGCGGTCGACCCGAGCCTCGAGTCCGGCTGGGAACGCGTCGCGGTGCTCGCCGCGGCCGCCGTGGCGATCCCGTGCTCCGCGCTGCTGTACCGCCGGGGCCACCGCGCGCCGACCTGGCTGTGGGTCGTGCTGCCGGCGGGCGGGGTCGTCCTCATCACGGCGCTCGACTTCGCGACGGACGACGCGAGCGCGGCCGGTCAGGTCTTCCTCGCGTTCCCCGTGCTGTTCGCGAGCTCGCAGCTGCGACGCCGCGCCGCCGTCGGGATCACGGTCCTGACCGTGGCGGCCGACGCGGTGCTCGCCCTCGCGCTGCTGCCGTTCGAGCGCGCGGTCACGGACGTCGCGTTCGTCGGCGCGACGCTCGGGGTCATGACCGCGCTGCTCGTCGTCTCGGGGGAGCAGCGGGACGCGCTCGTGGGCCGGCTCACGACGCTCGCGGCGATCGACCCCCTGACCGGCCTCGCGACCCGGCGCGTGCTCGACGAGGCGGCGCGCACCGCGCTCGCGCGCGAGGGCCGCACGACGACCGCGCTCCTCGTGCTCGACCTCGACCGGTTCAAGACCATCAACGACAGTCGCGGGCACCCCGTCGGCGACGACGTGCTCGCCCACGTCGCGGCGCTCCTGCGCAGCCGCGAGCGCCCCGGCATGGTGCTCAGCCGCCTCGGCGGCGACGAGCTCGCGGTGCTCGTGACCGGGGGCGGCGGGGGGAGCGCGGAGGCGCTCGCCGAGGACGTCGCCCAGCTCGTCCGGTCCCACCCCCTGCCGACGCCCGAGGGGCCGCTCGCGCTGACGGTGAGCGTCGGCGTCGCGTACGCGCGGGACGGCGTCACGACGCTGCGGGCGCTGTACTCCGCGGCCGACGAGGCGCTCTACCGCGCGAAGACCGGCGGCCGGGACCGGGTCGCCGTGAACGGCGGCGGGCGGCCGCCGTCGCCCGCGGTGGGCTGACCCGCACCGGTCCGGCCGCTGTGCCGCGTGTGCCGCGGTGTGCCGCTGCAGTGCGGTGCCCGGCCGGTCAGGACGCGATCGGGGTCCCCGCCTCGCCGGCCTCGCGCGCCGTCCGGTGGTCGTGCTTGGTCCGGTACATCGCGGTGTCCGCGCGCGTGAACAGCGACGTCGGCTCGGTCGACGGGTCGGTCGTGATCGCCGCGCCGATACTCACCCCGACGCTCACGACGCCGCCCGTGACACGGATCGGCTGCGCGACGACCGCCTCGAGCCGCTCGACGAGCTCCGCGATCTCGACGTGGCCGCGCACCTCGACGAGCACCGCGCCGAACTCGTCGCCCCCGAGGCGCGCGAGGACGTCCCCGTGGCGCAGGTGCGTGCGCAGCCGCCGGCCGACCTCGATGAGCACCTCGTCCCCGGCGGCGTGCCCGTAGGTGTCGTTCACGGCCTTGAACCGGTCGAGGTCGACGAACAGGACCGCGAGCGCGGCGCCGGGTCCGACGGCGCGCAGCCCGAGCCCGAGCAGCCGCAGGAGCTCGCGCCGGTTGGGCAGCCCGGTGAGGTCGTCGTGCGACGCGGCGTGCGTGAGCTGCTCCTCCTGGTAGCGCCGGTCCGTCACGTCGCGCTGGTCGACGACGAGGCCCTGCACGAGCGGGTCGGCCAGGAGGTTGTGCACGTTCCACTCGTACCAGCGGGACTCCCCGTCGGCGTGGGTGAGCGGCACGTCGAGCGTCCGGCGTGCACCCGCGACGGCCATGACCTCGCGGAGCTGGCGGGCGGCCGTCGCGCGGTGCTCGGGGCGGACCAGGTCGAGCAGGTAGGTGCCGGTGAGGGCCTCCGCGGGGTGACCGGTCGTGCGCTCGACCGCGGGGCTCACGTACGTCAGGACGTTGTCCGCGTCGCTCACCGTGAGCACGTCGGTGGCGGAGTCCATGAGCGCGCGCAGCCGCGCCTCGGTGCGCGCGAGCGCGTCGGTCACGGACGCGTCGGCGGCGACGGACAGCCCGACGTCGGCGAGCGTGAGCCACGCGACCAGCAGCAGCCACCCGGCGGCGACGTGGCTGGCCCAGACCGGGAGCGTGCTCGCGACCCAGCCGAGCTGCGTGCCGGCCTGGCCGGCGAGCGTGAGGACCGTGACGGCGACCCCGGCGCGCGGCCACACCGTGCTGGCGGACCGCTGCACGTGCGCGACCGCGACCAGCAGCGCCGTGCCGGGCACGAGCGCGGTCCAGCCGGCGGTCCAGGAGAACGCCGCGACGAGCGCGAACGCGCCGAGCAGGGTCGCGAGGGGGTGCCCGTCGGGTGTGGTCCGGCGGGCGAGCTGCTCGACGCGCTCGCTCAGCAGGACGACCTGCAGGAGGACGAGGCCGGTCAGCACCCACGGGGAGCCGAGGACCCAGCCGTGCGCGTGCAGCGCGAGCAGCGCGGGGAGGGCGACGACGAGCGTGCCGAGGAACGCCAGGGGGAGCGGCACGCGCGCGAGCACCCGCGAGGCGGAGGCGTTGGCCCGGTTGCGGCGGGTCTGGAGCGCGGGCACGACGGGGCGTCCCTCGTGCCCACCCGTCGTCCGTGCCACAGTCCGCCCTCGTCCGTCCGTCCTCGCCCGTGACCGACCCATCGGCTTTCACCCACGCCCGATGACGGGTTCACCCGGGTGGAGCGCGCGGCGGGCGGTCCACGACACGGCCCGGCCCCGCCGCGCGGGAGCACGACGGGGCCGGGACGGTGACGCTCAGGCGAAGGTGCGCAGCCGCAACGAGTTGCCGACGACGAGGACCGACGAGAGTGCCATCGCCGCGCCCGCGATCATCGGGTTGAGCAGCCCGGACGCGGCGAGCGGGATCGCCGCGACGTTGTACGCGAACGCCCAGAACAGGTTCTGCTGGATGACGCGCAGGGTCCGGCGCGAGAGCCGGATCGCCTGCGCCGCGGACCGGAGGTCGCCGCGCACGAGGGTCACGTCCGCCGCCTCGATGGCGACGTCGGTGCCCGTGCCCATCGCGAGGCCGAGGTCGGCCGCGGCGAGCGCGGCGGCGTCGTTCACGCCGTCGCCGACCATCGCGACCCGCCGGCCCTCGGCCTGGAGCCGCTGCACCACGGAGACCTTGTCGGCCGGCAGCACCTCGGCGACCACGTCCCCCTCGGGGACGCCGACCGTGCGGGCGACGGCACGGGCCGCACCCGCGTTGTCGCCGGTGAGCAGCACGGGCCGCAGCCCGAGCGCCCGGAGCTGGGCGACCGCGTCGGCGGACGTGTCCTTGACCGGGTCGCGGAGCACGAGCACCCCGCGCGCCGAGCCGTCCCACGCGGCCATGACCGCCGTCGCGCCGTCCGTCTCGAACGCGGCGAACCGCTCCGCGAGGGCCTCGGTGCGCACGCCCTGCTCCTCGAGCCACGCCGGGCGACCGACGAGCACCCGCCGCGCGAGCCCGAGCCCCGAGTGGGCGGTCCGGACGACGCCCGCGACGCCGCGTCCCGGCTCGTTACGGAACTCCCGGACCTCGTCGGCGCCGATCTCGACGCCGTCGGCGCCGACCTGCGTCGAGCCGGTGGACGCCGCCGTGGTCCGCGAGGTTGCCGCGGCGGTGGTCGCTGCCTCGCCGGCCGCGTCCGCGATCGCCCGGGCGATCGGGTGCTCCGACATCCCCTCGACCGCACCCGCGTACCGCAGCACGTCCGCGGCGGTCGTGCCCTCGGCGGGCACCACGTCGACGAGCCGCATGCGGCCCTGCGTGATCGTGCCGGTCTTGTCGAGGACGACGGTGTCGACGCGGCGGGTCTCCTCGAGGATCTGCGGGCCCTTGATGAGCACGCCGAGCTGCGCGCCGCGCCCGGTGCCGACCAGCAGCGCCGTCGGTGTCGCGAGCCCGAGCGCGCACGGGCACGCGATGATCAGGACCGCGACCGCGGCGGTGAACGCGGCCTGCACGCCGCCGCCGGTGACGACCCACCCGGCGAACGTCGCGACGGCGAGCACGAGCACGATCGGCACGAACACCGCGGAGATCCGGTCGGCGAGCCGCTGCACGGGCGCCTTGCCGGTCTGCGCGGCGGCGACGAGCCGGCCGATCTGCGCGAGCTGCGTCTCCTCGCCGACCCGCGTCGCGCGCACCACGAGGTGCCCGGACGTGTTGACGGTCGCGCCGGTCACGGCGTCCCCGGGGCCGACGTCGACCGGCACGGGCTCACCGGTGAGGAGCGAGGCGTCGACCGCGCTCGTCCCCGAGACCACCACGCCGTCGGTCGCGACCTTCTCGCCGGGCCGCACGGCGAACTCGTCGCCGGGCTGAAGCCGGTCGACCGGCACGCGCTGCTCGGTGCGCCGGCCGTCGGAGCCGGTCACGAGGAGCGCCACGTCCTTGGCGCCGAGGTCGAGCAGCGCGCGCAGCGCGTCCCCGGCGCGGCGGCGCGAGCGGTGCTCGGCGTACCGGCCCGCGAGCAGGAACGTCGTGACGATCGCCGCGACCTCGAAGTACAGCTCGGGCATCGCCATGCCCATCCCGGCCGCGTCGGCCGGGAAGAGCGCCGGCTCCATGCGCATGCCGAGCGTCCCCGCGCCGCCGAGCAGCAGCGCCCACAGCGACCAGCCGGTCGCCGCGACGATGCCGATGGACACGAGCGTGTCCATCGTCGACGCGCCGTGCCGTGCGGCCTTCGCGGCGGCCCGGTGGAACGGCCACGCGGCCCACGTGACGACGGGCAGCGCGAGCGCGGCCACGATCCACTGCCAGCCGCGGAACTGCGTCGCGGGGACCATCGAGAGCACGAGGACCGGGAGCGACAGGACGGCGGACACGAGGAGCCGGTGCCGCAGGTCGGCGCCGCGGTCGGGCGTCGGCGCGGACATGTCGGCGCCGGGGTCCATGTCGTGGCCCTCGCCCATCGAGTGCCCGGAGAGGGCGTGCTCGAACGGGTCCATGGCGTGGGTGCCGCCGCCGTGCGCCGCGGCGTGGTCGCCGTGGTGCGCGGGCGCGGGGACGGTCTCGGCCGGCGGGACGGCGTCGTTGGCGGTGAGGGCGTCGTGCGCGACGGCGGCGGTGCGCTCGGCGGAGTTGCCGAGGGCGCCCGAGGCGTCCGGCGCGTGCCGGTCGGTCGCGGAGGTCGCCGTCACCGGTGCCGCGGTCGCGGGCCGCTCGCTCGTGCGGCCCGGGCGCCGCCCGGTGACCCGTGCGTCGTACCCGGCCTTGCGCACGGCCTCGACCAGCGCGGCCTCGTCAGCCGCGGTGCCGTCGCCGGCCACGCGGATCTCGACGTGCGCCGACTCCAGCGGCAGGTTGACGGTCGCGGTGACCCCGGGCAGCCGCCCGAGGCGCTTCTCGACGCGCGCGACGCACGACGCACAGGTCATGCCCTCGACCGCGAGGTCGACGGTCGCGACGGGCAGGTCACGGGCCGGCTCGGGGCGTGCGGTGCTGGGCGCGCTCACAGCAGCGACCTCCTCGGGGTCACCGCGTAGCCGGCCTCCTCGACGGCCGCACGCACGGCGTCGTCGGTCAGCGGCGCGTCGTGCACGACCGTCACGGGTGACGACGCCCCGGCGTGCAGGTCGACCGTCACGTCCCGCACCCCGGGGATGGTCTGCAGCTCCTCGCTCACGTGGCGCACGCAGTTGCCGCACGTCATGCCGTCGACGGAGAAGGTGGTGGTGGTGGTCTGGCTCATGGGAGGGGTCCTCTCGGGGGTGGGGGGTGTCAGCTGCGGACGAGGCGGGCGATGGCGTCCGCGGCCTCCTTGACCTTCGCGGCGCCCTCCTCGGGGGACTGGCGTGCCGCGTCGACGACGCAGTGCGCGAGGTGGTCCTCGACGAGCCCGATGCTCACGGCCTGGAGCGCCTTGGTCACGGCGGCGACCTGCGTGAGGACGTCGATGCAGTACACGTCCTCGTCGACCATGCGGGCGATGCCGCGGACCTGGCCCTCGATGCGCCGCAGCCGCTTGAGGTAGTCGTCCTTGTCGCCGGTGTAGCCGTGCATGAGCGCTCCCCTGGTCGGTACCGTCGTCCTCCCCAACACGGTACCCCCTGGGGGTATTCCTGGACCGGGTCCAAGGTCCCGGTCGACCCGTCCTCAGATCTCGCCCGCCCAGCCGCCCGCGACCATCGTCTGGAAGCGCCACCCCTCGGCGGTGCGGACGAGCAGGTCGCCGTAGCGCATGGTCGTGGCCTCGTCGCCCGACCCGAAGACCGCGTCGGTGACCACGAACACCAGCGCCGGGCTCAGGAAGAACGGGGTGCGGACCGAGCGCATCTCGACCTCGCCCGCCCCGACGCCCTCTTCGCGCATCTGCGCCACGAAGCGGTCCCGGCCGGTCGCGGACACCAGGCCATGGCCATGCTCGTCGTCGGTCACCTCGTTGAGCGGGAAGAGTGCGCGGTCGGCCATGGCCTCCACGTCGCCCTCGGCGACGAGGGTGTCGTACTCCGTGAACCAGGCGGCGATCTCCTTCTTCTGCTGCGCGTCGGCCTCGTAGCCCGCAGTCACGTCCATGGTGCGATCCCTTCGCCGTCCGGCGAACGCGGGGGAGCGTTCGACCTCGACCTCGAGCTCGAAACCGTACGCCGTACGGAGTTACGGGACAAGAGCGGCCCGGGTCGCGCCTCAGCCGCGGCGTCGCAGGAGGTGGTATCGGAAGGCGAACGCGAGGGAGGCGGCGACGATCGCGGCCGCGTGCACCGGGTGGAGGTCCTTGGACAGGCTCGCCGCTCGGTCGGGCCTGACGGCCCAGGCCGCGAGGCCGCTCGCGTAGGCCGCCGCGACGGCGACGGCCCACCAGCGCAGCGCCCGGAGCCGGGCGTCACGGAGGGTCCTGACCGTCAGGGTGACGACCGGGACGACGGCGAGCATCGCGAACCCTCCGGGGACGAGGAGGGCGACCGCCCAGGCGGACACGATCACCGCCCTCGTCCCTCGGGCAGGCTCGGTCTTCTCGGACGCGGACTCGGTGCGGGGAGCAGCGCTCCGGCGGGCGACGGGCATGGTGGTTCCTCTCCGGCCCGGCCGCGGCCGGGCGACGCATCTGTTCAGGGGCGAGCAGGTCGACCTACCGTGTCCGCCCCGCAGGTCGTGCGCGGACGGGACGAGACATGGGTCAGGGCGAGTGAGGTCGGGGCAGGGGGCCTGAGCGAACCGACGGCGGCGTGCCCTACGTCGCACGCGTGGCGGCCTCGGCCGTCGTGCGCAGGGAGTCGAGCCAGGAGCCGAGGGACGCCTCGAGCGCCGTGCGCAGGGCGTCGGGATCGGCGCGGACCGGCTCGCCCTCCCAGGACTCCGCGGTCCGCACGATCGTCGCGTCCCCGTCGGCCGTGAAGGTCCACTCGTGGACGCCGGTGATGCCCTGTGCAGGCCCGCCCCACAGGATGCGCCGAGGTGCGTCGACCGCGTAGACGGTCGAGGCGATGTCGAGCCCGTGGGTGGTCCAGCGGAACGTCGCGCCGGGCACCAGCGGGCCGTCGAGCTGCGCGGTGGCGATGTCGGTCTGCCATGCCGGCCAGCCGGCCACGTCGGTGTGCAGGCGCCACACCAGGTCGATCGGGGCCTCGATGCGAGCCTCGCGCCGGACGACGACGGGGGCCGTCTCGTCGACCGTGCTGGGAGGGGTGTCGATGTGTGTCATGCGCGTTCCGATCTCGGTGGGGACGTGGGTGCTGCGGGTCACTCGAAGACCATGTCCGCGGGCAGGCCGGACTGGGCGAGGACGTCGGCGCGGTTGTAGTAGTCGGTCACGGCGGAGATCTTGCTGTCGCTGATCTCGATCAGGGTGAGGACCGGGACGGAGAACGGCGTGGGCGCTCCGACGAAGTGCCCGCTGAACGACCAGCGCACCACCGCGCGATCGGGGGTCTCGACGATCTCCTCCACGTCGACGCCGGCGTCGGCGATCGCCTCGTGCGTCATCCCGACCCAGGTGGCAACCCCCTCCGGTCCGGTGAACGAGGCCTGGAACGCGACGTCGTCGTAGGTGCCCGAGGGCGTGAAGAGGGCGGCCATGGCGTCGGCGTCGCCGCTGGTCCACGCGTCGGCCCACTGCTCGACGAGCTCCTCGACCGGCGCGGTCGCCGCCGGTCCGGACGGCGCCGAGGAGCTCGGGCTCGTGCCGGGGCCGTCGACGTCCGGCGCGGTGCAGCCGGCGAGGACGATCACGGCGGAGGCCGTCGCCGCCAGGAGGGCGCGTCGGTGGCGCCGCGGTCCGGTGCGGTGGGCGGTGCTGGTGCGGGGGTCGGACGTGAGCACGGGTCCTCCAAGGTTTTCGCTCGTAAACTTACGACCGTAAGCATTGCAGATGTGCTTACGCATGTAAAGTGACGGGTGTGAGTACGGAGCGCGAGGACCCGCCGACCAGCACGAGGCGCAGGGCTCGCAGCCCGCGCGGCCACGGGGCGCAGCTGCGCCGCGAGATCCTGGAGGCCGCCGCGACGCTGCTCGAGGAGCACGGCACGGAGCAGGCCGTCACCCTGCGCGCGGTCGCCCGGGAGGTCGGCATCGCCGCGCCCTCGATCTACGCGCACTTCCCCACGCGCGAGGACATCGTGCTGGCCGTGGTCGAGGACGCCTTCGCCGCGCTCGAGCGTCACGTCGGCTCTGCCGCCGGAGCCGCACCCGACCCGGTCGACCGGCTGCGCGCGGTCAGCCGCGCGTACGTCGACTTCGCCGCCCGGTGGCCGAGGCGCTACCGCGCCATGTTCAGCGGGACGTGGACACCCCGCCCTGCCGCACCGCAGTCCCCTGATGTCGCTGACGAGCACACCTCGCTCGTCGGGGCCGAGGCGCTGGGGATCCTCGTCGCCGTGATCGGCGACTGCGCCACCGCGGGCCGCTCCGCCAGCACCGATCCCTTCGGCGACGCCGTCGCGCTCTGGACAGCCCTGCACGGTCTGGCCGAGCTCCAGCCCGCCGCCCCGCACTTCCCCTGGCCCGACGACCTGGTCGACCGCCTCGTCGACCGGCTCGCCCGGCTCACCTGAGGCGACCTCGCCGGCCGACGTGTCCGGGCGGCGCCGTGTCCGGAGCCCTGCTCCACCACCGCGGAGCCTGGTGACGCGGCAGCCCGTACGCCCGTCGGCGGGGCCGGCTGACCGCGCGCCACCAGCGCGTGGACCGCGTTCCTAGGTGCGTGGGGCGTACATGATGACCGCGACGCCGAGCAGGCAGATGGCGGCGCCGGTGACGTCCCAGCGGTCGGGCTGGAACCTGTCGACGACCATGCCCCAGGCGAGCGAGCCGGCGACGAAGACCCCGCCGTACGCGGCGAGGATGCGCCCGAAGTTCGCGTCCGGCTGCAGCGTCGCGACGAACCCGTACGCGCCGAGGGCGAGGACCCCGGCGCCGACCCACAGCGCGCCGCGGTGCTCGCGCACGCCCTGCCAGACCAGCCACGCCCCGCCGATCTCGGCGAGGGCGGCCACGGCGAACAGGACCAGGGACCGGAGCGGTGTCATGGGTGCAGTCTCGCCCGGGTCAGCTCGCGACCGCGGCACGCTCCGTCGGCAGGCCCGCGGCGGACCGTCGGCCTTGCCCCGGGGTAGACCCGCACGTCGGTGCACCCGGCGCGGGTCAAGGCCCTGGCGGCCGCCGTCGAGCGCCGGCAGCCCGGCCCCGAGCAGTGCACGACGACGGTGCGCGTGCGGTCGGTCAGCAGCCGCCGCCGCAGCCGCAGTCGACGTCGCACGCGGTCGCTGCGGCGGCCCGGCGCCGGTGCAGCCACCACATCGCGGCAGCGGCGACCAGCAGCACGCCGGACACGGCGAGCAGGACGCTCTCGGCCAGGGCACCGGCCGCACCGGTGAGGACCCCGGCTGCGATCAGGACCGGAGGCAGCGTGCAGCAGGCGACGCAGGCCAGCGCCGCGAGTCCGGCCGTGACCCTGCTGCGCTTCGGCGGTGCGCCGTCCGACGCGGCGGAGTGCGCGTCTCCGGCCAGGAGCCCGGCGGGGGCCTTCGTGATCGTGAGGTCGCGGACGGACGGGGTGCTCATGGTTCTCCTTGGTGGTGTGCGGGGCAGAGGGACCACGGCCGGAACCGCTCGGTACCGGCCGCGGGTCGAGCAGGGGTTCAGGACGCGGTGCCGAACATGGCCGCGAGGGCGTCCGCGGCATCCTCGGGTGCCTGGACCTCCAGGCGGAGGTGGCCGGTCGTCAGGCGGAGGGTGAACGTGAAGAACGTGCAGCAGTCCTGCTCCGCGGCAGCCAGCCGAGCGGCCTCGGCGGCCAGCTCCGGCAGGGCGACGAACGTCAGCGCCACACCGCCGTCGATCGGCTCACGGCGCACCGCTCGCGCCAGCAGTGCCTGCCAGTCCCCGATCCGGTGGGGGACGGACCCGGCGTCGAGCGAGCACGCGATCGCCGGGGCGGCCGACGCGGCGACGACCGGGCCGCGGGTGAGGGGGACGAACGTGCGCCGGTCGGCCAGCGGCGCGGGCGCCGCGGTCGCGCACGGGCACCCGTCCCCGCAGGGGCCTGACGCGGGGGCGTCGGAGAGCCGTGCCGACACGCCCTGGAGCTGGGCGGCCAGCGCCACGAGCTCCCCGATGCGGGTCTGGGTCTCGGCCAGCCGGACAGCGACCATCTCCACGACCTGGTGCGCGACGGTCGAGCAGTCCTCCACGTCGAACGCCTTGACCAGCTCGGTGACGTCCGCGAGCGGGATCCCGAGGTTCTTCGTCGCCGTGATGAACCGCAGCCGCGCCAGGTCCGCCTCGTCGTAGGACCGGTACCCGTTCGCGCCCCGCGCCGGCTGCTCGATCAGGCCGATGTCCTCGTAGTAGCGCAGCGTCGTCGCCGGTACCCCGACGAGCTGCGCCGCCTCCGCTATCCGGTAGCTCATGCCACGACCGTAAACCTTCGACCCGAGTCGAAGGTCAAGACCCAGCCGTCGAAGGTGCGCTAATCCTCTCCTGCGCGGAGAACCCGCCGCGGCCGTGCTGGTGAGCGTCGCGGCGCGGTCCCGGCCTTCTCGCCCAGCCGACGTCCGCGCTCCCCTCGAGCCCCGCTGTCGGCACCTCGGCGTCGAAGATCACTGCCTCCCGCACGCCGCGTCGGTGTCCCGGGCGAGCAGCCACAAGCTCTCGAGCGGTAGACGGGGCCGCGGCCGTGCGTGAGCAGCGCGCGCCGCCGCGCTGCTCAGCCACTCGGCCCCGGGTCTGTCGACGAGGACCGGGTGCGATCGCGTCGAGCTCCCTCGTGAACGCGCCTGGCGCGCTCGTCCGCAGCGCGAGGGTGCTCTCGAACGCTCGTGTGCGTACGTGTCGCAGGGTGACGGCTGGCCGGGTCGGGCGGTCCGGTGGCCGGGTCAGACGAGAGTCAGGAGTGTCCCGAGCTGAAGCTGATGGCTCGTCTCGGTGGAGGAGTCGAGGACGTCGACGACCGACCGATCCTCGAAGAGGATGCGGAAGCCGCCCCCGCGCACGGTCGCCGATTCGACCCTCTGGCCGACCAGGGGCCGCAGTGCGCTCCCACCTGCGCACGCGTCCGAGCAGGTCACCGATGCACCGTCCGCCCGGAGACCGCGTAGTCGCCCAGGAGAGAGGGTGAGCACTCCGTGTGGCCGGCGAAACAATGCCGGACGTGATCCGCGCCCACACTGCGCGCGTGGCACCGGTCCATCGTGGCCGAAGGCCGTTCAGGCCCACCATGGCAACGCTTCGTCGCCCGGTGTCGCGCTCGGGGCTCCGTCGGGGTGGGGCGGCAGGTCCAGCTCGGCGAGCCATCGTCGGAGCGCTGCCTCCTCCTGGGACGGATAACGCCTCGGGCCGCACAACCGTCGCAGCTCCTCGAAGAACTGGATGCCCGCGCGGGCGACCACGGCGTAGAGCTCGTCTGCCGGCACGACGGCACTCCGGTCGATCGTTCTGTCCGGCGTCGTGATCCTCACCAAGACATCGCCCCCTCGCTGCAGCGTCTCCGCGCTCACATGGATCGGCTGGTCAGGGAACGCTCTCTGTCCTGAACCTGACCGCCGGCACTCATCGAGCGCTTGCACGACGAACGGCCACAACAGGTTCACGTCGTCCCACAGCTTCACGCCCAGCAGCTCGACCCCGTCCACAATCAGGCTGATCGCACCCGGCACGTAGAGACAGCTGTTGTCATGACGCCCGGCCTCACGGATCGGGCGGAACTCGCCGTCGACCCGCACGTAGCTCTCCGCGGCGACCCGGCTCACGCCAGCTCACCAGGGGAGATCTGACCGATCCAACTTCGGCGCACCCCGAGAACGTAGTCCACGGGGACGGGCGCCACGTCCCTTCCCGATGAGACCGCATCGTCGGACCCGGACACGTGCTCGAACGATCGTCCACGCACACCTGGGGAGCGCGACGTCGGCTGCGGCGCGAGCCATGGTCTTGGGTGTCTGGACGGTTCGATGCCCTACCGCGCCACCTCGTGCCAGGCGCAGTCGCCCCACTCCTCGGGCAGCTCGTTCGGGCCAGCCCATCGGATGGTGTGCGGGGTCACGTCGACACCTTCGGCGACCCGGAGTTCGCGCCGTCCTCGCGAGCAGGCAGCGATCGCCGCCAGTCCTCTGCCATCGCGTCGAGCACTCCGGCAGGTGGAGTCATCTCGTCAGGCATACGACCATCCCCATCGGGGCTTCCGCACGATGCCATTCCCCAGAGCAACCCGCACACCTCGGCGAAGCCCGCCAACAGCGTCCCCCGTGTCGGTACCCCCGAGCGACACTAGCGGCCAGCCCGCACGTCCGGCCATCACCTGGACGAGCGCCAGACGCCGTCCCCACGCAGACGCTTCCGGTCATGTGCGTGCGCCCTCCGGGTCGACCGCAGCAGCATGAGCGCGCGTCGAAGTGCGCCCGGAGCACGTGACAGGTCCGGGTCCCTCTCGCCTCAGTCGCTCAGCGCCCCGGAGGCGGCGGCAAGCGCCGACAGGCATCCGAGAACCACGGCCCAGACCAGAGCCTCCGAGCGAAGGACCGCGACGGCTCGGCTACGAAACCGAGGGCGATCGTCGTGAACCATGTCTGGACCGTAGACCCGGCACCACGCGCACGGAAGCGCCGGCGGCCCCGCGTTCCGGTGGACCGCGCAGCGGCATGACCGTGCGCTGCGCGCATCCACCGCACGGACGCCCGACGGGTGCACTCAGACGAACGTTCGAGCACATGCACGTCGCCCCGGCGTGGCGGAAGGGGAGGCCGTGCGTCCCGGTCACGCCGTCCGTGCGGCGGTGATGGCGTCGTCGAGGACGGCGAGCTGTTGCTCGCGCTCGATGGTGAGGCCGGGTCCGTCGGGTCGGTCGGGCCATCCGGTGTCGCGCCGGCGGAGCAGCACGGGCAGGAACGCACGGTCGGGCCAAGGTGCGAGCGGCGCTCCGTACCCACAGGTCCGCGACGTCGTCGTGGGAGAGCTTGTCGAGCGCGACCGGGATCACTCGGGCGTCTTGGCGCTGTGCCAGGGCCTCGCCGGCCTGGGCGGCGGCCGGCGAGCTGAGCCGGACCAGCGCGTCGCAGATCGTCGGAGAGTCCACCGGGCTGATGGGCTCGGCTGTGCGCGTACCTGGACGAACGGTTGTGTCCACGTACTCGCAGCGTCAGATCACGTTTCGCGGGTGGGCGGTGGTTCGAGCCACGTGCGGATGGTGGCGATGTCGGCGGGTTGCAGGCCGCGTCGCTCGTCGGGAGCGATCAGCAGCGCGCCGGCGGCCTCGAGGTGCTCACGTTCGGGCCCTGAGCGCCAGATGGCCGCATCGTCGGTCCCGAGCAGGCGGCGCCCAGCGCAGCTTGAACCGCAGGCCGTCTGCGTAGGCGTACCGCTGGGCGGGGGCGGCGGACCATCCGGGACGGGACATCGCGTTGAGGACGCCGTCGAGCAACCGGACCGGCACGTCCAGCCGTCCGGCGTCGTTCACGTAGAGCGACCCATCGCGACGACGTCTCGCGTACCGATGCCGGCCACGGCTGGCTGATGCCGCACGTGTCCATCGTCGGCAGCAGCATGTACTCAAACGAAGGCTTGAGTACATGTACGGAGGCGTCAGTGGTCGGCGTGCGTCTCGCTGTCCCACCACCGGCGCAGTTCTTCGGCGAAGGCGAGGGGTCGGGCTGATGGCTGTAGCCCGAAGTGGTCGACGAGCTCGTGTGCCAGCGCGGCCGCGATCGCCTCGGCGGTAGCGCCGTTGCGAAGCCGGCTGAAGGTCGGTGCGACGAGATGGTCATACTCGCCTGGCGGTGGCCCGTCCTCGTATCGGTAGACACCGATCGGATCCCACTGGTCGAGCCGTCGGCTCAGCTCGCGCATGCGCCGCTTCACGGTCGCGCGCGAACGCCCGTCGTCTGCCGTCACGACGCGGCCTCCCGCCGCAGCGGAACGAGGGGAAGGCGAGGACAGGACGGCCGAGGGGTGTTTCGATCTTGTCTCCGCACGAGAAGGGAAGCGTAGTGCCGAGGGAGAAGCGCAAGCCCGCGCGCCGAGCAGAGCAGATCGCGGAGTGGGGCATCGTCGTGCGCTTGGCCGACGGCTCCGGCGCCTACTACTACCGCGATCCCGAGCAGCGAGACAGCCGCGGCCGGCCGCTGGAGCGCTGGGGATGGGAGTCGCAGGCGACGCCCTTCATCTCCGAGGACGAGGCACGTCGCCTCGCCGACACCTTCCAGACGAACGCACACGCGAAGGAGTACCTCGTCGTTCGCCTGCGAAAGAGGGTTCCGCGCGGACGACCGGCGAGCTCAGCAGACCAACGCGTCTGACGGCCGTCACAGACGCCGAGTGGGTCAGCGCGCGAACTGCGACGATCGTTTGGGTAGACGTACCCCGGGGCGTGGAGGTGGGACGGGCAGATCTGGGCCCTGTGCCAGGGCCAGCGACGCCGCCGCGACTCATGCGTGTGTGGCCCGGTGAGGTGCTGGGCGACGGCCGGAATCTGTGCAAGGACGGTGTCGTTGCAGCGCCGGACGATGGGCAGCAGCGGGTGGTTCAGCCCCTCATCGCGGGAGACCTTCTTGCCAACGATGCCGTAGTCCGGTGAGTTGGCGCGCCCGTCGAGCAGGGTGGAGCCGATGACGCCACCCTCCGTCGGGCCGGTGCGGGTGGAGAAGGTGAGCCGTGTCGAGGGGGCGCCGTTGTCTTCCCAGGTGCCGATGATGAGGTCGAGGTACACCTCTCGGCCGCTCTCATGGTTGTAGAGGAAGGCGAGGAACGCAGCGGAGCTCGTCCCGTCGTTGAACACCTGGCCAGTGACCAGCTGACGCCGGCCGCCGCAGTCGGGACACGCCTGCGACGCGGGCTCTTCCCAGTCGATGTCCAGCACCTGCTACCTCCGCGTCGTCACGCCACCTCGCCGGGCCGGCGGTCTCGGTCCGCCGCCCCGCGCAGGGACGTGTACGTAAACGAGGGTTCAGGTGCATGTAACGCTCAGCCGATGGTGCGGAGCGGGGTGTCGTCGTGGTCGCGGACGGTGGTGCGCTCGACGAGGAAGTCGACAGTGGGCAGCTCGGCCGCCCGGTAGGTACCGGCTCGGGGGAGTAGCTGCGCGGCTACGGCGTGGGCCTGTTGAGGGGTCAGGCCGATGACCCAGTGGCCGGGCTCGTGCTCGTGCGGGTCCCCGTGCGCCTGGGGTGTGAACGTCACGCGGGCGTGCTCGCTCTCGAGGGAGAAGTCGTCTCCGGCGCCGATGCGCAGGGGGAGCGTGGCGCGCAGGGTGTCCACCACGTTGGCGCCGAGGGTGACGGTCAGGGGTGCTCGCCGTCGGAACCGTGCGAGGCGGCCGGCCTGGGTGACGGTGAGCTGCTCGACGACCAGTCCTCCGAGGGAGGACCCGTCTGTGGCACGGCCGGCCTCGACCGCGGCGAGCGCGCGCGGGTCGGTGAGGATCGAGTCCCGGTCGAGCCGGGTCACCAGGAGCGGGTAGTACTGCTCGTAGAGCGCAGCGAAACCGGTGTCGGTCCAGGTCTTCTTCGCGGCAGCCTCGTCGGCGGTCAGGCCGACCACCTGCAGGAAGTCGATCGCGTCCGCGCCGGCCTCTCGGGTGTCCCCGCGAGGGCCGCGCCCGAGCTCGGGGTCCTCCATGAACAGCACGTGCCCGACGGGTGTGCTCGAGCCCTGCTGGATCGGGCCGTACAGGTCCATGGTGTGGCCGGGCCCGAACGGGGTGAACGTCTCCACGACGTAGCGCGTGAGGTTCTGCAGCAGGTTCGCCATGAACACCGGGGGGTGCTCGTGCTCGGGGCTGTCGGTGCGGGCCAGGCGGGCGGTGAGCTCGAAAGTCCAACCGCGACCGTCCTCGGGATCGTCGAGGACATGGCGAGCGTCTGGGGGGCCGACGGCGGTCGAGGTCAGGCCGACGGCGACGTAGTGCCAGTGCGGCACGGGTTCGGTCCGGGTGTAGACGAGGACCTCGTCCAACGGATCGGGGCCCCCGTCGTGCCAGCGGTGCTCCGTCACCCAGCGGACATCCGGCTGCTTCTGCCCGTACACCGCCCGCAGCGCAGCGTCGACGCCCGGGGCGCCACCTTCAACAGTCACGCGCCCCAGCATCCCCTGAGCCCGAGGCCTGCGGAGCGCCGCCACGAGGTGAAGCAGTCCCCTGCCACGAGCGAGGGTGCACTCAAACGATGGCGGGCTGCGCTGCGGCAGCCGGATGGCTCGGCAGTTCGAGTGCTTACGAGAGGGCGGCTGCGAACTGGGTTGAGAACCGTTCGACCTGCTCTTCGGGGAGCTGGACGACGACCGTGTCCCAGGTCTCGTACACGAACACCAGGGGCCGGTTTCCGGCCCACACCCACACCCGCTCGGGGTTCGCCGCCAAGAGTTCGATGCCTACCGCCACGCTGAACGGACCGACGAAGCACAGACCGTGCTACCGGTCGCCTCCAGGCCGGCCTGCCGAGCAAGGTCGGCGTCGCTCGGCACGACCTCGACCCGCATGTGGTCGGCGCCCTCCGCTGTGGCCCAGCGCCAGACGACCGACAAGGCCAGGTCGATCCGTCGGTCCTGCTCGTCCTCGGCGAGCCCGACGAACGACTCTGGCAGATCCCGTTCCACGATCGGCAGGCTCTGTCCGTACGTCGTGCGACTAAGTCAGTCCAACGCCCGCTCGAGGACGTACAGGGTGTAGACCTCCTGCGCCGGCCGCCTCGTCGCGCGGGAGAGCTGCAGAAGGCGGGCGAGGACCTGCGTCGGACGCAGCGTGAGCGGGTCGACCGGCCCGGTCATGCGAGGTGAACCAGCGCGTTGCGCAGAGGCGCCTGCGCGCGGGGAAGCTCTCGGGCTATCGCGAGCAGCTTCGCTGGGTTCGACCCGCGCCGGCGAAGCCACGTGCGGAGCGCTTCAACGCCCGCCTCATACCCGACGAGGTCACGAAGGCGGAAGGCGTCGACGATGGAGCGCTCCGCGCTGTACACGCCGATGCGGTACGGGGTGCCGTGGATCGGTGTGTCCTCACGGCCGAGGTCGAAGGTGTCCACGTCGAACAAGTGCCAGGTGATGGGTCGGTCGAGGGCCGGTCGCCGGGACCCGCGGGGGAGCGCAAGGTCGATGGTGCGCGGGATCGTGTCGACGAGTTCGTGATGTGCGAGCGCGCTCGTGAGGCACAAAGTCGCGCGCGGCGCGCGCTGCACGGCCTGCACGAGGTCGAGGTCCACCGGCTCGGTGTCGGTGCGCTGATACAGGCCACGGCCGACGCGCATGATCTCGCCGTCGCGGACTCGCTGCCGCAAGATCCACTCGGTCACTCCAGCAGCAGCAGCGTCCGCTGGCGTGAACGGGTGGGTGGGCAGGTCAGGGAGTGTCTTCACCCTGCGCACCTCCTTGCTCACGGTTTGCGTTCACACGTAAACGTACCTGCATGCGTTAACCGTGGCCAGCCGTGTGGTGCAGGGAGCCACTTCGGCCGTGAACGAAGCACCGTCGAGCCGTACAGGACGCCAAGGCGACCTCCTCAAGAAGCTTGCGGCCATGTACCCAAACGATCGTTTGAGTGCATGCACTCGGGCGCCGGGATGATGAAGGCATGCACTCGGACGGGAGCCCGCTGCCCAATCTCAGCGAGACCGCTGTGCTGCACACGGTCGGAGTGATCAGGACGGATCAGCTCCCTGGCCTGGCAGCGCGCTGGTTGGCCGCCGATCTCGTCGACACCGAGGCGGTGCGGATGCTCGCGGGTCACGCCGGCCACGACCCTTGGACGCTCGAGCAGCTGCTGCGCGACGCCCTTGATGAGGCTCGGGTCGAGCCGCCGCGAGAACCGTTGGCTGTCCGGAACATCGTCGCCAGCTACGTCGCCGCGCAGTGGCAGCGCGACCGTGACACTGCCGGTGCGGTCGTGATGCTCGCGCGGCTTGGTGAGGCAGAGCCCGACCTCGATCTAGGCCCGTTCATCGGTCTCGCCGACGAGTGGACCGCCGGCTGGGGCCGGCCCGTGCCGGAACTACAGGCTGCAGCTGAGACCGAGCTCGAGCGCTACCTCCCCGGCCGCTGAGCCCTGCGCCGCACCGTCGACGCGCCGTGTACCTAAACGAACGTTTGCGTCCATGTACGCGGGCCGCCCCCGCGGGCCGCTGTTCGAGCTAGGGCGTGTCTCCTAACTGTCTGAGTGGAGAATGAGGGCGCGGGAGAGTGCTCTGCCGCCGCGCCATCATCCCCGGCGTCTCTGCCAGCACGTTTTGTGGCGCGACTCGCGGTCGCCGCCGTGGCCGCCAGCCGCTGCGCGTGTCAACGGAGTCCATGGAGACACCTGGTCGACGCGGTGTCGCGCGACCCGTCACGGTCGACCAAGGTGGGCCGCGCGTCGCACTCTCCACACCGCGTCAACCACGCGACGAGCCAGAGCGACACGACCCGGCGATCCCAGCGGGTGAAGATCAGTTCTCGGAGGTGGGAATGCGCCAGTCTTGGCGTGCTGCCCACTGCCTGAAGGTCGTGGTGCTCAGGCCGTAGCGCGCGGCGTGGTGGGGGCGCGCGGGGTAGCCGACGAGGTCGTCCCAGGTTCGCTCGCCCCTCTGGGTTGCTCCGCGAACTTGCTCCCACTCCTCAGGGTTGCGGAAGACGGCCGTGACGTTGCGGTTAGCGATTGCGGAGATGACCTCGGCGATCTCCGTGTGTGTCATCGCGTCTCCGGCGAACTCGATCTCCGCCTCGTGGAACCCATCGGGGTCAGCCACGACGGCGGCTACCGCAGCCCCGAAGTCGTCGGTGTTGATGAGTGCCAGAACCGTCTGGGGTCCATCCGAGGTCGCCAGGCTTCCCTCAGGCAGGTGGTGGAGCTCGGGGAACAGATTCTTGTTGTCGCCGGGGAGGAAGTTGTCCATGAAGAACGCCGGCTTGAGGATCGTCCATCGGGCGACGCCCGACTGACGCACGGCGTCTTCCGCGGCTTCCTTCTGCTCCCAGTACGCCTGGAACATGTCTCCCTGCACGTAGCCAGGGTGCTGGCTTCGCCATCCGGTTCCCGACACAGACGTGTGGATGATCTGACTTACGCCGGCGCGCTTGGCTGCGGTGGCGATGTTGAGGGCCTGGCGTCGCTCGACGCCGGGGTTGGTGGGGTCGACGCCTGCGAGCTGGACGGAGAAGACTGCGTCGTGCCCGGCGCTGGCGGCCTCCAGCGATGCGATGTCGTCCAGATTCCCCGTCGCCATAGCGACACCCTGCCGGGCGAGAACTCGGGCCGAGTCCGAGTCAGGGTTGCGCACGAACGCCGTCACCGTGTGGCCCCCACGCAGGAGCGCTTGAACAACGGCACCACCCTGCAGCCCGGTGGCCCCGGTCACCAGCACTCTCTTGGTCTTTTCAGTCATGGCGTCGTATCTCTCGCGTCGGTGGACCGGCACTCTGCGTGAGCGCCGGGAGCAGGTCGCCCTGCGTGGATTGGTACACTACCGTATCGAAACGATACCGTATCGATACGGTGCTGTACCGCACACTCGAGGCGGAGCATGACTGCCGCGTCACCGACGTACTCTGGAGAGACCATGTCTGCCGCTGAACCCATCGCGCCTCAGCGCCAGCGCCCCGCCGGCACCGTCGGGCGCACGCGCGATCTCGGGCGCGACACGCAGATCCTCGAAGCCGCCCTCGACCTGATCAGTGAACAAGGCCCGACGGCGATCAGCATGGAAGCGGTCGCCGCCCGCGCAGGCGTCGGCAAGTCAACGGTGTATCGGCGCTGGGGCACCCTGACCGACCTGCTCGCTGACGCGGTCGACACGATCACCTTCGCCAGCGCCGCCCCGGTGACCGGGAATCTGCGAGATGACCTCGTCGAGGGAATCATCGCCGCCTCGGGATGCATGGATCCCCGTCGTCAGCGCATCATCAGCGCCCTCCTGAGCACCGGCCTCGACCAGACCGAACTCGTGGACGCGCTACGCATCAGGTTCATCGACGCCACGGCTGCAGCCATGAGGGTGGCCGCGCACGACCCGGCCGACCCCGAATGGCCGAAGGGATCGATCGACCTGGCCGTGGTCGTCGGGCTCCTGACCGGCCTGCCCCACATCACCGGCCACCCCATCGATCGCGCCGACTTTGAGCGCATCGTCGACGAGGCGCTACTCCCGTTGCTCTCACGCCGCTCAGGTCGCAATGGATGAGGTGCGGGCGCCGATCCCGGCGTTCTCGACGTCATGCGGTCTTGCTGTCCGCCACCGGCAGCGTGGGCGATGACACGGGCCGTTCTGTGGGACATCGACAACCAGGTCTGACCGACCGGTTTCAGCGGTGTTCGACCGTGGAGCGGCTTCGCTGCAGGTCGCGGCGTGTCCGATCTCCGGCCAGGTCACTCGGTCACCCCGCGGGACGCCGAGCGCCAAAAGCTGCACTTAAGCCACCGTTCGAGTGCATCACCGCAGTTCAGCGCCGTGCCAGTCTCTCGTGGTGTTCACATCTCGCGCACTCAACTGCTGAGCCTTCTCAGGTTGTCCCGACGAGTTGTGTGACACCGCTCGGCCTTGCTCGTCGCGGCGTCGTGCTCGTCTGTCCGCAGCGCCGCGAGCAGCACCGCTCCGATGTGGGGACGTAGGTGGACGGCGACCTGAGTCCGTTGCCCGCCGCCGTCAGACATCAGCGCTCGTCGGTCGCGCGCCTGCGCGAGAACGTCGCCGGGCCCGGGGGGCTCACGCGGCGTCGCGTGCCCCCAGCTCCGCGGGCAGCGGCTCGCGGTGCACGACGACGAGCCGGGACACCGCACGCGTCAGCACGACGTAGAGCCGGTGCAGGCCCCGGGCCTCCTCGGCGACGACCCGCGCGGGCTCGACCGCGACGACGTGGTCGTACTCGAGGCCCTTCGCGACGGACGCGGGCACGAGCGTGACCCGGCCGGTCGGCTCCTCGGCGTCGGTGCGGTCCCACGCGAGCCCGGCGGCGTCGAGCGCCCGCGCCGCGTCCTCGACGAGCGAGTCGGGCACGATCAGCCCGATCGACCCCTCGAAGCCGAGCGCCGCGCGGCACTCGTCCGCCGCACCGGCGACGAGGTCGTCGACCTGCCGCACCCGCAGCGAGCCGTCCTGCCGCAGTGACGTCGTGACCGGAAGGTCGAGGCCGAGCGACGGCACGAGCCCGTTCGCGTACTCCATGACGACGCGCGGCACGCGGAACCCGGTGGTGAGCGGGACGACGTCGGCGCCTGCCTTGTCGAGGTGCGTCAGCGTGTCCTGCCAGCTCCGGGCCGCCCACGGGGTCGTGCCCTGCGCGAGGTCACCCAGGACGGTCACGGACCCGTGGGTGCTGCGGCGGGCGAGCGCCCGGCACTGCATCGGGGACAGGTCCTGCGCCTCGTCGACGATGAGGTGGCTGTAGCCGCGGGGCCGGTCGAGCAGCCCGGCGACCTCGTCGAGCAGCACCGCGTCGTGCTCGCTCCACCGCACGGCCCGGGGCGTGCGCGCCGGCCTCGGCCACAGCAGCAGCTCCTGCTCGGCGTCGTCGAGGACGCCGTCGGCCGCGGCGGCGAGCGCGGCGCGGTCCGAGAGCAGCCCGTGCACGAGCGCCTCGGGGGTCGTCGCCGGCCACACCGCGTCGAGCGCCTGGGTGACCGGGCGGCTGCGGCTCGTGCTGCGGAACCACGACTCGCTGGGCGCCTCGGCGCTGCGGTTCTCGACGGTCCGCATCAGCGCGGCGGCGATCCGTGACCGCAGCCGCTCGCGCCCGCCGCCGTAGGTCGTCGCCTGGGCGCGCGCCTCGTCGACGAGAGCGTCGAGCGCGGACGGGGACAGCGTGTAGCGGTAGGAGCCGTGCGGCACGGTGACCGGCGTCGCCGCGCGCGCGATGCGCGACCACAGCGCGCGGTGCAGCACGGTCGCCAGGCGCACGTCGTGCTTGAGCACCGCGACCTCGGGCGGGTCCGTCGCGCGCGCGTCGAGCGGGTAGAGGTCGCCGACGCTGACCTGCTCGGCGTCGAGCTCGCCGAGCGACGGCAGGACCTGGGCGATGTACCGGATGAGCGTGCGGTTGGGCCCGACGATGAGGACGCCCGCGTGCCGCAGCCGCTGGCGGTGCGTGTAGAAGAGGAACGCCGCGCGGTGCAGACCCACGGCGGTCTTGCCGGTGCCCGGGCCGCCCTGCACGCACAGCGACACCGCCAGGTCGGCCCGCACGAGCTCGTCCTGCTCGGGCTGGATCGTCGCGACGATGTCCCGCATGGGCCCGACGCGCGGGCGCTCGATCTCGGCGGTGAGGATGCTGCTCGCCCCGCCGGCCGCCGCCCCGCCGTCCGCCGCTTCGCCGCCCGCAGCGGCGCTCCCGCGGTCGAGGTGCTCGTCCTCGAAGCTCGTGAGCGCCCCGCCCGACGACCCGAACCGCCGCCGCGTCAGCACGCCGAGCGGCTCGCGCACGCTGGCCCGGTAGAACGCGCGCGACACCGGCGCCCGCCAGTCGAGCACGAGCGGGTGGCTCACGTCGTCGGTCACGTGGCGGCGGCCGATGTAGAAGCGCGTCGAGTCGTCGCTGGGGTCGTCCTCGGCAGGCTCCGCGAGGTCGAGCCGCCCGAAGAACAGGGGCGTGTCCTCGTCGACGGTGAGCTCCCGGACGCGCCGGACGAGGGCCACCCCCAGCCGCTCCGCGGCGTACGCGTCCCCGACCGTGCCGGCCCCGACGTCGAGCAGCGCCTCCGCGCGGTCCCGCATGCGCCCGAGCGCCGCGCGGGCGTCGGCGAGGTACCGGCGCTCGTCGTCGAGCTCGTCCTCGAGGTCCGCCTGGGTGTCGGTCGCCGGCGGATTCACGTCCGGCAGGCTACCGCCCCGCGGCGGCCGGTTCTGAGCCGTCGTCGGCCGTCGTCGGCCGACGTCGGCCGAGCGCGCCGGGCCGGACCCTCAGTGCTCCGGGGCCGTCGCCGCCGCAGCCGCCTTCGCCGCCGCCGGGAGCGCGTCGATCACCCGGTTGACCGCGTCGTCGTCGTGCGCGGCCGAGACGAAGAACGCCTCGAAGCCCGACGGCGGCGCGTACACCCCGTGGTCGAGCAGCGCGTGGAAGAACGCCGGGTAGCGCCACGACTCGCTGGCCTGGACCTGCGCGTAGTCGCGCGCGCCGTGCTGGGCCGCGTCCTCCCCGAAGAAGGTGCTGAACAGGTTCCCGGCCCACTGCACGACGTGCGGGACGCCCTCGGCGCTGAGCGCCTGCGTGAACGCGCCCCGCAGCACGGCGGCGACCGTGTCGACCCGGCCGTACACCGCGGTGTCCGCCGCGCGCAGCGTCGCCAGCCCGGCGGCGGTCGCGACCGGGTTCCCCGAGAGGGTGCCGGCCTGGTAGACGGGGCCCATCGGCGCGAGGCCCTCCATGACGTCGCGCCGGCCCCCGACCGCGGCGACGGGCAGACCACCGCCGACGACCTTGCCGAACGTGAACAGGTCCGCGTCCCAGCCCTCGACGGAACCCTCGAGGCCCCACCAGCCCGACGGGCTCACGCGGAACCCGGTGAGCACCTCGTCCTGGATGAGCAGCGCGCCGTGGTCGTGCGCGATCCGTGAGAGCGCCCGGTTGAACCCGGGCAGCGGCGGGACGACGCCCATGTTCGCGGGCGCCGCCTCGGTGATGATCGCGGCGATGCTGTCGCCGTGCTCCGCGAACGCGGCCTCGACCGCGGCGAGGTCGTTGTACGGGAGCACGATCGTCTCGGCGGCGACCGCGGCCGTCACGCCGGCCGAGCCGGGCAGCGCGAGCGTCGCGAGCCCGGACCCCGCGGAGGCCAGGAGCGAGTCGACGTGCCCGTGGTAGCAGCCCGCGAACTTGATGATGCGGTCGCGACCCGTGGCGCCGCGCGCGAGCCGGATCGCGGTCATCGTCGCCTCGGTGCCGGTCGAGACGAGCCGGAGGCGCTCGACGGCCGGGACCCGGTTGCGGATCTCCTCGGCGAGCTCGACCTCGGTGAGCGTCGGCGCCCCGAACGACAGGGCCCGGTCGGCGGCGGCGTGCACCGCGTCGAGCACCGCCGGGTGCGCGTGGCCCAGGATCGCCGGCCCCCACGAGCACACGAGGTCGACGTACTCGCGCCCGTCGACGTCGGTGACGTGCGGGCCCTTCGCCGACGCGATGAACCGCGGGGTGCCGCCGACGACCCCGTACGCGCGGACCGGCGAGTTCACACCCCCGGGGATGACGCCGCGCGCCCGCGCGAAGTACCGCTCGGAGGTCTCCGGCGCCTGCTCGCTCATCTGCTCTCCTCCGCCAGCCACCCGGCCAGCTCCACCGCCCAGTACGTCAGGACATGATCGGCACCCGCACGCCGGATGCTGAGCACCGACTCCGTCACGGCGCGCCGACGGTCGATCCAGCCGTTCGCGGCGGCCGCCTCGACCATCGCGTACTCGCCGGACACCTGGTACGCGGCCACGGGGACGGCCGACGTCGCGGCGACGTCCGCGAGCACGTCGAGGTAGGCCAGCGCGGGCTTGACCATGACGACGTCCGCGCCCTCGGCGATGTCGACCATGACCTCGCGCGCGGCCTCCCGGCGGTTCGCCGGGTCCATCTGGTACGTGCGGCGGTCGCCCTCGAGCGTCGACTCGACCGCCTCGCGGAACGGGCCGTAGAACGCCGACGCGTACTTCGCGGCGTACGCGAGCACCGCGGTGTCGAGGAAGCCCTCGCCGTCGAGCGCGTCCCGCACGACCGCGACCTGGCCGTCCATCATCCCGCTGAGCCCGACGAGGTGGGCGCCCGCCCGGGCCTGCGCGAGGGCCATCTCCGCGTACCGGACGAGCGTCGCGTCGTTGTCCACGGCGCCCGACGCGGTCAGCACGCCGCAGTGGCCGTGGTCGGTGAACTCGTCGAGGCACAGGTCGGCCTGCACGACGAGCGCGTCCCCGACCTCGGCGACGACGTCGGCGATCGCGACGTTGAGGATGCCGTCGGGGTCGGTCGCGCCGGTGCCCGTCGCGTCGCGGTGCTCCGGGACGCCGAACAGCATCACGCCGCCCAGCCCGGCCTCGGCGGCCTCGACAGCGGCCCGGCGCAGCGAGTCGCGCGTGTGCTGCTGGACGCCGGGCATCGAGGTGATCGGCCGCGGCTCGGTCAGCCCCTCCTTGACAAAGACCGGCAGCACGAGCTCGGCGGGGTGCACGCGGGTCTCGGCGACCAGGCGGCGCATCGCGGGGCTCTGCCGCAGGCGGCGCAGGCGCGTGCGGCCGGGGGTGGGGACGGGGCGGGCGGGGACGGAGACGGGGCGGGCGGGCGGTGTCGGGAGGGGCGGGGTCGTCGGCTGCGTCATGCGGTCACCTCGGGTGACGGGGAGTCGGTCGGTCGGCTGGGGGTGGGTGGGCCGGCGGGGTCGGACCCGCCCGCGGCGAGGCCGGACCCGTCCGCGGCGAGGCCGGGCCCGGTCGTGGCGGGGTCGTGCCCGGACGCGGCGAGGCCGGACCGGGTCGCGCCGAGTTCGGCCCGGGTCGCGGCCTGGGCGCGCACGAGCGCGGCGACGAGGCCGGCCGGCGTCTGCTCCTCGGCGACCGCGTCGACCCGCAGCCCGAGGCGGGCGGCCTCCGCGGCGGTCGACGAGCCGATGCAGCACACGAGCGTGCCCGCGGGCGGCTCGCCGAGCAGGTCGAGCAGGTTCCGGGCGGTGCTGCCCGAGGTCAGGAGCACGGCGCCGACCCGCCCGGCGGTCCAGTCCTCGTGCACCACGGGATCGGGGTCGGGACCGCGCACCGTCCGGTACGCGACGACGTCGTCGACCTCCCACCCCCGCGCGCGCAGCCCGGTCGTGAGCGTCGGCGCGGCGAGGTCGGCGTGCGGCACGAGGACGCGGCCGGGGTCGTGGTCCGCGGCGGCGTGGGGGTCGGACGAGCCGTCGTCCGGGGACGTCCGTGGCGAGGGCAGCGCCGGCGGGTGGGCGTCGGGCCCGTCGCCTGCAGCCGACGGGAGAGCCGGCCACACGGCGAGCAGCGTCGCGGCCGACGACGCGCCGGACGGCACGAGGTCCACCTCGACGCCCTCCGCGCGCAGCGCCCGCGCGGTGGCGGGCCCGACAGCGGCGACGCGCGTGCCCTGCACGAGCTCGGCGAGCGGCGTCCCGACCTCCTCGGCGCGGTCCACCAGCGCGGGGACGGCCGCAGCGCTCGTGATCGCGAGCCACGTGTACCAGCCCGAGCCGAGCGCGAGCAGCAGGTCGTCGAGCTCCGTCGGGTCCTCGGGCGGCACGGTCTGGATCAGCGCGACCGGCACCGGCTCGGCGCCTGCGGCCCGCAGCGCGATGACGAGCGGGTCGGCCCCGTCGTCGGCGCGCGGCACGAGCACCCGCGTGCCCGTGAGCGGTCCGGCGAGGCGCGCCGGGTCGACGTCGGTGCGCAGGACCCCGTCGGGGATGCGGCCCGGCATCAGCGGGGACCGAGCTCGGCGAGGCCGGCCGCGCCCGCGTCCAGGAGCTCCTGGGCGAGCGTGCGGCCCAGCGTCTCGGCGGCGGCGTGGCGCTCGGGGTCGACGTGCCCGACGAGCCGCCCGGTGCCGCGCGGGTCCGCCGGCACGTCGGTCACGGAGTCGACGGTCGGGGACTCCGGCGCGAGCGTGGCGCGGGCCGAGCGGCGCAGCTGCTGCGAGCCGTCGGTGCGGACCACGACGGCGTCGAGCGTGAGCACGTGACCGGGGGCGCCGTCGAGCCGCGCGTCGGCCGCGGACGGGTCGTCCGGCGGGGCGGCGTCGAGGCGGGCGAGGGCGCCGACGGGGGCCGCGCAGCCGGCCTCGAGGTGCCCGAGCAGCGCGCGCTCCGCGGCGACCGCGAGGCGCGAGGCCGGGTCGTCGAGCGCGGCGAGCGCGGCTGCGAGCTGCGGGTCGGTGACGCCCGCGCGGACCTCGACGGCGAGAGCCCCCTGGCCGGCGGCGGACGTCATCACCGCGGGGTCGAGCTCCTGCGTGACCGCGTCGAGCCGGCCGAGCCGCGCGAGCCCGGCGCGCGCGAGCACGACCGCGTCGAGGTCGCCGGGTGCGACGCGGCGCAGGCGGGTGTCGACGTTGCCGCGGATGTCGACGACGTCGAGGTCGGGCCGGGCGGCCCGGAGCTGTGCAGCGCGGCGCGGGGAGCCGGTGCCGACGCGTGCGCCGGGCGGCAGGGTCGCGAGCGTCCAGCCGTCGCGCGCGCACAGCACGTCGCGGGGGTCCTCGCGGGGCGGGACGGCGCCGAGCACGAGCCCGTCGGCAGGGCCGGTCGGGAGGTCCTTGAGCGAGTGGACGGCGACGTCGCACCGGTCGTCGAGCAGGGCGTCGCGCAGCGCGGTGACGAAGACGCCCGTGCCGCCGAGCGTCGCGAGCGAGCCGGTGAGCCGGTCGCCCTCCGTGCGGACGTGCACGATCTCGACGTCGAAGCCGCCGAGCCGGGCCAGCGCGTCGGCGACGTGCCCGGTCTGGGTGAGCGCCAGGGTGCTCGCGCGCGTGCCGATACGAACGGTCGAGGGCATGGCCCCAGTGTCGTCCACCCGGCGGGGGTTGTCGAAAAGTGGGGGCGGCCGTGCGCTGCCGGCGAAATCCCGCGGCGGCGTCGCGGTAATTGCGCGGAGAATGTGACTCGTTGCTGACCGACTGTCAGAACAATTCTCGTCAGCGCCAGTGTGGCACGCGTCACGCCTTTTCCGCGGGCCCTTTCCCGAGCACCGACCGCGCGGCGCGCCGGGCGTCGGGCACGACGGACGCGAGCCCGTTCCCGGCGACCCACGCCCCGCACACCGCGACCCCGGGCAGCCCCGCGACGTCGGCCCGCACCCGCGCGACGACGTCCCGGTGCGCCGCGCTCGGCCGCGGCAGCGACTGCGACCACGCGACCCGGGCAGCGCCGAGGACCTGCTCGGGTCGCAACGGCACCCCCAGCAGCGTCGAGGCGTCCCGCAGCGCGAGGGCCGTGAGCCGGTCGGCGTCCAGGTCGCGCGGGTCGTCCGCCACGGACCCGGTCGCGCGGCCGGCGACACCGTAGGACAGCCGCACGACGTGGCGACCGGGGCCGGCCGCGCGCGCGACCCACCCCCACTTCGCGGACGCGTGCGTGAGCGCCTTCGCCCGCACCCCCGGCACGTCCGGCGTCACGAGGACGCCCGTGCCGCGCGGCGCCGCGTCGAGCTCCGGCGCGTCGAGCACGAGCGTCGCGAGCACGACGTCGGCACCCGGGTCGGGCCGGTGGCCCGCGAGCCCCGGCGCGAGGCCGGCCGCGAGCAGCCCCGGCGCGGCGGGCGTCGCGAGCACGAGCCGCGCGGTGCTCACCGGCGGCTCCCCGCGCAGCACGACCTCGAACGCGGTGCCCCCGAGATCGACGTCCGCTCCTCCGGCAGCGTCAGGCGCCATGGCGTCGTGGGCCACCGTCGGCTCCCGCTGCTCGGCACCTGCCCCTCCGGCGGAGCCAGGCGCAGTGCCTCCGCCGGCCCCCGTCGTCTCCCGCTCGGCGCCCGCCCCGGTGAGCCCGTCGCTGCCCGCGTCGGCGCGCCGCACCCCCGTCACGTCCGCCCCCGTCCGCACGACCCCGCCGTGCGCGACGACGTCCGCCACGAGCGCGTCGACCAGCACGTGCATGCCGCCGTCGAACGACGCGACCGCCGACCCCGCAGGAGCGAGGGCACGCAGCGACCGCACCGCGCCGCCGAGCGACCCCTCGCGGGCCAGCGCGGCGCGCAGCCCCGGCGACGCGGAGTCTGCCGCGAGGTCGTCGGGGTCGGCCGCCATCACGCCCGCGACGACGGGGCGCACGAGGCGGTCCAGGACCCGGCGACCGAACCGCGCGCGGACGAGCGCACCGAGCGTCGCGGCGTCACCCCGGGGCGCCCACCAGGCGGGCAGGACCCGGTCGAGGCTCGCCCGCAGCGCGCCCGCCCGGCCGATCGTGCGCCTCACGTCCTCGGCCCACGGGTCGGCCGGGATGCCGAGGTGGCCCGCGCGCGGCAGCGGGCCGGCGAGCCCGGGGAGCTGCACCCACGCGCCGAGCGGCTCCGGGAGGACGACGCGCGAGGCCAGCCCGAGCTCGCCGGCGAGCTCCGCGACCGACCCCCCGCGGGTCGCGAACGACTCCGCCCCGGTGTCGAGCGTGAGCCCGGCGACCTCGTGCGCCCCGACCGCACCCCCCGGTGCGTGCCCCCGCTCCAGGACCAGCACGGCGACGCCGGCGCGCGCGAGATCCCGCGCGGCGACCAGGCCGGCGACGCCCCCACCGACCACGACGGCACCCCAGGTCGGCGACGCCACCGGGGCGTCGGCGTCCCGACCGGTGTCCGCGGCCGCAGCCCCGATCCCCGACCCCGGCGACCCGCGGTGCTCCACGACGCCGCCCGTCAGAGCGAGTGCACGAGCTCGACGACCCGGGTCAGCACGTCCGGGTCGGTCTCGGGCGGCACACCGTGGCCCAGGTTGACGACGTGCGCGGGTGCGACGGACCCGCGGGCGACCACGTCGCGCACGTGCGCCTCGAGGACCGGCCACGGCGCCCCGAGCAGCGCGGGGTCGATGTTGCCCTGCAGCGGCGTCCGCCCCCCGAGGCGACGGTTCGCCTCGTCGAGCGGGACCCGGTAGTCGACGCCCACGACGTCCGCGCCGACGTCCCGCATCGCTGCGAGCAGCTCGCCCGTCCCCGTCCCGAAGTGCACCGTCCGGACCCCGAGCCCGCCGACGTACGCGAGGGCCCGGGCCGACGACGGCGCCGCGTGCCGGGTGTAGTCCGCGAGCGAGAGCGACCCGGCCCACGAGTCGAAGAGCTGTGCGGCGCTGGCCCCCGCGAGCACCTGGGCGCGCAGGAACGCGCCCGTGACGTCCGCGGCCCACTCGGTGAGCTCCCGCCACGTGCCGGGGTCCGCGTGCATCAGCGTGCGCGCACCGAGGTGGTCGCGCGACGGGCGCCCCTCGACGAGGTAGGCGGCGAGCGTGAACGGTGCGCCCGCGAAGCCGATGAGCGGCGTCGAGCCGAGCTCCGCGACCGTCAGCGCGACGCCCTCGCTCACGGGCGCGAGCGCCTCGGCGGTCAGCGGGCCGGCCTCGCGCAGCCGGGCGACGTCGTCGGCCGTGCGCACCGGCGAGCCGAGCACCGGCCCGACGCCGGGCTCGATGTCGACGTCGACCCCGGCGAGGCGCAGCGGCACCACGATGTCCGAGAAGAAGATCCCCGCGTCGACCCCGTGCCGTCGGACCGGCTGCAGCGTGATCTCCGAGGCCAGCTCGGGGCGCAGGCACGCGTCGAGCATCGCGACGCCCTCGCGCACCCGCAGGTACTCGGGCAGCGACCGGCCGGCCTGCCGCATGAACCACACCGGCGGCCGCTCGGGGCGCCGCCCGGAGAATGCGCTCACGAGCGCGGAATTCGTGGTGCGGCCGTCCACGAGCGGGTGTGTCGAGGGGAGAGTCACCCCTCGATTGTGCCGGACATTCCCGAGGGTGATTCAATCGTGACTCGTGGTGCTGCTGTCATTGATCGCCAGCCACCACGACCTCGACCTCTCGGTGCTGGAACGGCTCTCAGCCGACACGCATGCGGTCGGACGCGAGATCGTGGCCGGCTGCCCCGCCGTGTCCGGTGCCGTCGTGCTCGCGACGTGCAACCGGTTCGAGCTGTACCTCGACGTCGACGACGCCGAGGCGCTCGACCATGCCCGCTCGGGTGCCGCGCAGGTCGTCGCGGCCCGCTCCGGGTACGCGCCCGACCGCGTCGCCGGCCAGGTCCACGCCGCCACGGGCGCCGAGGTCGCCGAGCACCTCTTCTCCGTCGCGTCCGGCCTCGAGTCGATGGTCGTCGGGGAGCGCGAGATCGCCGGGCAGGTCCGCCGCGCCCTCACGGCGGCCCGGCGCGACGGCACCACGACGTCGGCGCTCGAGGCCCTCTTCCAGGCCGCCTCGCGCGCCTCCCGGGCGGTCGGCGCCACCACGGGGCTCGGCGCCGCGGGGAGGTCGGTCGTCTCGGTCGCGCTCGACCTCGTCGAGGACGGCCTCCCGGCCTGGCCCGACGTGCGCTGCGTGCTCATCGGCACCGGCTCCTACGCGGGCGCGAGCCTGGCAGCGCTCAAGGCGCGCGGGTGCGGTGAGGTCCGCGTGTACTCGGCGAGCGGCCGGGCCCGCGCGTTCGCCACCGCCCGCGGGGTGCGCGCGGTCACGAGCCAGGACCTGCACGACGAGCTCGCGGACGTCGACCTCGTCGTCGCGTGCAGCGGCGCGGCCGGGGCGGTCCTCGAGGTCGAGGCGCTCGGTGCCGCGCGCGCGGGCGTCGACCGTCCGCTCGCCGTCGTCGACCTCGCGCTGCGGCACGACGTCGACCCCGGCGTGGGTGACCTGCCGGGCGTGCGCCTCGTGAGCCTGACCACCGTCGCGGAGTACGCGCCCGGCGAGCACTCCGCCCCGGTCGAGGCGGCGCGCGCGATCGTGGAGCGGACCGCCGCGGAGTTCGACGCCGAGCGGCGCGTGCGCGAGTGGAACCCCGCGGTCGTCGCGGAGCGCCGGCGCGTGCTCGGTGGGCTCGACCAGGCGCTCGTGGACGGCGCCGAGCAGGCCGAGGCCATGGCGGCGGCGTGGGCCCTGGCCCGGGCGGCGGTCCGGCTCGACGCCCGGTCGCGCGCCGGTGCGGAGGAGCCTGACGTGCCGGCCGCGTCGTTCGGGGCCGACGACGGTGAGCCCGACGTCGCGCCCTACGTGGCGGTCGCCCTGGACGAGCGGGCCGCACGCTCGCTGCGCCGGCGGACCCGCGCCGCGCTGCACGGGCCGACCGTCCGCGCGCGTGAGGCCGCGCGCGCGGGGGACGAGGTGGCGTACCGGGCGGCGCTCGCCGAGCTCGCCGGGATCCCCGTGCCGGACGTGTCCGGGGTCTTCCGCCCGCAGGAGGCGTCGGCCTGAGCCGCTGGCCGGCGTGCGGCGGGTCGGCCTGGGCTGGTGGTCGGCTTGCGATGGGCGCTGGCCTGAGCCGGTGGATGTGCGGCGGGGGCCGGCCTGGGCTGGTGGCCGGTCGGCGGTCGTGGCCCGGCCTGGGCGCTGACCTGGCGTGCCGGCGTGCGTGGCTTGACCCGGTGATCCCGGCCGCAGCAGCTGCGCCCGGGATCTCGGTGGCTGCCGGTGTCCGGGTCCTCCTGGCGACGTCCACGTGCGGGTACGTGAGTCGCGGGGTCCTGGACAACGAGGTGCGCGCCGGGCCTGAACGGGGGGGAGTCAGGCCCGGCGCGCGGTTCGGGGGGTGCGGCGAGAGCCGCTAGATGAACGCTCTCATGCCCACGCGCGCTGTGCGGGGCCGGGCGCCCAGGTCGCGGGGACGACCTGGTTTGTCTGGATATCTGTCAGTTCAGCAGCATAGACGATCGCCTCGTAGACGCCAGCCTCGATGCGGTCGAGTCGCAGCCGCTCGGCGCGCTCGATGTCGTCGCCGAGGTGCGAGATGCGGGCGACGACGTAGCGCTGGGCGTCCTGCCACTGGTCGACGACGCGGACCTCGAGCCCGTTCCAGCGCGCCGTCAGGTCGAGCTCGAACAGCTCGCTGACGTCCTCGCGCGGGACGCGGCGGAACCAGCGGCCCGAGGGCGCCTGCTGGAAACCGGTCTCGGAGAGCGGCGGGTTCGCGAGCGCCAGGGTGACCGTGCGGCCCTCGTCGATGACGTCGGCCTCGAGGTAGGCGCCGTGCCACTTGGCGACGGGGCCGACGCAGCGCGACAGCGACGCGAGCGCGGGGCGGTGGGCGCCGATCTGCGTGACGCTCCAGCCGGTGCCCACGTCGCCGTAGCGGCCGAGGAGGATCGAGGTGCCGTCGGCGAAGACGCGGACGAGCTCGGCGCCCGGGGGGATGCGGGAGTGGCGGAGCCACCACAGCGGGACGATGTACCCCGGCACGTCGCGGTACTGGAGCTGCGGCGAGGACTCGAACCGGAGGACGTCGATCGACGGTGCGTACGGGCTGAACGGCGTCCCCGGGTACCCGAGGCCGTGGACCTCGAACAGCTGCGCGGGGGTCGTGGCGAACGCCACGTCGTCAGCCCGGACCACGTAGCCAGCCACCCGGTCGTGACCGACGCTCAGGTGAGCGCGGGTCAGTGCGGGGGTGATCGCCTTCTGCATGAGCGTCACGTGGGCAACCTCGCCGAGAATCGGATGTAACCGGACGAACCGGATCGAGTCACGATTGTGCAGGCGAACCGGTCGGTTGTCCAGGTTTCACCCATTCGCCCTAGCCCGTCGGGTGGCGCTTACCGAGGGGCTGTGTCCTCGCGAAACGGGTCGAACACCAGGTGAGAGGGCTCTCACACGCCCTGACCTGCGGCGATGTCGACCGTTCGGTCAGTTGTCGAGGTAGTCGACGAGCTGCGCCGCCAGCCCCGTGTACGTCGCAGGGGTGAGGGCGGCGAGGCGCGCGGCGACGTCGTCGGGCAGCCCGAGGCCCGCGACGAAGGTCCGCATGTCCTCCGCGGTGAGCCGGCGACCCCGCGTGAGGTCCTTGAGGCGCTCGTACGGGTTCTCCATCCCGGAGACCCCGGCGACCGCGGCGGCGCGCATCGCGGACTGCACCGGCTCGCCCAGGACCTCCCAGTTGGCGTCGAGCTCGCGCTCGAGCCGCTGCCGGTCCACCGCGAGCCCGCCGAGCCCACGGCGCACGTTGTCGATCGCGAGCAGGGAGTGCCCGAAAGCGGGGCCGATGTTGCGCTGCGTCGTGGAGTCCGTCAGGTCGCGCTGCAGCCGCGACGTCACGAGCGTCGAGGCGAGCGTGTCGAGGAGCGCGCTCGAGAGCTCGAGGTTGGCCTCGGCGTTCTCGAAGCGGATCGGGTTCACCTTGTGCGGCATGGTCGACGACCCCGTGGCCCCGGCGACCGGGATCTGGACGAAGACGCCGTTCGAGATGTACGTCCACACGTCGGTCGCCAGGTTGTGCAGCACCCGGTTGAACCGCGCGAGGTCGCTGTACAGCTCGGCCTGCCAGTCGTGCGACTCGATCTGCGTCGTCAGCGGGTTCCAGGTCAGGCCCAGGTGCTCGACGAACGTCCGGCTGACCTCGGGCCAGTCCGCGCCCGGGACCGCCACGACGTGCGCGCCGAACGTGCCCGTCGCGCCGTTGAGCTTGCCCAGGAACTCGGCGGACTCGATGCGCCGGAGCTGGCGGCGGAGGCGGTGCGCGAGCACGGCGAGCTCCTTGCCGAGCGTCGTCGGCGTCGCGGGCTGGCCGTGCGTGAGCGCGAGCAGCGGGACCTCGGCGTGCTCGCGCGCGAGGGCGGCGAGCTGGTCGACGAGCGCGCGGGCGGCCGGCAGCCACACGTGCTGGACGGCGCCGCGGACCATGAGCGCGTAGCTCAGGTTGTTGACGTCCTCGCTCGTGCAGCCGAAGTGCACCAGCTCGCTCAGGGCCGGCAGGACCGTGCCCTCGCCGAGCACCGACGGCGCCGCGGCGATGCGCTCCTTGAGGAAGTACTCGACGGCCTTGACGTCGTGGACCGTGACGCGCTCGATGGCGGCGAGCTCCTTGACGTCCGCGGCGCCGAAGCCCGTGACGACCGAGCGGAGGTACGCGATGTCGGCGTCGGACGGCACCGGGGCGCCGGGCAGGACCCGCTGCGTCGCCAGGTGCACCAGCCACTCGACCTCGACGTGCACGCGCTCGCGGTTGAGCGCGGCCTCGGAGAGGTGGTCGACGAGCGGGGCGACCGCCGCGCGGTACCGGCCGTCGAGCGGGCCGAGCGCGATCGGCGGCTGCACCTCGGCGAGCGAGGTCCGGGCGTGAGGCGTCGAGGCGTCAGCGGGCATGGCACCCATCATCCCAGAGCGGCGCGGCACCGGACCGCCGCATCCGCTCCCAGAGACGCGCGTCAGCAGGGTGGGCGCGCACCGCCCGCGCGAGGGGTAGCCGCAGCCCACGGACGACGGCAGGCAGGCGGAGAGCGACGACCGGGTCGGCCAAGGCGACCTGGGTCGTCGACCCGCAGACGCGGCGAGAAGACTCTCATCCGGAACCGCCCGCGGGGCGCGCCGGGGTCGCCTAGCGTCGCGGTGCACCGTCCTTCTGCATCGTCGTACACCGTCGTGCCCGCCCCCGTGGGCACGCCGCGGCGCGGAGGTGACCTGTCCCCGGTGCATGCCGACACCGGCACCCGCACGGCCGTGCCCCCGCACGGCCGACGGCCTGGAGGAGATCCCGTGTCCCTGCTGCACCTGCCACACCCCGCACAGCGACGGCGTCGTCCGCTGTCGCGAGCCCTGCCCGTGGCCCTCGCCGCCGCGCTCGTCGCGGGCGCGCTCGCCCCGCTCGCCGCCGCCCCCGCGGCCGCCGCGGGGAGCCCCAAGCAGCTCGAGAACCTCGGCCGCGGAGCCGTGAGCGTCCGCTCCGGCAGCGGCACGCTGGTCACCTGGCGGCTGCTGGGGACCGACCCGAAGGACGTGGCGTTCCACGTCTACCGCGACGGCACGCGCGTCACGTCGTCCCCGGTCACGGGCGCGACCAACTACCTGCACGCGGGCTCGACGAGCGGCACGTACACGGTCCGCGCGGTCGTCGACGGCGCCGAGCAGGCGGCCGCGACGGCGCTCGACTTCGGCCCCGGCTACCGGGACGTGAAGATCAGCCCGCCGGGCTCGCAGTACGCCGCGAACGACGCGTCGGTCGGCGACCTCGACGGCGACGGCGACCTCGACATCGTCCTGAAGTGGGACCCGGCGAACGCGAAGGACAACTCGCAGTCCGGCGTCACCGACCCGGTGTACGTCGACGGGTACACGCTCGAGGGCACGCGGCTGTGGCGCATCAACCTGGGGAAGAACATCCGGGCCGGCGCGCACTACACGCAGTTCCAGGTGTGGGACTACGACGGCGACGGCCGCGCCGAGGTCGTCATGAAGACGGCCGACGGCACGGTCGACGGCAAGGGCGTGACCATCGGCAGCGCGTCCGCCGACCACCGCAGCTCGGCGGGCTACGTCCTCGCAGGCCCCGAGTTCCTGACCGTCTTCGACGGCCGCACCGGCGCAGCGCGCGCGACCGCGAGCTACGAGCCGCCGCGCGGCACCGTCTCGTCGTGGGGCGACTCCTACGGCAACCGCGTCGACCGCTTCCTCGCCGCGACCGCGTACCTCGACGGCACCCGACCGTCGATCGTCATGGCCCGCGGCTACTACACCCGCTCGGTCGTCGTCGCCTGGGACTTCCGCGACGGCAAGCTCACGAAGCGGTGGACGTTCGACTCGAACAGCAGCACCGCCTACGCGGGCCAGGGCAACCACAACCTGTCGGTCGCGGACGTCGACGCCGACGGGCGCGACGAGATCGTCTACGGCGCGATGGCGCTCGACGACACCGGCAAGGGCCTGTGGAACACCAGGCTCGGGCACGGCGACGCGATGCACGTCGGGGACCTCGACCCGTCGCGGCCCGGCCTCGAGCTGTTCAAGGTCGACGAGGACAAGGCGAAGCCCGGGTCCTTCATGGCGGACGCGCGCACCGGGCAGGTCCTGTGGCAGACCGCGAGCGGCAGCGACAACGGGCGCGGTGTCTCGGCGGACATCTGGGCGGGCAGCCCGGGCGCCGAGTCGTGGTCGTCGGCCGTGAGCCAGCTGAAGAACACCCAGGGCGTCGACGTCGGCCGCAAGCCGTCGGCGCACAACTTCCTCGCGTGGTGGGACGGCGACGCGGTCCGCGAGCTCGTCGACGCGACGCGCGTCGACAAGTACACGCCGACCGGCGACACCCGGCTGCTCACCGCGTCGGGCGTGCACTCGAACAACTCGACCAAGCAGACGCCCTCGCTGTCCGGCGACATCCTGGGCGACTGGCGCGAGGAGATCATCTGGCCGACGACCGACAACACCGCGCTGCGGATCTACACGACCTCGGCGCCGACGGACCTGCGCATCCCGACGCTGCTGCACGACCTGCAGTACCGCGAGGCGCTGGCCTGGCAGAACACGGCCTACAACCAGCCGCCGCACCCCTCGTTCTTCCTCGGCGACCGGATGCCCGCCGCGCCGTGGCCGAACATCACGGTCCCGGGCGGGACGACGCCGCCGGCGACGCCCGCCCCGACGCCGACGGCGGCCCCCACGACCGCCCCGACCCCCGCGCCCACGGGCACGGTCCAGCTCGTCGGTGCGCAGTCGGGCCGCTGCCTCGACGTCGCGGGGAACTCGTCGGCGCACGGCACCGGCGTCCAGGTGTGGGACTGCGGCGGCGCCGCGAACCAGGCGTGGACCTTCACGGCCGCGGGCGAGCTCCGCACGTTCGGCGGCACGATGTGCCTCGACGCGAAGGACGGCGGCACCGCGGCCGGCACCGCGCTCGTGATCTGGGGCTGCAGCGGTGCGGCCAACCAGAGGTTCGCGCCGGGTGCGAACGGCTCCGTCGTCGCGCAGCAGTCGGGCCTGTGCCTCGACGTGAACGCGAAGGGCACCGCGAACGGCACGCGCGTCGTGCTGTGGACGTGCAACGCGGGCGCCAACCAGCGGTGGGCGACGCGCTGACGGGCTGACCGGACACGGCGAGGGCGCGCGGCAGCGGCTGCGCGCCCTCGCGGCGTTCCCGGCGCCTGACCGGGCGTGTCCCGCCCGTGCCGGCACCTACGGCGCGCGTCCCGCCGTACCCGCACCCGCACCCATCCCCGCCGGCGCGTCGTCCTCGGCGTCCCGCAGCCCCGGCAGGAACTGCTCCGGCAGGGCCTCGACGGGCACGACCACCATGTCCTGCACCTTCCAGTCGAGCCGGATCGCCCGCTCCCGGGCCTCGCGCAGCTCGGCGAGCGACACCTGGTGACCCTCGACGGGCACGACGAACGACTCGACGTGGAACACGTGCCCCTCGTCGCGCACGCGCGAGCCGACCTCGGCGACCCAGGGGAGCGACCCGAGCGCCGCGTCGACCTCGCCCATGAGCGGGTGCTCGTCCTGGCCGTCGACCGTCATCGCGCGGGAGTCCATGAGCGCCGCGACGGCGACCCGCATGTTGCGCACCCCGTCGTGCAGGATGCTGCCCGAGATGAACAGGGCCGCGACGGCGTCGGCCCACCACAGCCCCACCCCGATGCCGAGGATCCCGACGATCCCGCCCGCGGCCGTCATCCAGTCGGCCTTGTTCATGTCCGCGTCGGCGAACAGGACACGGTCGTGGAGCTGCGCCGCGAGCGGCAGCTTGGCGCGGCCGAGCAGCACCGGCGGGATGCCCGTGTAGACCATCGCCGCGATCATGAGCCAGCCCGACCACACCGGGTGGCCGAGCACGACCATCGTCCCCACGGGCGGGTGCTCGCCCTTGAGCAGGCCCGAGCCGGAGTCCCACACGAGGAACGCGCCCATCGTGACGAGCGCGGTGGAGGCGACGACGTGCCCGATGCCGACCGACCGGTGGTAGCCGTACGGGTGCCGGTGGCTCGGCGGGCGGCTCGCGAGGTGCGCCCCGACGAGGAAGGAGACCGGCGGGATGAACGAGAGCAGGTCCTCCGCCCACGCGGCCTTCATCGCCTGCGAGCTGCCCATCGTCACGTACACGACCGTCACGGCGGTCACGAGGAACCCGATCGTCAGCCACGCCAGGACCTTGGCCCGGCGCAGCGCGCGCTCCTGCTCGTCGGGGAGCTCGGTGTGCCCGAAGCGTGTCACGGCTGCTGCACCTCCTGGTCGAGCAGGAACCGCTCGAGCTCGGTCATGAGCGCGTTCTCCCCGGACGGCACGGCCATCACGTGGGCCACCTTCTCGCCCTCCGGCCCGGTCGCCGTCAGGTACGGGTAGGTCAGCGCGACCTTGTCGGCCCACGGCGACGTCGCTGTCAGGCCGCCGACGAGGACGTCGAGCTCACCGCGCTCCATCCCGGCGACGAGCTCCTCCTCGCCCGCGACGGTCCACTCGACCTGCGCGCCGAGCGTCTCCGCGAAGTCCTCGACGAGGTCGACCTCGAGCCCGCTCGGCGCGCCGGCCTCGGCGTCCGTCCACGGCGGGCTGACCGACGCGCCGGCGCGCACGACGCCGCCGCGCAGCGAGTCGAGCGTCCCGTCCGGGTCGGTGGGGATCGTCGCGGAGCAGCCGCCGAGCGCGAGCGCGAGACCGGAGACGAGCCCGGCGACGAGCCCGAGCGCGGCGGGGGAGAGCATCCTGGTCACAGGCCCATCCAACCCGTGTGCCGCGATCTCGCACGCCGAGGGATCGGGGCGTCAGCGCGGCGTCCCGGAGCGGTCGCACGGGACCTGCACGTCGATGCCCGCCGCACCGGCCTGGGCGTCCATGAGGACGAGGGTGCGCTGCATCGCGGTGGGCTGGAGCTTGCCGACCTGGTCGCCGTGGGGGTGGTCGAAGAACGCGAGCAGCAGCAGGAGCAGGGTGATGACGAGCGTCACGCTGCCCATCAGCACGCCCTGGGAGACCGCGCGCTCCGCCGAGTCGGCCAGGAACAGCATGTAGACGAAGATCACCGCCGAGACCGCGAACAGGACGATCCAGAGCGGCAGCGGGATGAGCCCCTCGGCACCGTGGACCCGCGACTGGCGCGCGAGCTGCCGCTCGTCCGACTGGTCCATCCAGCGGTCGTACGCGGACTGCTCGACGTCGGTGGCGGGCACGACGCCGCGCAGGGTGCTGAACATCTCGACCCCCCACGGGTTGACCGCGTCGCCGAGCGTGCGCGCCGCCATCGCGGGCCACTCCTGGTCGACGACCGAGCGCGCGTAGCACTCGAGCTGCCCGCTGAGCTCGCCCGCGACGTCGGGCGCCATGAACTGCGCCGTCTGGAGCTGGAGGGCGACCAGCCGGGCCTCGTCCTCGGCGCCGGAGCGCGCCTCGTCGTACGACTCGAACGCGAGGAAGATGATGAAGCCCAGCAGCACGGAGAAGCCCGTGGCCAGCACCCCGAAGACGCCGGACGCGCGGTCGCCGTCGCTGAACCGGCTCCCCGCGGGCGCGCCGCGCCGCACGAGGAGCATCGCCGTGACCGTGACCGCGGTGACGCCGGCGGCGACCAGCGCCCCGAGCAGCACGTTCATCGCCGCCCCCGGCTCAGACCCGGACCGGGAAGCTCGCCAGCACGCCCGCCGTGGCGACGAGGACGACCACCGCGAGCCCGAGCGTCACCGTGCGGGCGCGGGCCGACGCGAGCTTGGAGCCGACGCCGCCGAGGAAGAGGACGCTCGAGCACATCACGGTCACGAGCACGTAGCTGTCCTTGCGCTCGCTCGCGGTCAGGGCGTCGGCCGAGCTCGCGCTCGCCCGGTCCTCGAGGCGCTGCGCGTCACCCCGGGCCGACTGCACGTACTCGTCCATCGCGAACGGGCTCGGCGGCGCGTCGGCGTTCGTGACGGGCTCCTCGGCCAGCCAGGCCTGCACGGCGGGCCGGAACTCGTCCCGGAACCGCGCGAACACGAACCCGGAGTACGACTCCGGGTCCGGCGCGTACGCGGCCGTGACCGGCCGACCCTCCTCGTCCATCGCCTCGAGCCAGCTCGTGAAGAGCTCGACGTCGATGATGGTCTGCTGCCCGGCGAGCGTCGACGCCCGGCTGCTCTCGAGGCGCGCCGCGGTCGCCGCCCCGTAGGACAGGGACTGGACGGAACCCCACCGGGCGCTCTGGTACGCCGACCACGCGGTCATGAGCGCGGCGACGGACAGCACGACGGCGACGAGGAGGTCGAGGCGGACGCGCGGGCGACGGGGCTCCTGACCGTCGGGCCGGACGTCGCCCTCGCCCTGCACGGTCGCCTGCTGTGCCATCCGCGTCGTCCCTCCCCGCCGCTCGAGGACCCCGGGTGGAGGTCGGAGCGCTCGGCCCGCACCGGCCCACGCGGCCGGCCGCGCACCGCGCGTGGCCCGAGTCAAGCCCTTCGCGGCCGGTCGACGGCTCATCCCCGACGGACGAGCGGGCGCCGCGCTGGTCGTGCGGTCGGTGCGCACGGCGGTCGTGTCGGGGCGTTCCGCCCGGGAGGACGTGCGCCCGCTCCGGGCGTCATGCGCTGCGGATGACGACGGGTCCCGCGTGACCCGCGACGCTGGACGCTCCCGGACCTGCGGTCAGCGACGAGAGGTGGTGCGCTCATGTGCCGGTGGGTGGCGTACTCGGGGTCCCCGGTCCTCATCGAGGACCTGCTGTACATGCCGAAGAACTCCCTGATCGTGCAGAGCCTGCACTCGCAGCTCGGCGCCGAGCCCACCAACGGCGACGGCTTCGGCCTCGGCTGGTACGGCGCCCAGGAGACGCCCGGACGCTTCCGCAGCACAGAGCCGGCGTGGAACGACCGCAACCTGCGCGACCTCTCGGCCCACATCTCCTCACCGATGGTGCTCGCGCACATCCGGGCGTCGACCGGGTCGGCGGTGCAGGAGACGAACTGCCACCCGTTCCGGCACGGCCGCTGGTTGTGGATGCACAACGGGTACCTGAACGGCTTCGCGGCGATGAAGCGCGACCTGGCGCTCGCGGTCGACCCGGCGCTGTACGCGGACATCGAGGGCTCCACCGACACCGAGACGTTCTTCTACCTCGCGCTGACCTACGGCCTGATGGACGACGCCCCGGCGGCGGTCGCGCGGGCGGTCGGCGTGATCGAGGCGACCGCACAGCGCCTCGGCGTGCCGTACCCGGTGCAGATGACGGTCGCGACGACCGACGGCGAGACCCTGTGGGCGTTCCGGTACTCGAGCGAGGGGCGGTCCCGGTCGCTCTTCCACAGCACCGACGCGGCCACCCTGCGCCAGCAGCACCCGGACAGCCCGGTGCTCGCCAAGGTCTCCGACGACGCACGCCTCGTCGTCTCCGAGCCGCTGGGCGACCTGCAGGGCGCGTGGCGTGAGGTCCCGGAGTCCACGTGCATCGCGGTCCGCGCGGGGCACGAGGAGCTCCAGCCCTTCGTCCCGACGGCGCTCCAGGGCGTGGGCTGAAGCCCGCAGCCCCGTCAGGCGTGCGCCGAGGCCGCGGCGGGCGGCGGGTCACCCGGCGGCGCGCTCCACGAGCGTGTCAGGGCACCACGTTCTCCGGGAGCACCCCGGCGCCGTCCGGACGGACCTCGCCGGTGTCGCGCGGCCGCGCGGTCTCGGCCATCACGATGCCGCCCAGCACGATCGCGCCTCCGACGAGCTGGACCGCGGTCATCGCCTCGCCGAGCACCAGCCACGCCGCCGCCGACGCGGCGACGGGCTCCGTCATGCCGAGCAGCCCCGCCCGAGCGGCACCGAGCGCCCGGATGCCCCAGAGGAACAGCAGGTACGGCACGGCGGTCCCGAGCACGACGATCCACGCGACGAGCAACCACATCGGCGGCTCGGCACCGGTGAGCGGGCCCGGCATCGCGACGCCCTCCCCGAGCGTGCCGACCGGGAACGTCCACAGCGGCTGCAGCACGATCCAGAACAGCGCCGCGAACCCCATCGACCACGCGTGCGTCGCGAGCGGGTCGCGCCGCGAGACCAGGCGCTCGCCGAGCAGGTAGTAGCACGCGAGCGACACCGCGGCGCCGGCGGCCGCGAGCAGCCCGAGGGCGTCGAGCACGACGCCGTCGCCGACCTGGGCGACGAGCGCGAGCCCGCCGAGGCAGGCCGCGAGCGCCCACCACACGCGCGCCCGGACCTGCTCGTGCAGCACGAACCGCGCCCACAGCGCCACGAGCAGGGGAGCGGTGTACTCGATCAGCAGCGCGAGACCGACGGGCAGGCGGGAGATCGCGACGAGGTAGAACCACTGCACGAGCGCGACACCGACGACGCCGAGCACCGCCATGACCGCGAGCTCGCGCCCGCGCAGCCGCAACGAGCCGCGCGAGACCAGCAGCGCAGCGGCGACGAGGAGGACGGCGGAGCCGAGGCAGCGCAGCTCGACGAGCCGCGTCGGGCTCAGGCCCGCCTGCATGGCGATCTTGGCGACCGTGCCGTTGACCGCGAACAACAACGAGCCGACGACGACGGCCAGGACGCCGAGCGGCGCCGAAGGACGGGACACCGGGTGAGGGTAGCCGTCCGGGGCGACATCGGACGTGAGGCGGGGACGCGGCGCGACCCGGGGGTCGGCGGGGTGGCCGGGCGCGAGACCGGCGGAGTGGCGGGTGCTGGGTGTGGGACGCGGTGCCGGCCGACCCCAGCCCACGCGCGCGACCGGCCCTCGCGCGGTGCACGGGCCCGCCGCACGGGGGCTGCGTGCGCCGCCCTAGCGTCCCGCGCATGGCAGAGGCATGGGGTGGGTCCGGGTGGAGCGGCGGGCCGCCGGCGGGGTGGACCGGCGGCGGCGCGGGAGCCGTCGCGCCGTTCGTGGCGCGCGCTGCCGGGACGGTGCACGACGCCGCGCGCCGGCTCGTCGCGGCACAGCAGGTCGACTGGGTCTCCGACGCCGCCGCGCGCTACCGGGAGGCGCTCGACGAGGCGCACCGTCAGGTCCTCGCGACCGGCGCGCTCGTCGAGGGCGCGCTCGAGGACGTCCGCGCGGTCGACCGCGCGACGGCCGTGCAGGCGCTCGCGGCGGCGAGGGCCGCCGCGACGGCGGCCGGTGTCCCCGGCGGTGCGTGGTGAGGGCTGACCGGGACGACCCCGCCGCCAACGACCCTGCCGCCAACGACCCCGCCGCCGACGGCTCCGACCTGACGCCGAGCTGCACCGCCGAGCCCGCCGAGCCCGCCGGCATCCGGGTCACGGGCGGCTACGGCGGCACGGTGGCCCGGCTCGAGGACCTCCGCCGGGCCGCCGTCGAGCTGCGCTCCGCCGCCGACCTGCTCGACGACGCCACCGCGACCCTCGCGAGCGCCGAGCGCGTGACGTGGGCCGGCCCCGACGCGCTCACGGCCGGTCAGCACGCGCGTGCGGCGCTCGCACCGCTGCGTCGTGGGCCCACGACCCCGGCGGCGACGGCGGCGCGCGTGCGGGACCTCGCCCGGTCGCTGGACCGCGTCGCGGAGACCTACGCGGCTGCCGAGAGCGACGCTCAGCGTGCCGTCCGGGGGCTCACCGCCGTCGGGGCGACCCTCCTGGCGGAGACGCCCCTGCGGTTCCTCGTCGGGCAGGTCGTCGTGGCCGGGCTCACGGGAGGGCTGGTCCTCGAGGGGGCGGCGTACCGCAGCACGGGACGCTGGGTCGGGCCCGGCGACCTCGTGCGCTCGGGCGCGGCGGAGACGATGCTCCACGGCGTCGCGACCTACCTCCGGGCGCTGCGGCCCGGTCTCCAGCTCCCCGTGCGTGCACCCGTCGGCGACGCCGTCGCCCCGCTCGCCCGCCTGCTCGGGACCGGCAAGGTGCGCGTGACCCCCGTCGTCCCGGTGCTCCCGCTCGCCGAGCGGCTCGGCATCGGGTCGACGCTCCCGCCGATCGTCGTGCCGCTGCTCAGCAGCTCCGGCCCGACCACCGGCGCCCCGCCGCGCAGCATCGAGGACGTGCTCGGGGCGGTGGGCACGGGCTACGAGGGCGAACCCGGGACGGTCGCCGTGACCCGGCTGGACCACCCCGACGGCACGCGGTCCTGGGTCGTCGCGATCCCGGGGACGGAGGACCACCGGCTCGGGACCAGCAACCCCCTGAACGACGAGTCGAACCTGCGGCTCATGGCCGCGCAGGCCGCTGCGTCCGCCGCGCTGGTCACCGTCGCGCTCGCCCGCGCCGGCGTGGGCGCCGGCGAGCCCGTCATGCTCGCCGGGCACAGCCAAGGCGGGATGGCGGCGATGCGCGTCGCGGCGGACCCCGCCGTGCGGGCGCGGTACAGCATCACCCACGTCCTCACCGCGGGGTCGCCCGTCGCGGGCATGGCGGTCCCCGCCGACGTGCGGGTGCTGAGCATCGAGCACACCAACGACGCCGTGCCCGCTCTCGACGGGGCGCCGAACCCGGACACGCCCCACCGCACCACCGTGCGCGTCGAGCTCGCGCAGTCACCCCACGTCGAGGACCGCCTCGCCGCACGGGGCGTGGCCGGTGCGCACGAGACCGAGGTCTACGTCCGGTCGGCGGCGAGGATCGCGGAGCACGCCGGCGGCCACGCGTCGTTGCGGGACTGGGACGCGTCCGCCGTCGCGCAGGTCTTCGGGGCAGGGGAGAGCACGGCGACCGTCACCGAGTACCAGGGCACGAACGTGCTGCGCGATGACCCGGTGCCGCCCGACGCGGTGCGGGTCGAGGCTCGGGGTGGACCGGGCGACCCGTGAGGGTCCGTCGCGGCGTCAGGGTCGACGGGCGACTCGTGAGCGTCGGCCGGAGGTCCGGGGTCCACGGGCGGCTTATGAGGGTCGGTTGCGAGGCTCGGGGTGCACGGGGCGACCCGTGAGCGTCAGTCGCGGCTCTTCGGGACCACGACGCTGAGCGCGAAGCTCACGACCGAGACGATGAGCGCGCCGACCAGCGCCGTCCAGAAGTCGTCGATCCGCAGGCCCCAGCTCGCCTGCTCCGTGATCCACGCCGTCAGCATGAGCATCAGGGCGTTGACCACGAGCGTGAACAGCCCGAGGGTCAGGACGTAGAGCGGCAAGGACAGCAGCGCCACGATCGGCTTCACGACCGCGTTGACGATCCCGAAGACCAGGGCGACGAGCAGGATGACGCCCGCACGCTCGGCCGCGGTGTCACCCCCGACGACCGTCAGCCCGGACAGCACGAGCGTCGCGAGCCAGATCGCCACGCCGTTGATGAGCACCCGCAGCACAAAACCCATAGGCGCGATCCTGCCACCGCGGCTGCGTGCGCCGGGGGAGACGCGGCCGCGCGTGCACGCGGGTGCGTCGGCGCCGGCTGGCATGCTGGGCACCGTGACCCAGGTCCCGCTCCGTCCCGCTGTCGCCCACCTCCCGGCCTACGTCCCCGGTGCGCGCGTGCCGGTCGGTGCCGCCGCGTTCAAGCTCTCGTCGAACGAGAACCCGTTCCCGCCGCTCGCCTCGGTCGTCGCCGCGATCTGCGACGCCGCGCAGGACGTCAACCGGTACCCCGACATGTACGCGACGGAGCTCACCGAGGCGATCGCGGCGGACCTGGGCGTCGACCCCGCGCAGGTCGTCACGGGTACCGGCTCGGTCGCGGTGCTGAACCACGTGCTCAACGCCGTGGTGAACGCGAGGGACGAGGTCGTCTACCCGTGGCGCTCGTTCGAGGCGTACCCGATCGCGGTCGCGCTCGCGCACGCCGAGGGAGTCCCCGTCCCGGTGCGCGAGGACGGCAGGCTCGACCTCCCGGCGATGGCGGCGGCCGTCACGCCGCGGACCCGCGCGGTGCTCGTGTGCACGCCGAACAACCCGACGGGTCCCGCGGTGCGCGCCGACGAGCTGGCCCACCTGCTCGAGCAGGTCCCGGGCAACGTCCTCGTGGTGCTCGACGAGGCGTACGTGGAGTTCGTGCGCGACCCGGACGTGCCCGACGCGCTCGCGGTCCTCGCGAAGCACCCGAACGTCGTCGTGCTGCGGACGTTCTCGAAGGCGTACGGCCTCGCGGGCCTGCGCGTCGGGTTCGCCGTCGCCCGGCCCCGGCTCGCCGCGGGCATCCGCGCCGCGTCCACGCCGTTCGGCGTCTCCCACGTCGGGCAGATGGCGGCCCTCGCGTCGCTGCGCGCCAAGGACGAGCTGCTGGAGCGCGTCGAGTCGGTCGTGCAGGAGCGCGCACGCATGCTCGCGGGTCTGCGCGTGCAGGGCTGGACGGTCCCGGACAGCGAGGCCAACTTCGTGTGGCTCCCGCTCGGGGAGCGCGCGGCGGCGTTCGCGCAGGAGGCGACGCGGGCCGGTGTGCTCGTGCGGCCCTTCGCGGGCGACGGGGTGCGGATCAGCGTCGGCGAGCCCGAGGCGACCGAGGTGCTGCTCGAGGTCGCGGAGTCGTTCCGGCGCTGACGGCGTGTCCCGCGCCGGCGGCCGTCGACCCTCGGTCGGTCGGTCGGTCGGCCGGCGCGGACGGCCCGGCCCGGTGCCGACGCTCGACCTGTGCAGGACGAGTCCGTCGTCGGGAACGCTGCCCCGCCGCCTGCGGGTGCGCGAGCCTCGGCGACCTCGACGGCCGAGGAGACGGCCCGCAGTGCGCGACCCGGACGCTAAAACGCTCTTGTGTCGGATCATCTGAAGTCGTACCGTCGCGCTCGTGACCCGCACCGTGACGCTCGACCCCTGGTCCGGCCCCCTGCCACCGGCCGCTCCGCCCTCCACCCTCCGGGTGCACCAGCTCCCGACGGGCACCTACGAGACGCGGGCCGCGTTCGCGGTCACGGGCGGGCGGTTCCGCGACCGTCGCCGGTTCGCCGCCACGTCGGTGCTCGTCCAGCACCCCGCCGGCGACCTCCTGATCGACGCGGGGTTCGGTGCGCACCTCGACGAGCACGTCCGCCTGCTGCCCCGGATCGAGCGCGCACCGCACGCGCGAGGGCGGACCGTCCGCGAGCAGCTCGACGCCGCCGGCTACGACGTCGACCGGCTCCTCGGGGTCCTGGTCACCCACGTGCACTGGGACCACGTCAGCGGCCTCGACTCGCTCGACGTGCCGGTCTGGCTGACCCGTGAGGAACGCGAGTACGGCGTCACCGACCCCCACGGAGCGGTCTTCCGGGCCGTGTCCGCCCGGCACGAGATCCGGGAGTACACGCTCGACGGGCCCCCGTACCTCGGGTTCCCGGCGAGCCACGACGTGCACGGCGACGGGTCCGTCGTCGTCGCGCGTGCCGGCGGGCACACCCCCGGGTCGGTCGTGGTGTTCGTCAGCCTCCCGACGGGCGAGCGGTACGGGTTCCTCGGGGACCTGACGTGGCAGCTCGACGGCATCGAGCGGCACGCCGAGCGCCCGTGGCTGCTGCGCCTCCTGGCGGACGTCGACGCCGACCTCGTGCGGACCGGGCTGGACCGCAGCATCGCGCTGCGCGACGTCGTGCACCTCGTCCCGTCGCACGACGTCTCCGCGTACGACCCGATCCCCGTGCTGGGGACCACCGACGCGGGTGTGCGACCGTGAGCCCGAGGTCGGCCCCGGAGAGCAGCCCGCCGGCTCTCGGACCCGGGCCGGACGCCGAGATGACATGGCTGCTGCACCGGGCCGCGCAGAGGATGCGCGCGGCGACCGGAGCCGCTGCGCAGCAGCACGGCCGCTCGCTCCGCGACCACATCGTCCTGAGCGCGCTCCACATGTCCCCGGGTCTGACGCAGATCGAGCTCGGGCGCGCGCTCGGCATGGACAAGACCACGCTGACGAGCGAGCTCGACCGGCTCGAGCGCGCCGGGCTCGTCGAGCGCAGCGTCGACCCCCGTGACCGGCGGGCGCGCGTGCTCGCCCTGACGGCGGCCGGGGGCGAGACACGTCGCGCCGTCGCGGCCGACGCCGAGCAGGCGGAGTCCACGGCGCTCGCGGCGTTCAGCGGCGCCGAGGTGGCGGCCCTGCGGCGGATGCTGTTCACGCTCGTCGGCACGAGCGAGGACCCGGGGACCTGCGTGTGAGCGCGAGCCGGTGGACCTCGCCGGTGCGTGTCGGCGGGTCGTCCTACGGTGGGCGCGACCACTGGCGCGCGTCCGAGGAGCTCCCATGACCACCTTCACCGACCGCCCGGCCACCGCGCTGGTCGTCATCGACGTCCAGAAGGGCGTCGTCGCCGAGGCCCACGAGCGTGACGCGGTCGTCGGGCGCATCGCGACGCTCGTCGAGCGGGCGCGCGGCGAGCAGGTGCCGGTCGTGTGGGTCCAGCACTCCGACGAGGGCCTGCCGCTGGGCAGCGAGCCGTGGGAGTACGTGCCGGAGCTCGTGCGCAACGAGGCGGAGCCGCTCGTGCACAAGCTCTACGGCGACTCGTTCGAGGGCACGGAGCTCGAGGAGGTGCTCGCCGCCGCGCGCGTCGGGAGGCTCGTCGTCGCCGGCGCGCAGACCGACGCGTGCATCCGCTCGACGATCCACGGTGCGCTCACGCGCGGGTACGACGTCACGCTCGTCGGCGACGCGCACACGACCGACGACCAGAGCGCGTGGGGTGCGCCGCCGCCCGCCCAGGTCATCGCGCACACCAACCTGTACTGGAGCGACCAGTCGGCGCCGGGCCGCTCGGGCGGCGTCGTCGACACGGCGGACGTCACCTTCACGGGCTGAGGCCGGGCCGCACCCGCACCCGTCAGGACGCCGTCCGGAACGTCTTCGTCGGGCCGACGAGCGTGCCGTGCTCGTTGGTCGCGACGACCCGGAAGTAGTACGTGGTGCCCCGCGCCAGGCCGGTCAGCGGGTAGCGCAGCGTCTTCTCGTACGTGAGCGCCTCGAGGTCCTGGGACGCCGTGACCCTGCCCAGCGCCGGCGTCGTCCCCCACTCGAGGTACGCCGTGGTGACGGCGCGGTGCGGGTGCACGCCGGCGTACGGCTCGGCCGACCCGGCCGTCACCAGGGTCGCGCCGGCCCACGTCGTCGTCGGCGGACCCGCCGTGTACGTGGTCAGGTCGAGGACCGTGGTGCCGACGGCGGTCGTCACCGTCAGGCGCCAGTAGTACGTCGTGCCGGGCTGCAGGTTCGGGGCGGTGACGGCGACCTGCGTCTTGCCGGTGACAGCGGCGAGGTCCATCACCGGGCTCGTGCTGCCGTACGCGGGCGTCGGGCCCCACTCCATCTGGGCGTGCCCGACGATGCCCCCCGTCTCGACCCACGCGTTGAGCTCGAGCGACGTCGTCGTGACGTTCCGGACCGCGGTCGACGCCTTCGGTGCGGCCGCCGACGTGACGGTGTGCCGGTCGACGTTCGACGTGCCCGCCGCGTCGGTCACCGTCAGGACCGCCTGGAACGAGCCCCCGGCGTACGTGTGCGGGACCGCCGCGGGCGGCTGACCCTCCCCGCCCGTGGACGTGCCGTCCCCGAAGTCGAGCGTCCAGCGCGTCACGCCGGTCCCGTTCGTGTGGCCGCTGCCGGTGCTGCGGGAGGCGTCGAACGTCACCGTGAGCGGCGACGGGCCGGCGAGCCTCGACGGCACGAGCCACGCGGAGGCCCGCCCGTGCGCCGAGGGGCGCGCCCCGGCGTCGACGAACCCGGCGACCGCCCGCTCCGACGACGTGATCCACCACTCGCAGTTGCCGGTCGTGTTGAAGACCGTGACGGCCTTGACCTCCGGCCACGAGGCCAGCGTCGACATCGTCTCCCGGTACCAGCTCGCCTTCCGCTCCGGGTCGAGCGCGTCCTCGAACGAGTTCCACTCGGCGAGCATCAGCGGCTTGCCGTGCGCGACGCCCCACGCGCGGAACGGGCTCGCGATCTCCGACATCGTGCGCCAGCGCTGCGGCACACCCGTCGTGCAGCCGTTCCAGTTGTACGGGTCGAGCGCGACCCAGTCGACGACGTCGTCGCCGGGGTACAGGTCGTCGGCGCCGACCTTCGTCGGGGTCGTCGGCGGGCTGTTGAACGCGGCCGGGGTCATGACCCAGGTCCACGCCACGTTGGTCACGCCCTCGGTGCGGAACACCTCGACGTAGTGCCGGTACGCCGCGCGGTAGTCGGCGGGCGAGCCGTACTCGGGGGAGTAGTCGGGCTCGTGGTGGAAGACGAGGTACAGCGGGACCTCGAGCGAGCGGATGCCCGCTGCCTGCTCGCGGATCCGCGCGTCGTGCGCGCCGCTCGCGACCTCGGCCCACGGCAGCTTCGTGCCGTTGCGGAGCTTCGGCAGGATCGACAGGACCGGCGTGCGGCCACGCTCCACCGACTGCCGCACCGACACCGGCGGCATCGGGTCGTCCCAGATCGAGTACCAGCGGTGCAGGTCGAGCTTGCGCCCGATCAGGCTCTCCAGGTCACGCATGGCCGTCTCGGTGTCCGGCGCGTCCCGCGTCCCCGCGAACGCGCCGAACAGCAGCCCCTGGGCGGGCGTGAGCTGCTGCGACGCGGTGAGGACCGGGGGTGTGGTCGGCGTGGGCGGTGCGGGGCTCGCGGTCGGGGAGGGCGTGGGGGTGGGCGACGGTGTCGCGGTGGTCGTGGGGCTCGCCGAGGGCCTCGGGGTGGCCGACGGCGTGGGGGTCACGGACGGCAGAGGCGTCTGGCTGGGACTCGCCGAGGTCGTGGGCGTGGCGGAGGGCCTGGGGGTGGCCGAGCTCGTCGGGGTGACCGTGGGGGCGGGCGACGGGGTCGGGGTGGCCGTGGGGGTCGCGGAGGCCGTGGGGGTGAGCAAGGGCCTGGGCGTGACCGACGGCGAGGGTGCGGCGGACGGTGTCGGCGACGGTGCAGCGGTGGGCGTCGGGGTGGTGGACGGCCTGGGGGTGGCCGACGGGGTCGGGGTGGGCGTGGGTGTCGAGGTGGCCGACGGCGTCGGTGTGGGGGTCGGTCGGACGGGCAGCACCGGCTTCGGCGTCGGGGTCGGGCGCCGGACCGAGTTCGTCGGCGGGATGGCCCGACGGACGTCCGCGGTCCGCGGGCTCACCCGGACGCTGCCCTCGAGCGAGACCAGCGACGGGTCGGGTCCGCCGACCGGCCGGACGGTCTCGCGCACGAGGCCCGCCACGCGCGGCGCGGGTGCGGCGCCGGAGACGGAGGTCGAGAGGCGGGCGGCGCTGGACGGTGCTGCGGGTGCGGGTGCGGGTGCGGGTGCGGCCGGGACGGACGTCGCGGACGTGAGGCCCGCGACGACCGCCGTCGACGTGGCTGTCGTCGCCGGTCCCGTGGCGGGCAGGACCGTGCGGAGGAGCCGCGCGGCGTCGGCCGGCTCGCCGCGCACCAGGCCCCCGTCGGGCAGTCCGCCGGCCGCAGCCGCGACCGGGCCGTCCACCGTCGTCGTGCCTTCCGCGCCGCCCGGTGCGGCGGTCTGAGACTTCGTCGTAGCCGAGGGGGCTGCGGAGACGGCAGCACGGCCGTCCGTGCGCTCCGCCGCGGGCGCGGAGGTCAGTGCCGTGGCGACGAGAGCCGTCGTGAGCGCGAGGGTCGTGAGCGCGTGCAGCCCGCGCCGGGCCGCCGCCCGGCCGCTCGACGGGAGGGTGACACGGTCCGCCGGCCGGCGCCGGGGAGTGCGCGGTCGACGTGCCGGCGAGCCGGCTGGGCTGATGTGCACGTGTGCTCCGTGGTTCGGTGGCCTGGCTGACCGCGGGGGCCCCATGGCTTTGCGTCCCCGCCTCGCGACGGGTTTGCCTTTGTCGTCCGTGCCCGCGCAGGGTGGAGGTGTGCGCGGGTGCCTGTGCCTGAGTCATCGGCGCGTGCGGGCGCGTCGTGAGCGCGTGCGGGGGAGACGCACGTCTCGCGCGGGTGAGATCGAGCCGGCCGGTGTGGGCGGGCCCCCGGGAGGGCGGGCCCCCGGGAGGGCGGGCCGCGGGATGCGGCGGGCCGAGCGCGGCTGCGGGCCGAGCGCGGTGGCGGGCCGAGGACGGTGGCGGGCCGAGCGCTGTGGCGGGCCGAGGACGGTGGCGGGCCGAGAGCGGCGGCGGGCCCCGGACGCACGAGAGGCGGGCCCGCGCTCCGGATCGCCGGTGGCACGTGCCCGCCTCTTCGCCGTGCGGGCCGGCACCCCGGGGTGTGGGATACCGACAATCCGGCACGGCGACGGTTGTCGGGGGGTCCCCCGCCAACCTACGGTCACGTAGCCTACGCTGACGTAGGTTGCTACGACCAGCGCTCGTGCCCCCGTCTCGCCCCGCACGAAGGAGTCACCGCGTGAGCCCGAACGGCCCTCTGACGGATGACGGACTCGTCCAGCTGCTGACCCCCACCGGGGCGCGCGTCCACGACACGACCTACGACCCCCTCGTCGCGCACGTCACGCCCGAGGACCTGCGCGGCATGTACCGCGACATGGTCCTCGTGCGGCGGTTCGACTCCGAGGCGACCGCGCTCCAGCGCCAGGGCGAGCTCGGCCTGTGGGCCCAGAGCCTCGGCCAGGAGGCCGCGCAGGTCGGCTCCGGCCGCGCGCTCCGGCCGCAGGACTACGTCTTCCCGTCGTACCGCGAGCACGGCGTCGCGCACGTGCGGGGCCTCGACCTGACGGACATCCTGCGGCAGTTCCGGGGCATCGACCACGGCGGCTGGGACACCGAGGCGCACAACTTCCACCTGTACACGCTCGTCATCGGCTCGCACACGCTGCACGCGACCGGGTACGCGATGGGCGTGCAGCGCGACGGCGCGGTCGGCACCGGCGACCCCGAGCGCGACACCGCGGTCGTCACCTACTTCGGCGACGGCGCGACCGCGCAGGGCGACGTCAACGAGGCGCTCGTGTTCGCCGCGGTCAACAACGCCCCGCTCGTGCTGTTCTGCCAGAACAACCAGTGGGCCATCTCGGAGCCGACGACGCACCAGGCGCGCGTCCCGATCGCCGACCGCGGCAAGGGCTTCGGGGTGCCGAGCGTGCGGGTCGACGGCAACGACGTCCTCGCGTCGTACGCCGTGACGCTGCAGGCGCTCGAGCGCGCCCGGTCCGGCGGCGGCCCGACCCTCGTCGAGGCGTTCACGTACCGGATGGGCGCGCACACGACGTCCGACGACCCGACCCGGTACCGCTCCGCCGCGGAGGAGGAGTACTGGCGCCAGCGCGACCCGATCGACCGCCTGCGCCTGCACCTCACGGCGACCGACGAGCTGCCGCAGGACTTCCTGGACGAGGTCGACGCCGAGGCGGCGGCGCTCGGTGAGCGTGTCCGGGCGACGGTGCACGGGTTCACCGCACCACCGACGTCGACGCTGTTCGAGCACGTGTACGCGACCCCGCACGCCGTCGTCGACGCCGAGCGTGCCTGGTTCGAGGGGTACGAGGCGTCGTTCGTGACCGGTGCGACCGAGGGGAGCGCGCGATGAGCGCCGACGTCCAGAAGATCTCGCTCGCGAAGGCGATCAACGTCGGGCTGCGCCGGGCCCTGGAGCAGGACCCCAAGGTGCTGCTCATGGGTGAGGACATCGGGGCGCTCGGGGGTGTGTTCCGGGTGACCGACGGGCTGCAGAAGGACTTCGGCAAGGACCGCGTCGTCGACACCCCGCTCGCGGAGTCCGGCATCGTCGGCACCGCGATCGGGCTCGCGCTGCGCGGGTACCGCCCGGTCTGCGAGATCCAGTTCGACGGGTTCATCTTCCCGGCGTTCGACCAGATCACGACGCAGCTCGCGAAGATGCACTACCGCTCGCGCGGCCGGCTGAACCTGCCCGTCGTCATCCGCGTGCCGTACGGCGGCGGGATCGGGGCGATCGAGCACCACAGCGAGTCGCCCGAGGCGCTGTTCGCGCACACCGCCGGGCTCCGGGTCGTCAGCCCGTCGAACCCCGCGGACGCGTTCACGATGATCCAGCAGGCCGTCGCCTCGCCCGACCCGGTGCTGTTCTTCGAGCCCAAGGGCCGCTACTGGGACAAGGCCGAGGTCGACCTCGGTGCCGCGGTCGGAGCCCCGCACGACGCGTCCGCGGCGACCGGGCTGGACCGCGCGCAGGTCGTGCGCAGCGGCACCGACGTGACGCTCGTCGCCTACGGGCCGGCGGTCGCCGTCGCGCTCAAGGCCGCCGCGGCCGCGCAGGCGGAGGGTACGAGCGTCGAGGTCGTCGACCTGCGCACGATCTCCCCGCTCGACACCGCGACCGTCGTCGAGTCGGTCCGCCGCACGCGCCGCTGCGTGGTGGTGCACGAGGCCCCGACGCTCTACGGCAGCGGCGCCGAGGTCGCGGCCCGGGTCACCGAGGAGTGCTTCTACCACCTCGAGGCGCCCGTGCTGCGGGTCGGCGGCTTCCACAGCCCGTACCCCGTGTCCAAGCTCGAGCACGAGTACCTGCCCGGGCTCGACCGCGTTCTCGACGCGGTCGACCGCACCCTCGCGTTCTGACCGCCTGGCGTTCTGAGGAGACCGACGTGCCCACGCACCAGACGTTCCACCTGCCCGACGCCGGCGAGGGCCTGACCGAGGCCGAGATCGTCGAGTGGCACGTCGCCGTCGGCGACACGGTCGAGCTCAACCAGACGATCGTCGAGATCGAGACCGCGAAGTCGCTCGTCGAGCTGCCGAGCCCGTACGCGGGCGTGGTCGTCGAGATCCTCGTCCAGCCCGGGACGACCGTGGACGTCGGGGCGCCGATCATCGTGGTCGACGTCGACCCGTCGGGTGCCGCGGCGCCCGCGCCGGGCCCGTCCGGTGACGCCGGTGCTGGGGCCGTGGGTGCTGCGGCTGCCGGTGCGGCGGCTGCCGGTGCGGCGGGTGGCGACGCCGCCGGCGCGCCCGAGGGCAAGCAGGCCGTGCTCGTCGGCTATGGGGTCGCGGACGCGTCGAGCGCCCGGCGCCCCCGGGTCGCGCAGGGTGCTGGTGGCGCGGGTCCCGCCGGGTCGGCCGGTGCCGCCGGTGCGTCCGGGACGACGGCCGCTCCGGCTGCTGCGTCCGTCGCGCCGACGGCTCCGACCTCGGCCGCTCCCGCTCCCGCGGCGCCCGCTCCGGTCGCGCCGACGGCGACGTCCGCGCCGGCCGCGTCGTCGGCCCAGGGCCCCGCCACCACGCAGCGTCCGGCGCCGGCCCCCGCGCGCACCGCCGGTGGTGCGCCGAACGGCGCGACCGCAGCCCGGGCCGCCGCGTCCGAGCGTGCGCTCGCGAAGCCGCCCGTCCGCAAGCTCGCGCGCGACCTCGGGATCGACCTCGGATCGGTGAACCCGACGGGTCCGGGCGGCATCGTCACGCGCGAGGACGTCGTCGCCTACCAGGCGAGCGCCCAGCCGCGGGCGCTCGCGACGTACGCGGGCGACGACGCCCCGTGGCTCGCGCAGGGCACGGTGTCCGACGACGGCCGCCAGACGCGCGTCCCGGTGAAGTCGGTGCGCAAGCGGACCGCGGAGGCGATGGTCGCGAGCGCGTTCACGGCACCGCACGTCACGGTCTTCCACACGGTCGACGTCACGCGGACCATGAAGCTCGTCGCCCGGCTGCGCGAGGACCGCGAGTTCACGGACGTCCGCGTCACGCCGCTGCTCGTCGCCGCGAAGGCCCTGATCCTCGCCGTCGACCGGCACCCCGAGATCAACGCGAGCTGGGACGACGCGGCGCAGGAGATCGTCTACAAGCACTACGTGAACCTCGGCATCGCCGCCGCGACGCCGCGCGGGCTCGTCGTCCCGAACATCAAGGACGCGCACCGGATGGACCTCAAGGAGCTCGCCGTCGGCATCGCCGAGCTCACCGCCACGGCGCGCGCGGGGAAGACGACCCCGACCGACATGAGCGACGGGACGATCACGATCACGAACGTCGGGGTCTTCGGGATCGACACCGGCACCCCGATCCTCAACCCCGGCGAGGCGGCGATCCTCGCGTTCGGCGCGATCCGTGAGCAGCCGTGGGTGCACAAGGGCAAGATCCGCGTCCGGCACGTCACTCAGCTGGCCCTGAGCTTCGACCACAGGCTCGTCGACGGGGGGCTCGGCGCGCGCGTGCTCTCGGACGTCGCGAAGGTGCTCGAGGACCCGGCGCAGGGACTCGTCTGGGGATGAGCACGTGGACGGTCCGCCGGGTGACGCCCGCCGACGAGCAGGCGTGGCGCGCGCTGTACCGCGCGTACCGCGAGTTCTACGAGGTGCCCGACGACGAGTCGGCGCTCGACACCGTGTGGGCGTGGGCGCTGGACCCGGCCCACGAGCTCGAGGCGTGGGTCGCCACCGACGGGGACGGCGGGCTCGGCGGCCTCGCGCACGTGCGCCGGTTCGCCCGCCCGCTCGCCGCGTCCACCGGCCTCTACCTCGACGACCTCGTGACGCACCCGGACCGCCGGCGCGAGGGTGTCGGCACGGCGATCCTCGGGCACCTGCAGCGCTACGCCGCCGCGGAGGGGCTCACCGTGGTGCGCTGGATCACGTCCGCGGACAACGCGCGCGCCCGGGCGCTGTACGACCAGCACGCCGAGTCGACGCCGTGGATCACGTACGACCTGGCACCGGCGGTGACGCCGGACGTGTGAGCAGGCACCTCCCGGGGACCCCAGCCCCGCGGCTCAGCGACCGGCGAGCAGCGCCCGCTCCGCGTCCGAGCCGGTCGGTACGGCGAGCTCGACGCCCGGCCCGCCGAGCACGAGCGTGAGGGTCAGCAGCGTCACGCCCCCGTAGACCGGGTGCGGCGCCGCGTGCGCGCCCCGGATCGCCGAGCGCGCGACGGTCAGCCGCGAGCGCGAGTGGTCGGGTGCCCGGCCCCGCGTCAGCCACGCGCGGCGCCCGAGGACCTCGAGCCACCGCTCGTCCTGGCCGACGACCGCGCCGTGCAGCGTCGCCGGGGACACCGCGTGGAGCACCTGCGCGACGGCGTCGGACGACGGCGGGTGCACGCGTCGGCGCGGGTGCAGCGCGAGCAGCCGCAGGTCCGGCAGCCGCCGGGCGAGGTCGCGGTAGGAGTTGACCAGGCCGACGTCGTCCGGACCGAGGGCCGACGGGGCGAGCGAGGGGTCCCGCGGCTGCGCGGCGCTGGCTGACGTCGGGACGTGGCCGGTGGGCGGAGCGACGGCTGCGCGCTTCGCGAGCGTCACCGGCACGGAGTCCGCATCCCCCGCGGTGCTCGCGTCGTGCGCGGCGCGGACGGCGTCGACGAGCCGCTGCACCCCCTCGGCCGCCGAGCCGTTGTACCGCAGGGTCAGTGCGCGGCCGTCCTGCGTGAGGAGGTCGAGCCGCGCGTCGAGCATGCTCGTGACGTCGCGCATCGCCACGACGTCGGTCGGCCGTGAGGACCACGTCCGGTACCCGAGCGCCTCGTCGTACGCCGACGGGGTCGGCTCGCCGGCGTCGGTCACAGCCTCGAGCCGGCTCAGCACGGTGAGCTCGTCGTCGGCCAGCACGACGAGGTGGTCGTACAGGTCCATGTCGGCGGTCGCGTCGCGCCGGGAGATGTTGCGCGGGACCTTGAGCACGAGGTGTGCGGCGTCGAGGTCGAGGGGGTGCGCGCGGAAGAGCCGCGGGACGTCCTGCGGGGAGCGGACCTCGTCGATCCACGGGCCGAACGCGTCGTACTCGGCGGTGCTCGCACCCGTGCTCGTCATGGGTTCCTCACGGGTCGGCGGGCCGGTCGGCCTCCATCCTGCACCCGGGCAGCTCGCGGCCGGCCGGGCGTGCGGCATCCGGGTGAGCGCGGACGGGCGGGCGCGGCGCCAGACCGCCGCACCGCCGCACCGCCGCACCGCCGCACCGCCGCACCGCCGCACCGCCGCACCGCGGGCCTCCGGGCCGCGGGCCTCCGGGCCGAGGTCCGAGTCGACGACCGGCGTGCGTCGTAGCCGCGGGTCAGGCGCTCTTGCCCAGCTTCCAGTAGCCGCAGAACGTGACGTTGGCCTTGGGGACGCCGCGCTCGCCGACGAGGTGGCGGCGCACCCCCGTCGCGAGCCCGGACTCACCGACGGCGAACGCGTACGGCACGCCCGACGGCCACGACAGCTCCCGGACGTGCTCGAGCGCACGCGCACCGGGCCGGTCACCGGGTGCCCGGACGACCCAGTGCACCGCCATGCCGTCGGGGGCGTCGACGTGCTGCGCGTCGTCGGCGTCGGGGATCTCGACGAGCGCGTGCCCGACGGCGTCGCGCGGCAGGTCCCGCAGGATGCCCGCGACCGCGGGGAGGCCGGTCTCGTCGGCGACGAGGAGCGTCCAGTCGGCCGGGACGGGCGCCCACCCGCAGCCCTGGTCGATGAGCGCGACCTCGTCGCCCGGAGGCGTCCGCTGCGCCCACGGGCCCGCGACCCCGTCGGTGCCGTGCACGACGAAGTCGATGTCGAGCTCGGGGACCTCGGGGCGCAGCTCGCGCACGGTGTAGCTGCGGATCACCGGGCGGGTCGCGCGCGGCAGCGTCAGGTACCTGAGATAGCCGCGGGTGTCGAGTCGTGAGGGCAGGTTGTCGAGGCGCGCGTGGTCGTCGACGGGCACCGCGAGGCGGAACCACTGGTCGAACCCGCGGCGCTCGAACCGGCGCAGGTCCTCCCCGCCGAGGGTCACGCGGACCACGTGCGGGCTGATCTGCTGCGTGCGCTCGACGTGCGCGGTGACGAGGCCGCTCGGGGCGTGGGTGACGGTGATCGTGGGCACGGGTGGTCTCCGGTCAGCGGGTGGTGGGCGAGGGCAGGACGGCGGGCGCGGTGGCCGGGCCGGGGTGGGTGTCGGCGTCGCCGGCGGGCGTGGGGTGAGCCGCCGAGGGAGCGCCGGGCACGGGGAGCGCGCCGGGATCGGGCGCCGGGGCCGTGAGGAACGCGAGGCGGGCGCGCTTGTCCGGGAGGTCGATCTCCGGGCCCAGCTCGAAGCCCGAGCGGACCATCCGGGCGACGGCGCGCTCGTTGCGGACGTCGGGCTCGACGACGAGCCGCCGGGCACCCGGCTGACCCAGCAGGAGGTCGGTGAGGTACCGGATGAGGTGCGACGTGAAGCCGGGCGCCGGCGCGCTCCCGCGCGAGCCGACCAGCAGGTGCAGCCCGACGTCACCCGGCTGCACCGGGTAGCACTCGCCGACGGGGTCGTGGTGCGGGTCGTAGGTCTGCAGCAGCGCGAGCGGCTCGTCGCCCCGGCGGACGACGAACGCGTGGTGCGTCCCGAGGGAGTCGACGTACGCGTAGAGCTCGCTGAGCTCCTCGCGGGTCAGGTGGCCGAGGCCCCAGAACTCGGTGCCCGGCTGCGTGACCCACGCGTGGATCGTGTCGAGGTCGGCGACCGGGTCGAGCACGGTCGTGCGCAGGGGGCCGAGGGGCTCGACGACGCGCTCGTCGACCACCGCGCCGCGCGGGCCGGCGAGCAGACGGACGTGGCCGACCACCGCGGCACCGGCTCCGGCAGCCGCGCCGGCGGCAGCGGTTGCCTCGGCGGCAGCGGCGGCGGTTGCCCCGACGGAAGCGCCGGCGGGAGTGGATGCGTCCGCAGGGGCGGACGGGTGTGCGGTGGTCACACGAGCTCCTCGGGGGTCAGCCGGTCCCAGTCGGTCACGACCTCGACGGTCGCCGCCTGGGCCCACAGGGGGTTCTGGTCGGTGAAGTGCGGGCTGCGGGGGTCGCCGCTCGCGCCGAACGGCACGCACCAGCGGCTGCGGTCGCGGTCGGCGAGGTCCCAGACCCAGCGCGCGACCGAGCCGCGCCACGCCCGGTCGGTCAGCGACGGGGTCGTGCCGGTGCACCGCACGCAGTCCGCGTCGCCCGCGAGCGGGACGTCGGGGACCGGCGGGGCGGCGCAGCCGGGGATCTCGTCGAGCAGGTGGGACGCGAGCACCCGGTGCCGGTCGCCCCAGGCGTCGTCGACCGTCGTGCTCGCCGCGACCTCCTCGAGCGCCGCGTGGACCTCGTGCGCTGCGTCGATGCCGAGCGTGGTGTCGTCGAGCAGCCGGGGCAGGGCGTCGGCCACGCGCGCCGCGACGGAGAACCACGGGTCGAGCGCGTCCCCGTGCGGGTGCGGGGCGTGCAGCGGTCCGAGCGCCGGGTGCGCGGCGAGCCGCCGGACGAGGGCCGAGCGCCACGCGGCGAACGTCGCGGCGGGCGCGCTGCACGCGTCCATGTGCCGGTCCCACGCGAGGAGCCCGGCACGCAGCCGGTCCGCCCCGGGCGTGAGGTCGTCGGCCGCCTCGATCCACGCCAGCAGCGCGGCCGCCCCGCCGAGCAGCGTGTCGGCGTGGATCGCGCTCATGTCCGCGGGGCCGAGGCGCTCGGCCCGGCGCTCGTGCAGCAGCGCGCGGATGCGGTGCGCGCGGTGCGGGGGCGCGTAGGCGAGGCCCAGGTCGACCTCCGCGCGTCCGGGTCGCTCGTTCGCGTCGACCGCGACCTCGGCGACCTCGACCGGCTCGGGCGGGTCGAGCCACGGGGCGGGGCGTCCGGCGGGTGCCCAGGCGTCCTGGGGGAGGCGTCGCTCGCCGCGGGCCCGGGCCGGGACGCGGCCCACCGTGGCGCTCAGCACCGTGCCGTCCGCGTCGGCCGCGAGCACGCGGTTGACCGGGTCGACCCAGCCGCGGAGCGCGCCGACGACGTCGTGCGCCGTGCGGGCGCGCAGCAGGGGGAGGAGGCACGCGAAGCCGAGGTCGGCGGAGGCCCGCGCCGGGAACCGGACGCTGTGCACGACGACACCCTCGGGTGCGGTCAGCTCCCTCGTCGCCCCGTGCACCGGATCCGTCGTCGCGCCCGTCGCCGCGTCAGCCGTCCGACCCGCCATAGCGCCCGTCGTCCCCGCCGTGGCGCCCGTCGTCCCCACCGCGACCGCCGTCGAGACCCGGTCGAGCGGCTCCACTGCGAGCACCACGCCCCGCGGTGTCTCGACCACCTCGACCTCGACGTCCGCCCCGCCGCGCACCCCGATGCGCTCGACGAGCCGCTCGGCGGGCTCCCACCCGTCGGGCCCGAGCGCCTCGACGCCGTCCCCGCGCAGGCGCACGCGCTCGCGGGCCACCTCGACGCCGTGCGCCATCGCGTTCGTGATGCCCCACGCCGCCGTGGGGGTCTGCCCGAAGTGCTGGACGCCGGGGACGCCGGGGAACGTCAGGCCGACGACGTCGATCCCGGGGCACGCGAGGCGGACCTGCTGGTAGACGCCGGGGAGCTCGAGCAGGCGGTGCGGGTCGCCGGCCAGGAGGGGCCGGCCGCTCGCGGTCCGGGAGCCGTGCAGGGCCCACGCGTTGCTGCCGGACGTCGGGACGCCGCCGGCCTCGGTCGGGTCGTCGGGCGCGGCGCCGTCGCCCAGCCCCGTCGCGGCACCCGCAGCGGACCCCGCGACAGCACCCGCGCCCCGCGCCTCCGCCGGGTCCGCGCCGCCCAGGACGGCCAGCCCGGCGGCCCCGAGCGCCCGCTCGACGTGCGCGTTCCACAGCACGCGCGGGAACGTCGAGAACAGCGCGTGCGCGACGAGCATCACGCCGAGCGGCGCCCACGCGGGCCACGGCTCGTGCGGGGTCGGCGACCCGAACCGCTCGTCGAGCGCCGCGAGCTCGACCGGGCGCGGCGCGGCGTCCAGCCCCGCGTTCACGCCGCGCACGTAGGCGACGACCCACGCGCGCACGTCGTCGTCGAGCGCGGCGTACGCGCGCTGCGCGGTGTCGGCGAGCCGGGCCTGCCGCGCGAACCGGTCCCACGCCAGCCCGGCTGCACCGACGCGCTCCGCGAGCCGGCCCTCGGCGCGCCACCGGTCGACCTCGATCTGCCAGCCGCGGTCGAGGGCGGTGACGCGGCCCTGCGCCTCGGCGAGCTCGAGGTGGTCGGCGGCGCGCACGTGCGGGACTCCCCACGCGTCGCGGAACAGCTCGGCGGTCATGACGCGGCGACCACCGCGTCGCGCGCGATCGGGTTCGCGAGCGTCCCGGCGTAGATGAGCGACCCCGACTGGTCGGTCAGGTCGACCATCTGCAGCGTGTTGCGGAGCTGGAGGCGGTTGAGGCACGAGTGCGCGAACCGCGGGGCGCGCAGGTCGACGCCGCTCGTGAGGCCGGGGTGGTCGGCGGCGTGCCGGTCGACGCACTCGCCGACGAGCGCCCAGAACTCGCCCTCGGGCAGCACGCCGTCGGCGTCGAGGATCGCGGCGAGGTGCCGGAGGAACCCGTCGAACACGTCGGTGAAGATCGCGAGCGCCTTCTCGTCGTCGTCGACGACCGCACGCACGCGCGCGACGTCGTCGGGCAGCGGGCGGTCGCTGAGCACGGCGATCTCCTCGCCGATGTCCTTCATGAACGCCCCCGCGACCGCGTGGCCGTCGAGCACGAGGATCAGGTTCTCCCCGTGCGGCATGAACGCGAGGTCGTGCGCCCGCAGGCAGTGCACGAGCGGGCGCAGGTAGGCGTGCAGGTACCGGCGGACCCACGCGTGCGGGGTGAGGCCCGACGCGTCGACGAGCGCCGTGACGAACGCGTCCCCGGCGGCGTCGCGGTGCAGCAGCGAGGCCATCGTCGCGAGGTGCTGATTGGGCTCGACGCGCGGCACCGGGCTCTCCCGCCACAGTGCGGCGAGCATCTTGCGGTGCGCGCTCGGCTGCGCGGTGCGGTGGTAGACGTCGCCGGTGTAGCCGATCGACACGTGCTCGCGCAGCACCCGGAACCCGGCCTCGACGAGCGTCGGGTCGCCCGCGACGAGCTCCGCGACCCAGTCGTTGATCGCCGGGGTCGCGCGCATGTACGCGGGGGACAGCCCGCGCAGGAACCCCATGTTCTGGATCGCGAGCGCGACCTTGACGTAGTCCCGGTCGGGGCGCGAGCGGTTGAGCAGCGTGCGGATGGACTGCTGCGCCTGGTGGTCGTCGTCGCCCTCGCCGAGCAGCACGAGGTCGCGCCGCGCGACGTCGGCGGCGAACGTGATCGCGACGCGGTGCTCCCACTGCCACGGGTGCACGGGCAGGTACCGGTAGCCCGCGGGGTCGAGCCCGAGCAGGCGCAGGCGCCCCGCGAACCGGTCGAGCGCGGCGTCCCCGAGCTCGGCGCGGTAGAACGCGTCCTCGTCGATCCCGGCGCCGAGCGCCAGGTGGCTCGGCTCGCGCCGCACGGCGAGCCACACGAGCCGCACGGGCGCCGCGGCCTCGGGCGAGTACGCCGCGTGCTCCGCGACGCCGAAGCCGATGCGCCCGTTGTTCGCGACGAAGCCCGGGTGCCCCTCGGTCATCGCGCGCTCGACGGTCGCGAGGTCCGCGCCGAGCAGCTCGGCGACGGCCGGGCCGCCGTGGTGCGCCTTGTACGCGGCGCTCGCGAGCGTCGAGGACAGCTCCTCGAGGTAGACGGCGAGCAGGGCGTCGGGGATCTCGAGCAGCGGCTGGAGCTCGAGGACGAGGTCGAGCGCGTCGAGGGGCGCCGGCGTGCCGCCGACGTCGCGGGTCAGCGACGCCTCGTCGATCGCCCAGTGCTCGAGCGCGGTGCGGCGCGCGCGGAAGCGGTAGACGACGCGGTCGCCGTCGAGCGTGACGCGGTAGGTCCCGGCCGCGTCGCCGGGCGCCGGGGCGAGCAGCCGCTCGTGCGAGAACTCGGCGAGGGCCTTCGCGACGAGGTGGCGGTGCGCGACGGCCATCGTCTCGGGGCGTAGGTGCGCCGCGGGGTCGAGGCGGTGGACTCCCGCTGCGGGCGTGGTCGTGTCGGTCAGGGTCATGCGGCGCTCCGTCCGAGAGGGCTGGCGTCGAAGTCGGCGCGCGTGCACACGGCGAGGTGCGCGCGCTTGCCGGGCAGCTCGAGCTCGCGCAGCACGCGGAAGCCGGCCGCGGCGTTCTTCGCGGCGATGCGGGTGTTCGTCACGTCGGGCTCGACGACGACGCGGGTCGCCCCGAGGCGCTCGAAGCAGAACCGCACGGTCGCGGCCATCACCGCGGACGTGAGCCCGTGCACCGGCGCCTCGCCGGGCGGGGCGACGAGCAGGTGCATGCCGAGGTCGCCCGGCTCGACCTCCGGCACGTCGGTCAGCAGGAGGCACCCGGGGTCGTAGGTCTCGACGAAGAACGTGGGGACGCCGTCGACGCTCCCGAGCCACGCGTTCTGGTACGGGTCGGCCGAGACGCCCGCGAGGTAGTCCCGCACGTCGTCGAGGGACAGGTGCGTCATCTGCCAGAACGCGGACGCCGCGTGGGACAGCCACGCGTGCACCACGGCGGCGTCCGTCCCCGCGTCGACGCGGGCGAGGCTCAGGTGCCCGACGGGGGACGGGGGAGCCGTCCACGTGCCGCGTGCGGGCACGGCACCGGCCGCCCCGGCACGCGCTGCGGGTGCGGCGCTCGGGACGGTCGTCGCCCCGCCCGTCGGCCCGCCCGCCGTCGCGCGCGGTGCGCCCACCGGCGCGCTCACCGGGCGCCCGCCGCGCGGGCGACCCGGCGCGCGTCGCCCGGCACGCCGAACTCCTGGAACGCGATCCGACGCTCGACGGGGTACACCTCGCGCCCGGTGATCGACGCGAGGATCGACGAGTTCCGCCACGCCCCGAAGCCGAGGTCCGGCGCGGTGACGCCGTGCGTGTGCTCCTCGGCGTTCTGCACGAACACGCGCCCGCGGCCGCCGTCGACCGAGTAGTCGCGTGCGACGGCGAACCGCCCGTCGGGGTCCCAGTCGAGCCGGTCGCGCACGCCGAGCACGAAGTCGGGGACCTGCGCGGCGTACCCGGTCGCGAGCACGAGCGCCGAGGTGCGCCGCTCGTGCACCTCGTCGAGCTGGGCGTGCCGCAGGCGCAGCACGTACTCGCCGGTGGCGTCGTCCCGGTCGGCCGCGAGCAGCTCGGTGTCCGTGAGCAGAGTCGTCGGCACCGGACCGTCGAGGCTCAGCCGGTAGAGCGCGTCGTAGATCTCGTCGATCAGCGGGCCGCTGATGCCCTTGTACAGCGACCGCTGCTCACGCCCGAGCGTGCGCCGCTGCTCGTGCGGGAGCCCGTGGAAGTGGTCGGTGTACTCCGGCGACGTCATCTCGAGCGTCAGCTTGGTGTACTCCATCGGGAAGAACCGCGGGGAGCGGGTGACCCAGTCGAGCCGCGCGGCACGCCCGGGCAGCGTGCCGAGCAGGTCGCGGTACACCTCCGCCGCGGACTGCCCGCTGCCGATCACCGTGACCGACGGCGCGGCGGCGAGGCGCTCGCGGTGCGGGAGGTAGTCGGCGCTGTGCACCGCGAGGGCGGCCGCCCGGCCGTCGGGGCTGCCCACGCCGCCCGAGCCCTCGGCCCCCAGCAGGCCGCGCAGCGCGGCCGGGACGACCGGCGAGGTGCCGGTGCCGAGCACGACGTGGCGTGCGCGGTAGGTCTCCTCGGTGCCGGTGCCGGTGCCGGTGCCGGTGCCGGTGCCGACCCGGACCGCCCGGACCAGCCACAGCTCGGGGTCCGCGGGGTCGACCTCGAGCGCGACGACGCGACGGCCCCAGCGCAGCGAGTCGAGCCGGTCGGCGGCCCACCGGCAGTACGCGTCGTACTCGGCGCGCAGCGGGTAGAAGCTCTCGCGGATGTAGAACGCGTAGAGCCGGCCCGTGGCCTTGAGGTAGCTGAGGAACGAGTACGGCGACGTCGGGTCGGCCATCGTCACGAGGTCCGCGAGGAACGGGACCTGGATCGTCGCGCCGTCGATCATCATGCCGGGGTGCCAGCGGAACTCGTCCGCGGCGTCGAGGAACACCGCGTCGAGGTCGAGCGGCGCGCTCAGGCACGCGAGCCCGAGGTTGAACGGGCCGATGCCGATGCCGACGACGTCGTGCACGTGCCCACCGCCCGCCGCGCCAGACCCGCCCGCCGCGCCGGACGCGCCCACCGCCCCGGACCCGCTGATCGCGCCGGACCCGCCGACCGCGCCGAGCCCGCCCGCCGGCGCGCTCACCATGCGAGCGCCCCGTCCAGGTCGCCGTCGAGCACGGCGTCGAGCTCGCGGTCGAGGCCGGTCGCGAGCTCGCGCCCCGCGTCGAGCGCCGCTGCGGCGTCGCGGACCGCACCGAGCACGCGGCGGACGTCCTCGACGGTCGAGTCGGGGTTGAGCAGCGTGAGCTTGAGGCAGGCCCGGCCGTCGACGACGGTCTTGGCGACGATCGTGCGGCCCGAGTCGAACAGCGCGCGGCGCACGAGCGGGACGAGCGCGTCGGCCCGGGCGTCCGGCACGCCGGGCGGCTGGTAGCGGAACAGCACGGTGCTGAGCTGCGACCGGCCCACGAGGCGCAGGTCGGGGTCCTGCTCGACGAGGTCGTGCGCGGCGGCGGCGAGGTCGACGACCGCGTCGAACATCTCGCCGAGGCGGTCCGCGCCGAGCGCGCGCAGCGTGACCCAGAGCTTGAGCGCGTCGAAGCGGCGCGTCGTCTGCAGCGACTTGTCGACCTGGTTGGGCTCGCCGCTGCCCTCGGGGTTGAGGTAGTCCGCGTACCAGGCGACGGGCGCGAGGTCTGCGCCGTGACGCACGATCAGCGCGCTCGACGAGACGGGCTGGAAGAAGCTCTTGTGGTAGTCGACGGTCACGGACCGTGCGCGCTCGATGCCGTCGAGCAGGTGCCGTCGCGTCGGGGAGACGAGCAGCCCGCACCCGTAGGCCGCGTCGACGTGCAGCCAGACCCCGGCCGCGTCGCACGCGTCGGCGATCGGGCCGAGCGGGTCGATGCAGCCGCGGTCGGTCGTGCCGGCGGTCGCGACGACGCACATGGGTACCCGCCCGGCGGCGCGCGCGGCGTCGAGCGTCGCGGCGAGGACCTCGGGGCGCATCCGGCCGAGCTCGTCCGTCGCGACGGCCAGCACCGCGTCCTCGCCGAGGCCGAGCAGGCGCGCGGACTTCTGCACGCTGAAGTGGCTCGACGCGGTCGCGAGGACGACGAGCCGGTCGAGCGTCGGCGCGGTGCCGGTCGCGCTGCCCGCCGGCCCGCCGGCGGCGATACCGGGTCCGGCGAGCGCGTGGTCGCGGGCGATCAGCAGCGCCTGCAGGTTGGACTGCGTGCCGCCCGAGGTGAAGATGCCGTCGCCCCCGGCGAAGCCGATCCGGGCCGCCGTCCATGCGACGAGCCGGCGCTCCATGAGCGTGCCCGCGGTCGACTGGTCGTAGGTGTCGAGCGAGGCGTTGACGGCGGCGACGACGGCCTCGGCGGCGACCGCGGGGACCGCGACCGGGCAGTTGAGGTGCGCCGCGTAGTCGGGGTGGTGGAACCAGACGGCGTTCCGCACGAACAGCGCGTCGACCTCGCGCAGCGCCGCCGCCGTGCCTTGGCCCGGGGCGTCGAGGTCGACGGCGTCGACGAGCGCGCCGAGCTCCTCGCGGCTCGCACCGGAGAACGGGCGGCGGGTCTCGCGGAACCGGTCCGCGAGGAGGTCGACCGTCTCGCGCATCGTCGCGGCGTAGTGGTCGGCGGTCGCGGCGGACAGCAGCTCGTGCACGCAGGTGCTCCTGTGGTGAGGGACTGGCGGGTGAGGGCAGGCAGCGGCGGACGGCCGCAGAGTTGGTGAGGCTCTCCTAAGTAAGGCTTGGCTAAGGTAGCGCACGAACGGGTGACGTCAACACGCGTCTCGCCGTGCCGGCCCGCGCCCGCCCGCGCCCGCCCGCGGCCCTGCGCCGCCGTCCTGCTCTCGCCGACCTGCCTCGCCCGCCCTGCCCTGACTGCCGTGCCCTGCCCGCACCGCCCTGACTGCCGTGCCCTGCCCTACCCTCATCTCCCCGCCCTCACCGACCTGCCCTGTCCTCACCGCCCTGCTCTGCCTCACCGGCGTGCCCTGTCCTCACCGCCCCGCCCGCGCCGCGTCACCCCCGGGCCGGTCCTCCCGCGCGTAGATGTCCGTCGCCTGCGCCGACGCGACACGCGCGTCCTCCGCGCGGACGACCGAGAGCTGCGTCGAGTCCGGGGGCAGCAGGGTGGCGAACAGCCAGTCCGCCGCGACGCGCACGCGGTTCGACCAGGCCGGGAGCGCCGCGAGGTGGTAGCCGCGGGCCACGACCTTGGCGAGCGGGCCGCTGACCGGGACGCCGAGCGGTCGCGCGACGCCGTCCCACCCGCCGAGGTCGGCCACGAGGCCCAGGTCGCGGTGCCGGTAGGGGACCGTGCGACCCACCCCGAGGCGTGCGGCGATGTTCCGCCCGAGCGTCGCGCCCTGCCGCTGCGCGTGCTGCGCCGTCGGGGGTGTGTCGGGCCGCTCCGCCACGACGCCGCCCGGTGCGGGTGTGCGCGACGCGAGGTCGGGGACGGCGGCGGCGTCGCCGGCGGCCCAGAGGCCGGGGACTCCCGGGACGGACAGGTCGGGGTCGACCGCGAGCCGGCCCCGCCGGGTGGGCAGCCCGAGCGACGCGACCAGCGGGTTCGGCACCACGCCCGCGCCCCAGAGCAGCGTGCGCGACGGGATCGCCGTCCCGTCGGTGAGCCGCACCTCGTCCGCGTCGACGGACGCGACGCTGACCCCGAGCCGCACCTCGACCCCGCGCCGCTGCAGGACCCCGAGAGCGCGCCCGCCGAGCACCGGGCCGAGCTCCGGCAGGACGCTCGCGGCGAGGTCGACGAGCACCCACCGGACGTCGTCGGCCCGCGTGTGGTCCCAGCGCCGCTCGATGGTGCGCAGCCAGCGCTGCGACTGCGCGACGACCTCCGTGCCGGTGTACCCCGCGCCGACGGCGACCACCGTGAGCCGGGCCCGGCGCCTCGCCCTGCCCTCCGGGGTGTCCGGCTCGGCGTCCGCGAGGTCGAGCTCCTCGAGCAGGTGGTCGCGGATGAACACCGCCTCGGTCAGCGTCTTGAGCCCGCGCCCGTGCTCCGCGACGCCCGGGATGCCGAGCTCGCGGCTGACCGCGCCGGGTGTGAGCGCCAGGTGGTCCCACGCCAGGACCTGCGGCTCGTGCACGGCGCCGCGCCGGGCGTCCGGACGGGCGCGGGTGCCGGTGACGGTGACGGTGCGCGCGTCGAGGTCGACCGCCGTGACGCGGCCGAGCACGAGCCGGACGCCCGGGAGTGCGCGGCGCAGCGAGACCGCGACGTGGCGGGCCTCGACGACGCCGGTGACGACCTCGGGCAGCAGCGGGCTGTAGAGCAGGTGGTCGGTCGGCGTGACCAGCACGAGCTCCGCGGTCCCCGGCGGCAGGTGGCGCGCGAGGTGCTTCAGCGCGAAGAACCCGGCGAACCCGCCGCCCACGACGACGACCCGGACGGGCGCTGGTCCCCGGCGCGCCGCGACCTCCGGCGCCGGGGTGCCGGTGCGGCTCACCGGACGGCCACGTTCGTCCGGAGCCACGTCTCGAGCGTGGTCGTGCCGAGCCGCGCCCCGGGGGCGGTGGTGAGCGAGGCGTCGTCGATCACGGCACCGAAGTAGCCGACGGCGTGGTCGGCGACGGTGCGGCGCGCGTCGCCGTCGGCCTCCAGGACCCGGCGCACGAGCACGTCGAGGCCGTGCCGCTCGGGCCCGCCGAGCTCGACGTGGTCGCCGATCGGCTCCCCGAGCGTGACCTCGGCGAGGGTCGACGCGACCTCGTCCGCCGCGACGGGCTGGAGCGTCGCGTCGGTCACCCGGACCTCGTCGCCGAGCGTGGAGGCGTTCGCGATGCTGCGCAGGAACTCGAAGAACTGCGTCGCACGCAGGATCGAGTAAGGCGTCCCGGAGGTGCGGACGATCTCCTCCTGCGCGACCTTGGCGCGCAGGTAGCCGCTGTCGGGCGAGCGCTCGGCTCCGACGATCGAGAGGGCGACGTGGTGCCGGACGCCTGCGCGGGCCTCGGCGGCGGCGAGGGTGCGCCCGGCGCGCGTGAAGAAGTCGAGCACCGCCGCGTCCTCGAAGGACGGCGAGTTGGAGACGTCGACGACGACGTCGGTGCCGGTCAGTGCCTCGTCGACACCTGCGCCCGTGAGGACGTCGACGCCGGTGCTGGGCGCGGCGAGGACGACCTCGTGGCCGGCGGCGACGAGGTGGGGCGCGAGCCGCGAGCCGATGAGCCCGGTTCCTCCGATGACGACGATGCGCATGGTCTTCTCCTCGTGACGGGGACGCCTATCTCGGACATCCGTTGTCCGGGATGCTGCTCGGACATAGATTGTCCGAGTCAAGTAGGCTGGGCCCGTGAAGATGTCCGGAGGGGTCGAGTGGGCCCTGCACTGCTGCGTCGTGCTGACGGTCGCCGACGAGCCCGTCCCGGCCGCCCGCCTCGCCGAGCTCCACGACGTGTCCGCCAGCTACCTCGCCAAGCAGCTCCAGGCGCTGTCCCGCGCGGGCCTCGTGCGCTCCACGCAGGGGCCGTCCGGCGGCTACGTGCTGACGCGGCCGGCGTCCGAGATCAGCGTCTACGACGTCGTGCGGGCGATCGACGGCAGCGGGTCGGCCTTCGTGTGCACCGAGATCCGCCAGCGCGGCCCGCGCGCCGCCGCGCCCGAGGCGTGCGCGACGCCGTGCGTCATCGCCCGGACCATGTACGCCGCCGAGAACGCGTGGCGCGAGTCGCTCGCGGCGGTGACCGTCGCCCACCTGGCGGGCCAGGTCAACCTCGACTACGGGCAGGACGTCCTCGGCGGCACGCGCGCCTGGCTCGCGGGCGTCGGCGCCCGGGACTGACCCCGGGAGGCGGACCCGCCTCCCCGCCCGCGGCCGCCCGGGCCGCCGCTCGCGCTGCGCATGTGGGTCGCGGCTGTGATCCTGACGTGGCCCGGCCCACCCTGCGGAGTGCTCACAACGGCCGGGCCGTGCCGATCAGTCGTGCACAGGCACAGGCACAGGCACGTGCAGGTGGAGGGAGGACGGGTGCGTCGGGTCGTCGCCGCGGTGAGGCGCGTCCTCGTCGTGCCCGAGCCCGACCTCGTGCGCCGCAGCCGGGCGTCGCTCGTGGTCGCCGTCGGCACGGGCCTCGGGATCCTCGCGCTCCTGCTCACGCCGGTCGTGACCGTGCTCCCGTACGCCGAGGCGACCGTCGTGACGCTGCTCGCCGCGTCGGCGCTGAGCTTCACGGCGGCCTTCGTCGCACGGCGCGGGCACCTCGGCGTGGCGACCGCGCTCCTCATCGTGCAGCTCCTCGGCGTGCTCGTCGTGCCGTCGGTGCACGGCCGCGACGGCAGCTACTCGCCGCTGTTCATGGCCGTGTTCGTGACGATCGCCGGTGCGCTCGTGCGTGCACGCTGGGTCCCGGTGGTGCTCGTCGCCGCGATCGCCGAGGGTGTGGTGCTCGCGCGGGTGCTCGGCTGGCGGCTCGCCGCCATCACACCCGACCAGCTCGCCGTCTACTGCGTCGCGATCGCGTGCGTCACCGCGCTCACGGCGGTCGTGCAGCGCGCCGCGATGGACTCGGCGCTCACGTCCGCCGTCGACCAGAAGGTCCGCGCCGAGGAGCTCGCGCGGCACCTCGCCGAGGTCAACAAGGACCTCGAGTCGCGCGTCTCGGCGCGCACCGAGGAGCTCGAGGAGGCGCTCAGCCGCTCCCACGAGCTCGCCGCGCAGCTGCGCGTGCTGTCGCGGCGCGACCCCCTGACCGGGCTCAACAACCGGCGCGCGCTCGACGAGGCGCTGCTGCACCTCGCGGCGACGCCCGACGCGGCGGGGCTCGCGGTCGCGGTGCTCGACATCGACGACTTCAAGGGCGTCAACGACCGGTTCGGTCACCCCGTCGGCGACCTCGTGCTGCGCGAGGTCGCCCGCATGCTCCAGACCCTCGGTCGCGCCGACGACGTCGTCGCGCGGGTCGGCGGCGAGGAGTTCGTCATCGCGATGCCCTCGACCTCCGTCGAGGACGCGCTCGCGCTGTGCGAGCGGATCCGCGCCGGCGCGGCCGCGCTCGACCTGGGCGACCGCGCGTCCGGGCTCGCCGTCACGGTGAGCATCGGCGTGACGCACGTGGACCGGCCGACCGACCCCGAGGAGCTCGTGGGCGTCGCCGACCGGCTGCTCTACCTTGCGAAGCTCGGCGGCAAGAACCGCGTCGTGGCGGACGGCGAGCAGGTCCGGACCTCCGCCCGCGCCTGATCGACCGGCCGCAGCCGCCCGCCGCACGGCGACGGCCCGCCACCACGGGGGTGACGGGCCGTCGGTCGAGCGGGCGCGCGGTCAGCGCGGGCGGTCGTCCGTGCCGGCGTCGAGCACGCCGTCGAGCGTCCGCGGCGCGGCGTCGTCCGCCGTGACCCGGCCGTCCGCCGCACCCCCGACCGTGCCGGCACCCCCGGCCGCCGTCGGCGCCGCAGCCGCGACCGCACCGGACCCCGAGACCGCCGCCGTCAGGTCGGCTGCCTCCGCCTCCGCCGCGTCCGCCGCGGCCTCGTCCGCGAGCCGGCCCTGGATGCCCGAGACGTTGCGCAGCGGCAGCTCGGGCAGGAGCAGCGTCAGGATCACGCCGAGCACCATGACCGCGGCCGCGATGAGCAGCACCGTGCTGATCGACGCGGAGAAGCCGTCGAGGAACGGCCGGGCGAGCCGCGGGTCGAGGGCGTTGATGAACGAGGAGTCGTCGAGCGACGGCATGTCGCCGCCCCCGCCCTGCACCATGCCGAGCACCGGCGCGTTCGCCGGGTCGGCGACGACCGCCGGGTCGGTGAGCGCCGCCTGGAAGTCGGGCGTGCGGGCGAGGCTCGTGAACGCGTCGCGGATGTTCTCCCCGACGGTCGAGAACAGGATCGACAGGAACACCGCGGTCCCGAGCGTCCCGCCGACCTGCCGGAAGAACAGCGACGACGACGTGGCGACCCCCATGTCCTGCACCGGGACGGCGTTCTGCACCGCGAGCACGAGCGGCTGCATCGTGAACCCGAGCCCGAGCCCGAACACGATCGAGTCGGCGAACACCTCCGGGAGCATCGTGTCGGGCGTCAGGCGCGAGAACATCAGCGCGCCGACGCCCATCAGCACGGTGCCGATGACGGGGAACCACTTGTAGCGGCCGGTCCGCGACGTGAGCTGCCCGGTGATGATCGAGCCGGTCATGATGCCGAGCGTGAACGGGATGAGCGTGAGGCCGGCCTGCGTCGGGCTCAGGCCCTTGACGATCTGCAGGTAGAGCGGCAGCGTCGCGAGCCCGCCGAACATCCCGAGCCCGATGACGACGTTCGCGCCGGCACCGACCGAGAAGGTCCGGTTCCGGAACAGGTGCAGCGGCAGCAGCGCGTCCTTCTTGGCGACGACCTCGGCGACCACGAACAGCCCGAGCCCGACGACCCCGACGGCGTAGCAGAGCAGCGCACGCGGCGACGTCCAGCCCCACTCACGGCCCTGCTCGGCGACGAGCAGCAGCGGCACGAGACCGACGACGAGCATGAGCGCACCGGGCCAGTCGATCCGGTGCTGGACGCGGCGGACGGGCGGCAGGTGCAGGACGCGCGCGACGACGGCGATCGCGAGGGCCCCGAGCGGCACGTTGACGAGGAAGATCCAGCGCCAGCCGTCGATCCCGAGGATGGTGTCCGCCCCGGCGAAGAACCCGCCGATGACCGGCCCGATGACCGACGACGTGCCCCACACGGCGAGGAAGTACGCCTGGTAGCGGGCGCGCTCACGCGGCGGGACGAGGTCCCCGAGGATGGTGATCGCGAGCGCCATGAGACCGCCCGCACCGAGGCCCTGCACCCCGCGGTAGATCGCGAGCTGGTACATCGAGTCGGCGGTGCCGCAGAGCAGCGAGCCGACGACGAAGAGGCTGATCGCGAGCAGGTAGAACGGCTTGCGCCCGTAGATGTCGGAGAGCTTGCCGTACAGCGGCGTCGCGATGGTCGACGTCATGAGGTACGCGGTCGTGACCCACGCCTGGAGCGACAGGCCGTGCAGGTCGTCGCCGATCGTGCGGATCGACGTCGCGACGATCGTCTGGTCCAGCGCGGCGAGGAACATCCCGAGCATGAGCCCCGCGAGGATCGTGACGATCTCGCGGTGCGTCGGACCGGACGCGGGGACGGACGCCGTGGCGGGCGGTGCGACACGGGGAGCTGGGGTCGTGGACAACACGGGCCTCTCGGTGGAGCGCGGGGTGGGTGTGTCCCGGACGGTCGGTCGGGAACGGTGCGGGGCGTCGGCCAGGGTCCAGCCGTGAACGCAACTAGTTGCTTCACGACACTATTCCCGCAGCGCCGCCTCGGCTCCCCGACGCGGCCACACCTCGTCGCGCCTACCTGATGACGCGGACCTCCTGCGGCCAGCCGCACCCCTCGGCGAGCCTGCCCGCCCACATCCGGGCCGTCGCCACGTCGGGCACGTCGATGATCGTGATCCCGCCCAGCTGCTCGGTGGTCTCGGTGAAGGGGCCGTCGGTGATCGTGACCGTCCCGCTCGTCGCGTCGGCGCTGAACGCGTCGGCCAGGTCCTCCTCGAGACCGCCCGCGAAGACCAGGACCCCCGCGGCCTCCATGTCACGGACGACCGCCGTGCTGGGCTCGACGCGGCTCTGGAACCACTCGGCCGGGTGGTCACCGACCCACTGCTGGTGGAAGTAGATGGCGTACTGCGTCATGTCGCTCCTCCTGCCCGGCCGCCCGTGCGGCCCGTCCTCACTCTGACGGACGAGCCACGCCGGAATCGACAGGCGCGTCGGGTCGACCTGCTCGCTCGGCGTCGAGTGAGCCGTGGGCGGCGAGCTCGTCGGCCAGCTCCATGCAGCGCAGGCGGGCCGGGGAGAAGTCGTAGGGCATCTTCCCGACGGCGGTGAGCGCGCTCATGGACTCGTGCCCCGTGCCGGAGGACCCGCCCGCGACGTCGCCCGGGGGGTTCAGCTCGTCCCAGGCGTCGAGGAGCGCGTCGTCGTCCTGCGCCAGGCCCGAGTCCTCGATGACGGCGTGCAGCGCCAGCTCGAAGGCGTGCCGTTCGGCTGCCACCCGTGCCACGCGGGGGTCGTCGACCGCGATCGTGTCGTCGAGCGCCTCCTCGGCGGCGTCGACGCGGTCGGACTCCTCCTGCAGGCCCGGGTGGGTCGCGACGGCGACGTAGCGGGAGGCGTGGACCGCCGCACCCAGCGGGCCGAAGATCCGCTCGACGACGAGCAGGCTGTCCAGGTCGGCCTGGCGCACGGAGCCCTCGGGCAGGTCGTCGAAGCGGCCCGCGACGACGTCGGAGAGGAGGCCCAGCCTGCTGCCCCGGGTGCGCATGCGCTGCACCGCGGCCCGCTGCCGCTGCAGCTCCGCCTCCCGGGCCGCGAGGGTCCTCTCCAGCCGTTCGAGGATGCCCGCGACCTCGTGGTCGCTGGCGGCATCGGGACCGGGGCCGGTTCCGGCACCCGGACCGGTAACCGGACCCGGACCGGGCGCGTCGGCGAAGGCGTCGCGGATGTCGTCCAGGGCGATGCCGGCCTCGGCCATCCTGCGGACCCACAGCAGCCGGATCATCTGCTCGTACCCGTAGCGGCGGCGCCCGTCACTGCCGCGCTCGGGCTCGGGGAGCACGCCGATCGCGTGGTAGTGACGGATCGCCCGCGGCGTGGTGCCGGCGAACGCGGCGGCGTCGCCGATCGTCACCTGACGCGGCGGGACAAGAGCCGAAGACATGGGTGCGGGCCTTCCTCGGGGGGTGGGTCGTGGGTCCACCGGACCACATGACGCTACGGAAGGTGCAACTCCGCACTCCCCGGCGCCCTGGGCCCAGCACCCGGCGCCCAGCACCCGCCCCGGCGCCCGGCCCTCGGTGCAGGCGTCGTGCACGTCGCAGCACCCGACGACCGTCGGCTCGGACCCGTCGTCGGCGAGCTCGGTCGCGGCGGGCGCCGGAGCGGTGCACCTCACGTCTCCCGCGGCTCGCGGGCCCGCCGCCGAGGGCGATGATGGAGGGGTGACCTCGACGCGCGCCCCGGCGACCGTGCGCCCCGCCGCCGACGCCCCGGCGACGCAGCGGACCGCGGTCGTGCGGCTCGGCGTCCTGGCGCTCGCCGGTGCCGTGGCCGCGGTGCTCGGCGTGTGGTTCTCGCGGGCCGCGCTGCCGACGGTCCTGGCGGACCCGGGCGCGCTCGTCCGCTGGGGGCTGCCGGTCACCACGACGCTCGTCGAGCTCGCGGGCTCGCTCACGCTGGGCGCGCTCGTGCTCGCGGTCGGCGTCCTCCCGCTCCGGGCGGCCACGGGCGGTCCGGCCGGCACCGGCTCCGCCTCCACCGGCCGCGCGCCGACCGGCCGCGCGCCCACCGGCTCCGCCCCCACCGGCCGCGCCCCCACCGGCCGCGCGCCCACCGGCCCCGCCCCCACCGGCCCCGCGTTCATCGGCCGCGCCTCCACCGGATCCGCGCCCACCCCGTACGCGCGCAGCCTCGTCCTCGCCGCCGTCGCCGCCGGTACCTGGACCGTCCTGTCCGTCGCGGGTCTCGTGCTCCGCTACGCGAGCGTGTCCGGGCGACCGCTCGGCTCGTCGACGTTCGGCGACGAGCTCGGTCTCTACGTCACGCAGGTCGACCTGGGCCGCAACCAGCTCGGCATCGTCGTCATCGCGGCGGTCGTCACGGCGGTCGCGCTCGTCGTGCAGACCCCCACCGGTGCCGCCTGGGGCGCCGCGCTCACGGTCGTCGCGCTGTGGCAGCAGGCTCAGGGCGGCCACGCCGCCGGAGCGACGAGCCACGAGCTCGCGACGAGCTCGATGTTCCTGCACCTCGTCGGCGCGGCCGTCTGGATCGGTGCGCTCGCCGCGCTCGCGGTGCTCGCCGGCCGGCTCGGGGACGACCTGCGCCCGAGCGTCGAGCGCTACTCCGTGATCGCCGGCTGGTGCTTCGTGCTGGTCGCCGTCTCCGGCCTGGTCAACGCGGTCATCCGGCTCGGCGGCCTCGACGGGCTCGGGTCGCGGTACGGGGTCCTCGTGCTGGTCAAGGCCGCGCTGTTCGTCGTCCTCGGCCTGCTCGGCGCGGCGCACCGGCGCGCGGCGCTGCCCCGGCTCGCGGAGCCCGGCGCCGGTCCCGGTGCGGGGTGGCTGTTCTGGCGCGTCGTCGCCGTCGAGATCGCCGTCATGGGCGCCGTCTCCGGTGTCGCCGTCGCGCTGTCGTCGACCGCGCCGCCCGTGCCGCAGGAGCCGCCGACGAGCCCGACGCCCGCCGAGATCGTCACGGGCCACGCCCTCCCGCCCGAGCCGACCCTGCTGCGCTGGTTCACCGAGTGGCGCTGGGACCTGATGTTCGCGAGCGCCGCGGTCGCCGGGGTCGTCGTCTACGTGCGGTGGGTCCGGCGGCTGCACCGGCGCGGCGACACGTGGCCGTGGCAGCGGACCGCGATGTGGGTCACGGGGCTCGCCATCTTCTTCTGGACCACGTCGGGCGGCCCGGCGATGTACGGGCACGTGCTGTTCAGCGCGCACATGGTGCAGCACATGGTGCTCGCGATGGTGATCCCGCTGCTGCTCACGCTCGCCGCCCCGGTCACGCTCGCGCTGCGCGCGATCCCTGCCCGGTCGACGACGCTGCGGGGGGACCTGTCCCGGGGGCCGCGCGAGTGGCTGCTCACGCTCGTGCACAGCCACGTCGGGACCTTCCTGGCGCACCCGCTCGTCGCCGCCGCGAACTTCGCGGGGTCGATGGTGCTCTTCTACTACACGGGCGCGTTCGAGTGGGCGCTGCGCAACCCCGTCGGGCACGTCGCGATGGTCGTGCACTTCTCGCTCGCGGGGTACCTGTTCGCGAACGCGCTGGTCGGGGTCGACCCGGGCCCGAGCCGCCCCCCGTACGCGCAGCGGATCCTGCTGCTGTTCGCGACGATGGCGTTCCACGCGTTCTTCGGCGTCGCCCTCATGAGCGGTGAGGCGCTGCTCGTGGCCGACTGGTTCGGGCTGCTCGGGCGCGAGTGGGGACCGCCGGCGCTCGCCGACCAGCAGCGCGGCGGCGGCGTCGCGTGGGGCATCGGGGAGCTGCCGACGCTCGTGCTCGCGATCGCGGTCATCGTCGCGTGGTCGCGCTCGGAGGAGCGGGTCGCGAGGCGCCGGGACCGCGCGGTGGACCGCGACGGGGACACCGAGATGGACGAGTACAACGCGATGCTCACGCGCCTCGCGGACCGGGACTCCCGCGGCGGCCGAGCCGGCTGAGCCGCGCGCGCCGGGGCACGCCGCCCGGGTCGGCAGCGCGGACCGGCGCTCGGGTGGTAGACCACTGGGGGTGACCACCGACACCAGCTCCGGCTCCGGCGCGCCCGGCGCGACACCCGCGTCCGACGCCCCGCCGGCCCCCGCCACCCCGTTCCACGACCTCGCCGCCTACATCGCCCTCCCGCGCGTGTCGGGCCTCGCCCTCTCGCGCGACGGCTCCCGCCTCGTGACCTCGGTCGCGAGGCTCGACCCGAAGGGCACCACGTACCTGACCGCGCTGTGGGAGGTGGACCCGGAGGGCCGCGAGCCGGCGCGCCGGTTGACCCGCAGCGCCAAGGGCGAGTCCGGCGCGGCGTTCACGGCCACCGGTGACCTGCTGTTCACGAGCGCGCGCCCCGACCCGGACCCGCAGGAGGGCGCCGACGACGAGCCCGCGCCGGCGCTGTGGCTCCTGCCCGCGCGCGGCGGCGAGGCGCGCGTCGTGGCGGCGCGCGGAGCGGGCCTCGGCGGCATCAAGGTCGCCGCCGGCGCGCCCGTCGTGCTCGTCGGCTCGGACGTCCTGCCGCGCGCGGTCGACGGCGCCGAGGACGACCGGCTCCGCAAGGCCCGCAAGGAGAAGAAGGTCGCGGCGATCCTGCACTCGACGTACCCGGTCCGGTACTGGGACCACGACCTCGGCCCGGCGACCCCGCACCTGTTCGCCGCGACGCTGCCCGCGGCGGCGACGAGCGACGTGGGTGCCGACGACGTCTCGGGCCTCGAGAAGCTGCACGCGGGCGTGCCCGACGAGCGCCCCGAGCTGCGGGACCTCACGCCGGGCGCCGCGGCGGCGCTCGTCGAGCAGGGGTACGCGCTGTCGCCCGACGGCGGCACGGTCGTCACCGGCTGGTCGGTGCCGCAGGCCCGCGGCGCGGTCCGCAGCCGGCTCGTCGCGATCGACGTCGCGACCGGCGAGCGGCGGGTCCTCGTGGACGACGCCGCGGCCGACCTCGGGTCCCCGGTCGTCTCGCCCGACGGGCGCTGGGTCGCGTACGAGCGCGAGACGATCTCGACGCCGCACCGCGCACCCGCGGTGTCGCTCCAGGTCGTGGCGCTCGACGGCTCGGGCCAGCCGCGGACCCTGGCGCCGGACTGGGACCGCTGGCCGCACGGCGCGACGTGGCTCCCGGACTCGAGCGGCCTGCTCGTGGTGGCCGACGACGACGGGCGTGCGCCGGTCTTCCACGTCGACCTCGGCTCGGGCGCCGTGGCGCGCGTGACGGGCGACGACGCCGCGTTCACCGACCTCCAGGTCAGCCCCGACGGCGCGACGCTGTACGCGCTGCGGGCCTCCTACCTCGCCCCCGCGCACCCGGTCCGGGTCGACCTCGCCGCGGCGCTCGCGTCGGGCACGCCCGTCGCCGCCACCGCGCTCCGCAGCCCCGCTGCGACGCCCGCCCTCCCCGGCACGCTGCAGGACGTCGAGGCCACCGCGGCTGACGGCGTGCGCGTCCGGTCGTGGCTCGCGCTGCCCGAGGGCGCCTCGGCCGAGAACCCGGCGCCGTTGCTGCTGTGGATCCACGGCGGCCCGCTCGGCTCGTGGAACGCGTGGTCGTGGCGCTGGAACCCGTGGCTGCTCGTCGCGCAGGGGTACGCCGTCCTGCTGCCCGACCCGGCGCTGTCCACCGGGTACGGCCAGGAGTTCGTGCAGCGCGGCTGGGGCTCGTGGGGCGCCGCGCCGTACACCGACCTCATGGCGGCGACGGACGCGGCCGAGGCCCGCCCCGACGTCGACGAGACGCGGACCGCGGCGATGGGCGGCTCGTTCGGCGGCTACATGGCGAACTGGGTCGCGGGGCACACCGACCGGTTCCGCGCGGTCGTCACGCACGCGAGCCTGTGGGCGCTCGACCAGTTCGGCCCCACGACCGACGCGGCGTACTACTGGGCGCGCGAGATGACCGACGAGATGGCGCTCGAGAACTCCCCGCACCGGTTCGTCGAGCAGATCGTCACCCCGATGCTCGTGGTCCACGGCGACAAGGACTACCGGGTGCCGATCGGCGAGGGGCTGCGGCTCTGGTACGAGCTCGTCGCGCACTCGGGGCTGCCCGCGGACGACGACGGCGTCACACCGCACCGGTTCCTGTACTACCCCGACGAGAACCACTGGATCCTGACGCCGCAGCACGCGGTCGTCTGGTACCAGGTCGTCGAGGCGTTCCTCGCGCAGCACGTCCTGGGGCTCACGGGGGACGACGCGCCCGCGCTGCCCGAGCTGCTGGGCTGACCCGCGCGGCGCCGGGCCGGGCGACCGGTCCGGCGCCTCGGGGCGACCGGGTTCGTGCCGCGGGGCGACCGGGTTCGTCGTGCCGCGGGGCGACCGGCCCGGCTGGGGCGGATGGCGACCGACCCGGCGCCGAGGACGAGTCGCGCTCAGCTGCGCGCGAGCACCCCGCCCCGGTGCCGCAGCGCCGTCCCGAGGGCGAGCCCCGCGAGCACGCCCAACGAGATCGCGACCATCGTGGTCGCGGCCGTGACGACCGTCGCGAGCGCGCGCGTGTCGTCGCCCAGGATCGACGTGACCCCGACGAGCCCGAGCGCCCCGGGCACGAGCAGCCAGAAGCCGGGCAGGAAGCCCACGAGCGTCGGAGGCCCGGTCGGGCGGGTCGAGGCGTACATCGCGACGAGCGTCATGAGCAGGGCGCCGACGAACGCGGAGAACACCCCGCCGAAGAACAGGCCGCCGAGCACCTGACCCGCGTACGCGACGGTCAGCACGAGCAGGACCCACGGCAGCGTCGACCGCCGGGCGCAGTTGTGGAAGACGACGCCGACGCCGTACACGACGACCCCGATCCACGGCCCGGCCCAGCCCAGCGGGTGGTACGGCGCGGACCCGACGTCGGACGCCGGGACGCCCACGAGCGCGGCCGCCGTGGTGATGCCGAGCGCGAGCAGCACCAGCTGCATGCCGCCCGCCGCGAGCCGGGCCGAGCCCGCGACCATCTGCCGGGTCGCGAGGTCGATCGCGGCGGTCGTGAGCAGGGCGCCCGGCAGGAAGCTGACCAGCGGCGCGACGAGCGGCGCGAGCATGCCGACGTCCGCCCCGGTGCGGGAGAGCAGGAACACCGCGACGGACACCACGAACGCGCACCCCAGCACCAGCAGCGCCTGGTACGCCCCCGCGACGCGCGTGCCCGCCACGACCGCCCCGGCGATCACGGTCCCGAGCGCGGCCGCCGCGAGCACGTCGACGAGGCTCCCGCCCAGGATCATCGCGAGGCCTGCCGACACCCCCATGTACCCGAGCACGCGCACCGGCCCGTGGTAGAGCGGCGGTGCGTCGACCGCGGCCCGCACCCGCGCCGTCCCCTCCGCGGGAGTCAGGTCGCCCCGCTCGGCGAGCTCGGCGACCTCGAGCACGTCCTGGACCTGGTGCAGGCGCAGCTGACGCACCCCCGTGGACGACGCCGCCGTCTGCGGGTGCACCTCGCCCGGCACGGACACGAGCAGCGCCGTGGGCAGCGCGACGATCTCGACCTCGGGCGCACCGTTGACCGCGGCGACGCGCTCGAGGGTCTCGGTGACCTGCGCGACGGGGACGCTCGAGTCGATCATCGCCTCGCCCAGCACCATGAGGAAGCGCACGGTCTCCGCGCGCCGTTCCACGTCGTCGGGTGCGCCGGGGACCGCCGGGGGGACCGCCACGAGGGCGTCGGCCCGCAGGGCGTCGGCCGGTAGCGCGCCGGCCGGGAGGGCACTCGTGGGCAGGGCACCCGCGGACAGGGCGTCGGCCGGCAGGGCGTCCGCCGCCGGGGGACCCGCTGGCGGCGCCTCCGCGTGCAGGGCCTCGCCGGTGCCCGCGCGTCGGCGCCGGCCGAGCATCGCGAGCGTGATGGCCGCCAGCACGACGACGAGCACCAGGGCGGCGGTGACGAGGGTGCCGGTCGGGATGGTGGACGCCGCCGCGCTCGGCTGGTCCGTCCACACGGGCGCGATCGACGTCGGCACGGGGGCCGGGGTCTCGGTGGGCGACCCGGTGGGCGTCGGCGTCGGCGTGGGGCCGGGCGCGGTCGGTGTGCCGGCCGGCGTCTCCGACGGGGACGAGGTGGGCGTCGGCACCGGGCCCGGCGCGCTCTCGTCCGCCGTGGTCGTCGGCTCGGGCGACGGCTCGGCGGTCTCCGTGGCGTCGGGCGTCGGCGCTGTCGTCGTGGTCGGCGTGGGGGAGGGGGACACGTCGACGAGGTGGACCGCGCTCCCGGCGGCCGCGAGCGCCGGGAGGTCGGTGGGTGACGCGGCCATCGTCGCCTCCCACCGGTCGGTCGCCCACCCGCAGCCGGGGGTCGTCCGGCTGCCGTGCGCAGCCGCGGCTCGGAACCTAGCACCGGCCCGCCGGCGTCACCCGCGGGCCTGGACGGTCCCCCAGATGGACGACGGCCGTCCGGGTGAGTCGAGGGCGGTAGCCTGCGTCCGACCGCCGCCGGTGCGGCGTGCACTCCGCCGTGCACGCACCCGTTCGGGGTCGCGCGGCGCCACAGGTGTGCCTCAGGGGGATCTCGTGCTGTCCACGTCCGGCCCGTTCTCGGGTCGGCAGGATCGGCGCGCGCCAGGGGTGTCGCAAATGAGAGGTTACTCACTTTTGCGCGGTCTGTCACATCCGCCGGCTCGGCGTGCCACGACCCGCCCGTCCTGACAGAGGTCCTGATGCATCCTCGACCCTCCCCGACCACCCTCGCCCTGCTGCTCGTGAGCTCGTCCCTGGTGCTCGGGGCCTGCTCGGCGGACGAGCCGCCCGCCACGTCGGCCGCCGTGTCGGCCACGCCCGAGACCACCGCCGCGGACGTCCCGACGCGCACGGTGCTCGACGACGTGGGCCGCGAGGTCGTCGTCCCGGAGCTCCCGCAGCGCGTCGCCGTCCTCAACGAGGAGATCCTCGACGCCGCGCTCATCCTGGGCGTGGAGCCGGTCGGGATCAGCCTCGGACGTCACCAGCGCACCGCCGCCGCGTACCTCCAGGACCGCAAGCCCGAGCTGACCTACCTCGTCAACGCCGGTCTGCCCGACTCCCCGGACGTCGGCGCCGTGCTCATCGCCGAGCCCGACCTCGTGGTCACGGGCGACGCCACGGCGCCCGACGTGCTCGCGGGCCTCGAGGCGATCGCCCCCACGTTCGTCGCGCGGGACGACGCCGGCTGGACCGAGATGCTCCGCGCCGTCGGGGTGGCGGTCGGCCGCGAGGACCAGGCCGAGACCTGGATCGGCGGGTACGAGTGGCGCACCCAGGGGGCGCGGACCGTCATCGCCGAGGCGGGCAACGCGGGGCGGTCCGTCACGCTGGCCCTCTGGACCGAGGACGGCCCCGTCGTCCTCGACGCCACGTCGTTCGCCGGGGGTGTCGCGGAGTCGGTGGGTCTCACGGTCGCGGGCACGCCGGCCGCCGCCGGGGGCGCGGCTCCGGCCGACAGCCTGCCCGGTCCCGTGACCCCCGTCGCGGAGCTGCCGGCGTCCGACTGGTTGTTCGTCTTCGCGTTCGACGCCCTCGGGCCCGACGGCGAGGCGCTCGACGCCGCGATGGAGTCCTCCGCCGCGCGCGCGCTGCCCGCCGTCGCCGCCGGTCACGTCTCGGTGGTCGACGGCTCCGCGTGGGCGACCCGGGGTGGCCCCGCCGCCGCGCACCTCGTGCTCGACGGCCTGCTCGCCGCGTTCGGTGCGTGACGCGCCACGGACGGGTGACCCCGCCGGGCCGCGTCTCACCCCGTCTCGACGCGCGCAGGTGCCCGGTCCGCGCCATAGTCGGGTCAAGAACCGGGCGGACCAGCCCGGCGCGACCGGAGGAGTGACCATGGGAATCGGTGGTGGCATCACCCTGATCGTGATCGGCGCGATCCTCGCGTTCGCCGTCCAGGACAGCATCTCGGGGATCGACCTGACCATGATCGGGTACATCTGCCTCGGTGCGGGCATCCTCGCGCTCATCCTCACGCTCGCCCTGAACGCGCAGCGTCAGAAGACGACGAACCACACGGTCGTCGAGCGTCACGACGGCACCGCCCCGCCGCCGCCCACCTACTGAGCGGCAGGCCGGGCACCTCGCTCGACGAGCCGGACCTCGCGGGGAAGCGCGAGGTGACCGGCGCACGCACGGCCACGACGGCGCTCGTCCTCCTCACGGGGGGACGGGCGCCGTCGTCGTTGTGCGGGCGACCCGCGTCCGGCGCGACCTGCCTCAGCGCTGTGAGGTCCGCGGTGACCGGGCCGGTCCTGCGCGCAGGTCGGCGGTCAGGCCCTCGGTGTCCAGCGGCCGCGGTGGACGACGTCCTCGACGCCGCGGCGCGGGCGCCGGGCCGCGGAGCCGGGGAGGTGCTCGACGGGCGCAGGGTGCCCCACGGTGATGGCGCCGACCGGCTCGAGGTGCTCCGGGACGCCGAACGCCTCCCGGTAGGCCGGGGTGCGCTCGGCGGGGATGCCGAAGAAGCACGCGCCGAGCCCCTCGTCGACCGCGGTCTGCAGCACGAGGAGCGCCGCCATGCCCGCGTCGACGTACCAGTACGGGACGGCCCACGGGACGCCGCCGTCCGGGTCCGTGCGGGGACCCGGCGCCGGGTTGCCGTCGGGGTGCGGCTCAGGCGTGTGTCCCGCGGTCGCGAACCCGTCCGGTGTCCCCGCGGCGGCTCCGGTGTCCCGTCCGCCGTCCGTCGCGCCACCCCGGGGTTCCGCCGCCCCGCCGGGCGTCGCCGCGTCCCGCCGCTTGTCCGGCTGGGCGTAGCGTGCCCGGTACGCCGCGGCGTCGGCGTGCGGCACGACGACGACCGGCGCGACGCGCATCGAGCGCAGCCAGCGGCTGGCCGGGCCGGTGGGCGCGGTGACGTCCCAGAACCGTGCGACGTCGACCGCGGTGTCGAGCACGAGGAAGCCCCAGCCCTGGCTGAAGCCCGCGCTGGGCGCCCGCACCGCGTTCGCGAGCATGCGGTCGACCGCCGCGCGCTCGACGGGCGCGTCGGTGTAGGTCCGCACCATGCGCCGGCGTCGCACGACGTCCTGGAAGTCCATGCCCCGATCATCGCGCGCCCGTCCCCCGGGGCGCCGTCCGAGCCGGCGGCCGAGAGGTGTGCCCCGGCGCGTCGACCGCCCGCCCGCACGCCCGCCGGCCGAGGGGTGAACCGGCGCGTCGACCGACCGCCCGCACGCCGAGGGGTGCCCCGCGGTCGGTCGCGCGCCCACGCACGGCAGAGCCCCCACCGGAGTGCGCCGGTGGGGGCTCTGCTGCTGCGGTGGCGGCGCGGGGCCGCGGTCGGGCCGTCGGGCGGACGGGGTCAGGTCAGGCCGGGTCGGTTCAGCTCAGCGTGCAGCTCACGCCGTTGAGCGTCACCGCGGTCGGGGCCTTCGGGGCTCCGGAGCCGTTGAACCCGAACTGCACCGAGCCCTTCGCGGGGATCGAGCTGTTCCAGGCGGCACCCTTCGCGCTCACGGTGGTCCCGGACTGGGTCGTCGTGCTGCTCCACGCCTGCGTGACCTTCTCGCCGTTCGTGAACGTCCAGCGCAGCTCCCACGCGTTCACCGCGGAGGTGCCGCCGTTGTTGACGGTCACCTGGCCGGTGAAGCCGGTGTTCCACGCGTTCGAGGTGTCGAACTTCACCGAGCACGCACCGGGTGCGGAGGTGGGGTTCGGCGTCGCGGTGGGCGTCGCCGTCGGGGTCGGCGTGGCGGTCGGGGTGACCGTGGGCGTCGGGGTGGGCGTCGGGGTGGGCGTGACCGTCGGCGTCGGCGTCGGGGTCGGGGTCGGGGTCGGGGTGACGGTGCCGCCCTGGAAGATCACGTCCGCGCAGTTGTAGAAGGCCTCGGGGCTGTCCGAGCGCGTCCAGATCGAGTAGATGATGTGGCGCCCGCTCTTGTTCGGCAGCGTCGCGTCCCAGTAGTACTCGGCGCCCTGCGGGCCGCCCTCGCGCAGCGGCGGGTTCGTGACCTCGTTGAACGGCGCGGCCTCGAGGTCGCTCCACTTGAGCGGGCTGTTCGGGTTCCAGCCGTCCTTGGTCACGTACTGCGACCAGGTGCCGGGGTGCCGGGCCCACGCGTTGTACTGCATCGTGATCTTCGAGCCGGCCTGGAGGGTCGTCGTCGGCCAGTCGGTGCGGGCCGCGCGGGCGCCGCTGAACGTCGCGAGCGGGCCGCACAGGTTGCCGTCGGGCACGACGCTGCGGTGCTGACCCGCGGCGTTGCTGAGCAGGTTCCCGAACCAGTTGTAGAACGGGTAGTTGCCGTTCTCCGCGAGCAGGTTCTGGCAGGCGGCGTTCGTCGGGTTCAGGCCGCCGCCGGCACCGTTCTCGACACCGTTGACGTAGCAGGCGTACGTGCGCGTCGCGGGGTACGTGAGCCCGCCGTGCGCTGCGGCCGGGGACGCCGGCAGGCCGACGAGCAGCGCGGCTCCGACGGCGGCGGCGGAGGCGACCGCGAGGCGTCGCAACGTGTGTCTTCCGAGGGACATGACTGCTCCTTGTGGCGGGACGGCGGCGCCAGGTGGGCGCCGTGGGGCCGAGCGGCCTGTCGTCCGGCCGTGGCGGACGCGGCGACGGTGCGGCGTCGGCCCCGGTCGCGGGAGCGTGCGAGGGGTGGCCGGACGAGAGGCGTGCGGGTGAGGACGTGCGTGGCGGTCGGGCGGGGGTGTGCGTGGTGAGGGGTCCAGGCTCGGCGGGGCCGTCGGGGGCGTCAACGCACCTAAACGGTTCGTCGGCGACGGTGCCGGTGGGTCGCCGGGCGCAGTCGCCGGGTGCGCGTCGGTGGCGGCGGGCACACTGGGAAGACGTCGCGAACTGCGGGACTGCCCGAAGGTGCAGCCGGGTCCGCGCTGGCGGACGGCGTCCTGCAGGGGGACCGCCGCCGGAAGGGGGCACACCATGGACAGGGACGAGGCGCGCGAGATCAAGTCGCAGCTCGCGGACTACGTGCACGACCTCGCGCAGCGCGAGGTGCACGCCTCCGGGGTCGCGACGGACATCGTCCCCACGCTCGGGCTCGGCCTGGCGCCGAAGGGCGACGGCAGCTACGCCCTGGCGGTGCGCTACTGGCTCGGGTCGCCGCGCGTGCGGGCGATCGCCCGACGGGTCGCGGAGCAGATCGGGCCGGTCGGCGCCGACGTGCGCCGCACGGGGCGGATCCGTCCGCTCGCGCAGCCCGTGCCGCTGCCGGGCGACGGCTCGGCGGACGGCAGCCCGGGCTCGGACGGAGCTGCCCCGCACCGCAAGGGCCCGCGTCCGCCCGTCGTCACGGCGCTCGCCGCGGGGGAGACGTCCCGGGTCCGACCGCTGCGCCCGGGCGTCTCGATCGCGAACGTCGACGTCACGGCCGGGACGCTCGGTGCGTTCGTCCGGGTCGACGGGGTGCTCCACGCGCTGTCGAACTACCACGTGCTGGCCGGCTCGCCCACCGCCGAGATCGGCGACGTCGTCGTGCAGCCCGGCCCCGCGGACGGCGGGCGCGCCCCGCGCGACCGTGTCGGGACGCTCTCCTCGATGGTCCCGATGCGACGCGGCCGCACCGCGACGGTCGACGCGGCGCTCGCGGTGCTCGACGAGCAGGAGGTCGACCTCGAGTACCCGGTCGGCCGTGTCACCCGAACGGCTGTCGCACTCGGGGGTGAGGATGTCGAGAAGATCGGCCGCACCACGGCCGTGACGACGGGTCGGGTGACCGCGATCGAGCTCGACGACATCGTCGTCGGCTACGGCGACGAGCTGGGTGCACTGCGCTTCGACGACCAGATCGAGGTCGAGTCCACGGGCCCCGGGCCGTTCTCCCGCGGAGGGGACTCGGGCTCGCTCGTGTACACCCAGGACGGGATCGCCCTCGGTCTGCTCTTTGCGGGGAGCGAGACGGGGGGCGACAATGGCACCGGGCTGACGTACCTCAACCCGATCGACACCGTCCTCGCCGCACTCGGGGCGGAGCTCGCGCAGTAGTCCCCCCGCGCGCCGCTCACCCCCGGCCCCCTCGCCGGCGCGACGGTCACGCGAGAGGCGGTATCCCGGTGACGGATCTCGAGCACGCGCGCGCAGCGAAGGACCGGCTACGACAGACCCTCGCGGGGCGCGACGGCATCACCGGGATCGGGATCTCGCGCGGCGCCGACGGCTACGGCGTCCAGGTGAACGTGACGCAGGCGGCGCACCGGGCCGCCGTCCCCGCGCACGTCGACGGCGTCGACGTACGCGTGCGCGTCACCGGACCCGTGCACGCCCAGCCGGTACGCCGCAGCCGCCACGCGGGCTGAGCCGACGGCGAAAGCGGGCTCAGGCCCGAGCAGGCACGCGGGCTGAGGCTGGATCACGCACGCGGGCTGAGGCTGGATCACGCACGCGGGCGGAGGCCCGAGCAGGCACGCGGGCGGAGGCCCGAGCAGGCTCTCGGGCGGAGGCCCGATCGCGCACGCGGGGCGAGCGCGACCGCACCTCGACCGGCGACCGTGCCAGCGGCCCTGCCCGTGCCCGGCCGCGCCGACCCCGTGCGGACGGCGGTCCGCCCGGTGCGCCACCGGACGGACCACCGCCCCTCGCCCGGTCACCCGCCCGTGGGCGGCGACGCTGCGGTCCTCGGCCGGACGAGGGGGGTGCCGGCCGGGCCACGAGCTCCGGACGTCGCGACCGGGGTGCGGTGGGGCGGCCCACCGGACGCGACCCCATCAGGCTCCGGTCCGCCCGACGGCCGGGTCAACGTGACGAATCGCTTCGCGGACGGTTCCGTGGACCGTCGCGGCGTCAGGTTCACTAGGACCATGACGCAGAGCACCGCCCGCCTCCCCCGAGTCCGCGCCTCGGAGCTCACCGGCCGCGGTTGGCTCAACACCGGCGGCCGCGACGTGACGCTCGCGGAGCTCCGCGGGAAGATCGTGATCCTCGACTTCTGGACGTTCTGCTGCATCAACTGCCTGCACGTCCTCGACGAGCTGCGCGCGCTCGAGGAGCAGCACCGCGACGTCCTCGTCATCGTCGGCGTGCACTCCCCGAAGTTCGTGCACGAGGCGGACCCGGTCGCGCTCGCCGCGGCGGTCGAGCGCTACGAGGTGCACCACCCGGTCCTCGACGACCCGGACCTCACCACGTGGTCGGCGTACACCGCGCGTGCGTGGCCGACGCTCGTCGTCATCGACCCCGAGGGCTACATCGTCGCGCAGATGGCCGGCGAGGGTCACCAGCACAACGTCGAGGTGCTCGTCCGCGACCTCGTCGCCGAGCACGAGGCCAAGGGGACGCTGCACCGGGGGAGCGGCCCGTACGTCCCGCCGGAGCCGACGTCCGGCACGCTGCGGTTCCCCGCGAAGGCCCTGACGCTCCCGGGCGGGAACCTGCTGGTGGCCGACGCCGGGCACCACGGGCTCGCCGAGCTCGCGCCGGACGGCGAGACGCTCGTGCGCCGCATCGGCTCGGGCGAGCGCGGGCTCCTCGACGGCGGGCCGGGCGAGGCGCGGTTCAGCGAGCCCAACGGCCTGTGTCTGGTGCCCGACGAGCTGCGCGAGCGCGTCGGCTACGACGTGCTCGTCGCCGACACGGTCAATCACGCGCTGCGCGGGGTGCGGCTCGCGGACGGGCACGTGACGACGGTCGCCGGGACCGGCGAGCAGTACATGGTCGGCGCGGTCGACAACGTGCTCGACGCCGCCGACGCCGCGCGCGCCGCGGACCCGGCCGCCGCCGCCGACGTCCGGGGAGCGGCCGGTGCTCTGCCCGACGCCCGCCGCCACAAGCTCTCCTCGCCGTGGGACGTCGCCTGGTACGCCCCGCTCGGCACGTTCGTGGTCGCGATGGCCGGCAACCACACGCTGTGGACGTTCGACGCGGAGCGCGGCTCGGTCGCGCACGTCGCGGGCACGATGAACGAGGGGCTGCTCGACGGCCCGCTCGCCGACGCGTGGTTCGCGCAGCCGTCGGGCCTCGCGGTCGGCCCGGACGGGCGGCTGTGGCTCGCGGACGCCGAGACGTCGGCGCTGCGCTGGGTCGAGCCGTGGGCCGACGCGAGCGCCGGCACGGACAGCGGGCCGGCGTCCGACGCTGCGAGCCCGACCGTGCACAGCGCGGTCGGGGCGGGGCTGTTCGACTTCGGGCACCGCGACGGTGCCGCGGACCAGGCGCTGCTGCAGCACCCGCTCGGCGTGGCGGTGCTCCCCGACGGCTCGGTCGCCGTCGCCGACACCTACAACGGGGCGGTCCGCCGCTACGTGCCGCCCGCGGGCGACGGCGCGGTCGGGGAGGTCACGACGCTCGCGACCGGGCTCGCGGAGCCGAGCGGCATCGTCGTCCTGGCCCCCGAGGACGGCGGGTCGGGGCTCTCGCTCCTCGTCGTCGAGTCCGCGGCGCACCGGCTCACGCGGGTCGCGCTGCCGGCGGCGCTCGCGGGCCAGATCCTGGACTCGGGTGCGCACCGCACGCAGCGCCCGGTGACCGAGCTCGCGGCGGGCGAGGTCCGGCTCGACGTCGTGTTCACGCCCGCGGCCGGGCAGAAGTACGACGACCGGTACGGCCCCTCGACCCGGCTCAAGGTCGCCTCGACACCCCCGGAGCTGCTGCTCGACGGCGCGGGCGACGACGTCCCGCTCGAGCGCGTGCTGCGGCTCAACCCGGACGTGCCCGAGGGCGTGCTGCACGTGACCGCGCACGCGGCGAGCTGCGACGCCGACCCGGCGATCGAGTACCCGGCGTGCCACCTCAACGCGCAGGACTGGGGCGTCCCGGTCCGCCTCGTCGACGGGGGCCCCGCGACGCTCACGCTCCCGCTGCACGGCTGACCGGCACCGGTCGCTGCCCGTCCGCCGGCCCTCGCCGTCGGAGGTCCGGGCGACCCGCCCCCGCCCGGCGCGGGTCCGGGCGACCGCTCCCGCCCGGTGCGGGTTCGCGCGACTCGTTCCCGCCCGGCGGGGGTCGGGTGCCTGGCCCGCTCCGGCAGCGGTCGGGCGGCCCGCGCACGTGCGCGACCCGCCCGACCCGTCACCGCAGCGCCGCCGCCGCCGTACCCGTCAGGCGTCGCAGCCGATGGGCTGCGTGCCGAACGCGACGTCGTCGAGCCACAGGTTGAACTCGGCCGGCGTCGCGCCGCCCTGGTAGAGCTGCCAGCCGACCTTGACCTCGCCGAAGTCCGGGAAGACGAACGGCACGTCGGCGCCGCCCGCGGTCTCCGTGTCGACCGTGAGCTCCTCCTGGAGGTCCCCGTCGATCCAGACCTGCACGCGGTTGTCCGACGCGTCGAGCTGCCACTCGACGCACTGCCAGCGATCCGCCACGGACGGCGACGACTCCTGCCAGCTCGTCCAGTCGCCGGTCGGCCCGCCGTCGGACCCGACGCCCCAGAAGACCCCGGGAACGGTCGGCGCGTACTGCCCGCCGATCGGGCGCACGACCCCGGCACCCTCGCCGGACGCCTCGACGAGCGTGTAGTGCGCCCAGTCGGGCGCGGTCGGGAACGCGTCGACCTTGACGCGGATGCGCCCGTAGAAGCTGTTGTCGGGCGGGTCGACGCGGATGACCATGAACGCCCGGCCGTTGTCCGCGGTGTGCACGCGCAGCGCGTTCGCCTGCCGCCCGCGCTGCCCGTGACGTCCGTACGGCCCCGGCTGCTCAGCCGTCCGGACCTTCTCGACGGTCAGCGTCCCGGCCCGCGTGTCGATGCCCCAGCGCATGCTCGCGGCGCCGCCGAGGGGCAGCCGCTCGAAGTCCTCGCAGAACAGCAGGCTCTCGTCGGCGCACACGGTCCGCGGGCCGCCGCGCCCGGCCCGGTCGACCTCGCCGGCGCTGGCCCCCGACGCGCCCACGGCCACCGCCGAGGCGGCGAGGGTCGCGGCGGTGGCGGCGAGTGCGACCGCCCGTCGTCCACGTCCTCGGGCGCCCCCTCCGGCGCCCGTCCGGCGCGGTCCGGGTGCTGACGTCTGCTGTGCGGTCGGCTTCCTCATCGATGCTCCCCTGCTCGTGCGAAACCCTCGGAGACGGTCACTGCCGCCGCGGCGACGCGGGACGACGCCGGGCCCGCGCAGCGTAGGGAGGGGCGAGGGCGCGCCGGAACACGGGACGCGCGTGGGGAGCGCACTTGTTCGATTAAGGCGTCGGGACCGGTCGGACGGTCAGCGCAGCGGGGCGCGCTCGTCGGGCGCACTCGTCATCCGGTCGCTCACCTGCCACCGCAGCCACCCGCCCGGGCGGACCGACGGAGTGCCGTCGCGTCAGCGCGCCCCGTGGACCGCGACGTCGACGAGGGCCTGGAGCGCGTCGGCGATGGCCTCGTCGGTCGGCCCGTCGGCGCTGGTCTCGACCTCGACCGACCACGGCGAGTGCTCGACCGTCACGCTGCGCACGTTCGTCGAGTCCGCGGACGGCGTGCCACCGCGGGCGATGGCTGCCGGGACGCCGTCGCCCGCGTCGCGCAGGACGGTCCACGTCGCACCGCCGAGCGCGCTCGTGGCGGCGGCGGCGAGTGCGCACAGGCGCGTGACCGCACCGGTCTGCGCGCCGACGATGGCCGCGACGCCCGCGGTGATGAGCCGGTCGACCGTCACGGCGTTCTCGGCGAGCTCGCGGCGCTTCGCGAGGGCTGCCCGCGCCCGGCTGCGCTTGGCCTGGTACTGCGCGGCGTCGGCGCGGCGGAACAGGGTCCGGGGCTGCTCGACGCGGCCACCGGCGCTCGACGCGATGCCCCACGAGATCGCGGCGCCGTGGGCGAGCGGGAACCCCTTGACCGTCGCGGAGATGACCTGGCTGACCTGCGAGCGCGGGATGCCCGCGGTGACGACGCAGAACTCGTCGCCGCCGAGCCGCGCGGCCGTCGAGCCGGGCAGCTGGTCCTGCACGCGGCGCAGCACGTCCGCGACCGAGCGCAGCAGGTCGTCGCCGGCGTCGTGCCCGAGCTCGTCGTTGACCCGCTTGAGGCCGTCGACGTCGCACATGACGATGCACGTCTCGAGGCCCGTCTGGAGCGCCTGGTCCGCGGCGTGGTCCGCGACGCGGCGGTTCCCGAGCCCGGTGAGAGGGTCGTCGGCGATGAGGTGGCGGACCTGGTCCTCGAGGTCGACGCGCGCGACGGCACCGGCGGCGAGCGCGCACAGCACCTCCGCGGCGGCGAGGTCGTCGACGCCGAACAGCTCGCCGCTGGCGTCGCGGCTCGCGTAGACCTGCCCCCAGACCTGCCCGTTGACGACGATCGGGCTCGCGAGCGCGCTGATCCGGTCGAGCGCGCGCAGGCTCGCGACCTCGACGGGGTCGCCCGTGAGCTCGACGTCGTCCACGTCGTCGCGCACGTGCGCGACCCAGCTCCGGCGGTCACGGATGAGCCCGCGCAGCGCGGGGCGCTCCTCGGCGCGGAACGCGGTCCGGGCGAGCACGGACTCGCGGTCGTCGGGCTCGAGGGCCTCGACGGCGAGCACCGTGCACGTCTCCTGCTCGATGCGGCAGAACGCCGCGGAGCGCGCGTCGAGCAGCGAGTGGGCCATCGCGGCGGCGACCTCGGCGACCTCGGACAGCGTCAGGCAGCGCTCGAGCCGGTGCGCGGCGAGGCCCAGGCCGCGCACCCCGCTGGTCGCGGGTGCGGCGGGGGCTCCGGCAGCTCGTCCTCGTGCAGGCGTCACGTCGCCATCATCCGGCACGCGGACCCGTCCGCAAGGCCGTACGGACCGTTCGGGTGAAAGATCCCGGTCCGGCGTCCAGATCCGCGACGGTCGCGGGGACGGGCCCGGTCGGTGCGCAGGCGCGCGGCGCGGCGCGGCGGGCGGCCGGTGCGGGTCGTCGCAGGTCAGCGGCGGTCGAGCAGGTAGATCCGCGGGTGGTGCCCCTTGGCGAAGACGCGGACCGCGGCGCGCTCCTGCCACAGCCCGGACGCCACGCGCAGGCAGCGCTCCATGACCGTGATCTCGTGGGTGAGCACGACGAGCCGCCCGCCGGGCGCGCACACCGCGTGGGCCGCCTCGAGCAGCTGGGCGTGCACAGCGGCGCTCGTCGCGTGCGAGCCGTGCGTCGTGCCCCAGGGCGGGTCGACGAGCACGAGGTCGAACGGTCCGGCGTCACGCCACGTCCCGCCCGGCGCGAGCACGTCCGCAACGTGGAGCCGGACGTCGTCGGTCAGCCCGGCGGCGGCCACGTTCTCGCGCGTCGCGGCGACCGCCTCGGCGGACACGTCGACGCCGAGGGCGACGGCGGCGGGGCCGGCGAGCAGGCGCTCGACCAGCAGCGTGCCCGACCCGCACATGAGGTTGACGACCCGGTCGCGCGCCCGGACGCCCGCGAGCCGGGCGATGGCCGCCGCGATGGTCGCGTTGACGGCTCCGGGGTAGTCGGCGACCCGCCAGGCGCGTGCGGACAGCGGCGGCCCGCCGAGCCGGACGAGCACGTCCCAGCCGGAGTCGCCGCCGGCGCCACCCGCGCCACCGGCGCCGTCGGGACCTCGTGCGCCGCCTGCGCGGTCGGCACCACGCGCACCGCCCGCGCGGTCGGCACCACGCGCACCGCCTGCACCGCCCGCGCCGCCCGCGCCTCCCGCACCGCCCGTGCGCGACCCGGGGGTGCGGCGGAACCGCACGAGGATCTCGCCGTCGTCGGCGTGGTGGTCCATGCGGCTGGCCTCGGAGAGCAGCGCCGCGAGCCGCTGGAAGACGCTCGACTCGCGTCCCGCGGCCTCGAACCGGAACGTGCGCCGGGCCCCGAGGCGTGCGGAGGCGTCGAGCGCGGCGGCGATCCGCGGCAGGTGCTCCCCGCTGGTCAGCGACTTGGGCCGCGGCACGTCGAAGGTGAGGACCGCGAACACCGCGACGGCGGTGCGGAGCGCGAGCAGGCGGGGGTCGTCGAGCGGGCCGCGGTGCACGAACGTCAGGGTGTCGTCGCGCCCGGGGACCGGGACGGGCGGTCGGGCCGGCGCGAGGACCTCGGTGACCTCGGCCGCGACGACGTCCGCCAGGCCGGGCAGGAACGTGACCTCGATGCGGTGCGTCGCAGGCGTGCGGGCGGGTGCGGGGCGGCGGTCCGGACGGCGGTCGCCGCGCTGCGCGGTCGTCGCCCGGGCGTCACGACCGCGGGTCGGGCGGCCCCGGCGCGGCTGGGGCTCGGGGCGGTCGGCGCGGGCCGGCCGCGGGTGCGGGGCCACTCAGGCGAGGACGGGCAGGCGGGCGCCGACGGCGCGCAGCACGAACGTCACGGTCGCCTCGACGGCGTGGTCGCGCTCGGGCCCGTCGTCGGGCACCCCGCGGCTCGACAGGCACGCGTTGACGAGCGGGACCGTCGTGTCGACGTCCTGGGGCGGGAACGCGCCGGTCTCGACGCCCTCGGTGAGGATGCGCCGCAGGATCTGCTCGACGAGGTGCACGTGCTCGCGGACACGCTGCTGGGTCGCGCGCGAGAGCACCGAGCGCAGGTCCGGCCCCGGGGCCAGGTGGTAGACGCGCTTGAGCTGCGCCTGCGCGCGCACGTAGGTGCGGAGCTGCTCGACCGGGTCCTCGACGTCCTGCAGCGAGCGCTCGAGCGTCGCGACGTACTGCTCGGTCTCGTGCGTGATGAACCCGACGAGCAGCGACTCCTTGTCGGGGAAGTGGTTGTAGACGGCGGTGCGCCCGATGCCGGCGGCGGACGCGATGTCGGCGAGCGTGATCGCGTCGAACCCGCGGTCCGCCATGAGGCTCGAGAGCGCGGCGAACAGCTTCTGACGGGTCTGCGCGCGGTGCTCGTGGAGGGAGCCTCCGATGATCTTCGGCATGCTGACATCCTCGCACGATCTGTCAGTTCGCCGCTCCACCACCCGGGCTCCACTACCCGGCTCGGGTGCACGCACCTAGACTCGGCCGCATCTGCTCGACGGCGCGGTCGGGAGGTCACCGCATGCACGGCAACGGGCCGGCGTGGCCGGCGGGCTCGGACCCGTCGGTGCTCACGGCGAGCCTGCGCACCGCGCACGAGACGTTCGTGACGACCGGGACCCTGCCTCGCGGCATCCGCACCGTCGTCGCCGACTCGTGGGTGCGCAGCGCCCGCAGCGGCGTCGACCCCGAGTCCCCCGCGCCCACCGTCGACCTGACCGACGCCGAGCTCGTCGCCCACCGCCGCAACCACCCGCTCGGCGCCGCGCTGCCGATCGTGCGCCGCCTGCTCGTCGAGGGCGGCGTGGGTGAGGGGATCGTCGCGGCGCTCACCGACGAGAACGGCCGGCTCCTGTGGGTCGACGGCGACCCCGCGGTGCGCCGCCAGCTCGACGGCGTCGGCTTCGTCGAGGGCGCGTCGTGGGGCGAGGAGCAGACCGGCACCAACGCGCCGGGCACGGCGCTCGCGACCCGCAGCCCCGTCCAGGTCTTCGCGGCCGAGCACTTCACGCGATCCGTGCACCCGTGGAGCTGCACGGCCGCGCCGGTCCGTGACCCCAGCACCGGACGCGTGCTCGGCGTGCTCGACGTGACCGGCCGCGAGCACCTCGCCTCGCCGCTCGTGCTGCGCCTCGTGACGGCGACCGTGATGGCCGTCGAGCTCGAGCTCGCCGCCGCCCGGGCCGCCGAGGGCGCGCCGCCGCGCCGGTTCCGCGAGCGCGGTGCGACGAGCGTGCGCCCGCCCGAGCTCGCGCGCCTCGACGTGCTCGGCACCGCGGGCGGCGTGCTCCGGCTCGGCGTCGAGGCGGCCGCGCTCGGCGCCGGCGCGGAGGGCGGTGCCGTGCGGCTCGACGGCGCCGGTGCCTGGGCGGCGGCGGGGCGCGGCAACCACCGCGCGGCCGACGGCGGGCACCAGCTGAGCCTGCGGCACGCCGAGATGCTCCTGCTGCTCGCGACGCACCCGCGCGGGCTCTCGGTCGACGAGCTCGCGGTCCTGCTGCACCCCGGCGACCTGAGCGACGTGACCGTGCGGGCCGAGGTCTCGCGCCTGCGCCGCGTCGTCGGGCCGCTGCTCGGGCCGTCGCGGCCGTACCGGCTGGCTGCCCCCGTGACGACCGACGTGCACGACGTCCGGCGTGCGCTCGCCCGCGGCGACCTGCTGGGTGCTCTCGCGCAGTACGTGGGGCCGGTGCTGCCGCGGTCCGTGGCGCCGGGCGTCGAGCAGCTGCGCGACGAGCTGTGCGCGGAGCTGCGCTCGGCGGTCCTCGCGAGCAGCGACGCGGTCGCCGTCGAGCGCTGGGTCGCGACCGACGAGGGCACCGAGGACTGGCACGCGTGGCAGCACCTCATGTCGCTGTGCACCACCGGGTCGCCGCCGTGGGTGCGTGCGCGGGGGCGGCTCGAGCGGCTCGGCCGGTCCTTCGGGCACGGGGTGCGGCGCCCCGCGCGCTGACCGGTCCGGCGGGCTCGTCGGGGACAGTGCACGGCGGCTCCGTGCTGACCTGCCCACGGCGCTGCGACTGGCCCACCCACAGCTCGGCGACTGACCCACCCACAGCCCGGCGACTGACCCACCCACAGCGTGGACGGCTGCAACGCCTCTGCAACGTCGGGCTCCCTACGGTGAGCGCACTCCCGGAAGGGATCGCACCGCGGGAGGGGCGTGGTGCGGACCAGCCCGGGAGGCCAGACCTGGCACGGGGGACCGAGCAGGGGGTCGTGCGCCGGGGTGGAGCCATGGGGGGCTCCACCCCGGCGGACGACGGCTCCGGTCCCGGGCCGTTCGCCGTTTGGCCCCGCTTCCCACTCGCGCTCAGCGCGCACTGCCCCGGTCCGTCGGCCGGCGTCGCGCCCAGCCCTCCGGCACCGCACCCGGCCCCGGTCCGTCGGCCGGCGTCGCGTCCCGGCCCTCCCTACCCGCGCCCGGCCCGGTCCGTCGGCCGGCGTCGCGCCCCGGCCCTGCGCCCGGCGACCCCTCAGGCCCCGCGCCCGGCGACCCCTCCGACCCCGCGCCCGGCGCCAAGATCCGGACAACGTCCGCGTACGCCGCGCCGACCCCGTGAGAGCGCGAGCGCCCGCGCGCGCAGAGTCGTTACGGTGCGACGCATGACGACTCCCCTCGAGCCCGACACGAAGGACTGGACCTGGGTCCTCGACCGCGCGTGCCCGGAGTGCGGCTTCCTCGCCTCCGACGTCGACCCCGCCGGGATCCCCGCAGCGCTGCGCGCGTCGGTCCCGCGCTGGAGCGAGGCGCTCGCGCGCCCCGACGCCCGCGAGCGCCCCGACGCGTCGACGTGGTCGGTCCTCGAGTACGGCGCGCACACGCGCGACGTGCACCGCATCTTCGGTGAGCGGCTGCGGCTGATCCTCGAGGAGGACGACCCGCAGTTCCCGAACTGGGACCAGGACGCCACCGCGGTCGAGGACCGTTACGACCTGCAGGACCCGGCGGTCGTCGCCGTCGAGCTCGCGCAGGCCGCGGAGGAGGCGGCGGTGCGGTTCGGGGGCGTGCCGGACGACGCGTGGGAGCGGCCCGGCCGGCGCTCGAACGGCTCGGTGTTCACCACCCGGACGCTCGGTGCGTACTACCTGCACGACGTCCTGCACCACCTGCACGACGTGCGCGCCTGACCGGCGGTCCACGCACGCGGCGTCGCCCCGGACCGGTGCGGCGCCGCGTGTCCGTTTCTCCCCACAGGTTGTATCCACACCGGTGTGCACAGGGCAGAAGTTGTGCCTCACCCTGTGGACCTCCCTGTGGACGCAGCTTGTGGACAGACGGTCCGGTGCAAGCGAACGGGTACCCCCGGGCGACCCGTGCGGTGAGATCTGCGTGAGAACGGCGGCGCGTCCGCCCGGACCCGCCGGACCTCTCACGCGCGGGAAACATGACGGCAGCATCGGGGCGCTACCGTCCGCGGCCATGAGCACGCTGCCGCTCGCTGTGGACGGCCACCACGTCCTCGCCGTCCCCGACACGACCGACCTGCTGACCCTCGCGGCGGCCTGGTTCGCGCAGGCGGACTGGCTCACCGCCCCGGTCACGGCGGCGCAGGCGCGGTCCCGCGCGAGGCCCATGTCGGGCGCCCGCTTCCGCGGCATGGTCGCCGACCCCGAGCCGCAGCCCGGCGAGCTCCGGCTCACCTGGGAGGTGTCCGCGCGGGGACCGTACCCGCTCGCGGCGGAGGCCGCGCACACCCTCGGGCTGCCCGCGCGCGGGTACGACCTGTACGCGGTCGTGCCGAACGACGACCTCTCCCGGCCGGTCGCGGACCCTGGCGTGCTGGCGTGGATGAGCGCGGCCGCGCGGCGCTCGGCCGGCGCGATCCTGCCCGCGGACCGCTCGCACCCCGTCGTCCCGGACCCGCGGTCGAGCGTGGACCTGACCCTGTGGTCGGCCGTCGCGCTCGCACCGGAGGCCGTCGTCCCGCTCGTGCGACCCCTCCTCAGCGGCTCGCGGGTCGCGGTGCGCGCCGGGCTCCCCGCGCAGCCGGGCGACTCGCCCGGGGACGACGGCCCGGGCTCGCCGGCGGCGCCGGCCCCGTACGAGCTCGTGGCGACGTACCCCTACGACGGCGAGGTGCGGCTGCGGTTCGCGCGGTCCAGCGAGGTTCCCGTCGTGCTCACCGCGCTCGACTGGCGTGAGTACGGGCCGTTCGCCTACCGCGTCGCGTGGCTGCCGCCCGAGGAGGCCGAGTACCGCGGCGACTCGGTGACGCCGCTGCACGCGATCGCCCGCGGACGGATCGCGCCCTACGTGGCGCGCGCGGTGGCGGCGCTCGCGCGGGCGGCGGGCGGCGCGGTGGTCGACAGCGACGGGTACCTCGTCGACGACGCGGAGCTCACGGCTCGGGCGGCGAGCACGTCCCGCTGAGTCGCGCGTGTCGTCCACAGATGTTGTCCACAGGGCTGTGGTCGGCCCGCGAACGCGCTCCTCAGCCTGTGGACAACACTGTGGACCGCAAGCCACCCGATATGCCCCTTGAGCGTGCGGTGCCCGATCCGATACAGCCCGCACCGCCCGCCCGCTCGCCCGACGCCGCCCGTCCGGCACCGCCCGCTCGCCCGACGCCGCCCGCCCGGCACCGCCCGCCCGACGCCGCCCGCCCGCTCGCCCGACGCCGCTCGTCCGGCACCGCCCGCCCGACGCCGCCCGCCCAGCGCCGTCCGCCCGGCAGCGCCCACGGGTCAGGGCAGCGGGGGAGAGCCCGCCGGGACCAGGTCGACGGAGACCGTGAGCCGCGACCCGGACCCCTCGGTGAAGATGACCCCGCGCAGCGGCGGGACGTCGGCGTAGTCACGTCCCCAGCCGAGCACGACGTAGCGGTCGTCGATGAACTTGTCGTTGGTGGGGTCGACCTCGACCCACCCGGCCCCTGGCACCCAGGCCGACACCCACGCGTGCGAGGCGTCCGCGCCGCGGAGCTTCTCCCGGCCGGGTGCGGGCATCGTCTCGAGGTAGCCGCTCGCGTACCGCGCGGGCAGCCCGTGCAGCCGCAGCGCGGCGACCATGAGGTGCGCGAAGTCCTGGCACACGCCCGTGCGCTGCGCGAGGAGCTGGGCCTGCGTCGTGCCGACCGTCGTCGAGCCGGAGCGGTAGGTCAGCTCCGTGCGGATGCGGTGCGCCAGGTCGGCGAGGAGCTCGGCGACCCCGCGCCCCGGGGTGAACGACGGCGCCGCCCACGCCCGCACCTCGTCGGTCAGCGCGACGTGCCGGGACGGCAGCAGCGCCTCACGCAGCGCGACGAGCCCGATGCCGTCGGTCGCCGCGGCGGTGGGGTCGGTGGGCTCGTCCGGCTCGGCGAGCTCGTCCGGGAGCTCGGCCACGTCGTCGTGCACCACGCCGTCCCAGACCTCGTCGGGCCGTGCGGCGCTGTCGAGCCCGCGCCCGGTCCGGACGGCCTCGGCGACGTCCTCCCATGCGACGACGGGCAGCCCGGCGACGGTCGCGGCCTCGCGCGCGACGGTCACGGTCGACCGTGAGGTGACGACGAGCCGGCGGTGCTCGTCGGTGACCGCGAAGTACGTCGACCGGTTCCCGAAGTAGTCGACGTGCGCCTCGGTGTCCGCCGGTGCGGGCTGGATGTCGAGCGTGGAGGTGTGGCACCGCTGGTCGGGCAGGTCCCGCGGCGTGAGGACCGTGCGGCCGTACGAGGTCGTCACCGGGTGGTCGTAGGCGTACGTCGTGCGGTGCACCAGGTCGTAGGTGCGCCCGGTCGCGGGCGTGGCCGGGGCGGTCATGCGCTCTCCCGGCCGTCGCCGGACGGCCGCGCCGTACCGGTCCCCGGCACCGCGTCGGGCGCCGCACCCCCGGACCGGTGCCAGGCGTCGGGCGTCGAGGCGCCGGCTTGGCCGTCCGCACCGGACTGGCGGTCCTCATCGCCCTCACCGCCTCCGGCGTGCGCGTTCTCCGCGCCCCAGGCGTCGTCGAGCGACCGGCTCGGCGCGGGGTGCACGAGGTGCACGCGGGCGATCTCGTCGCCGACCGCGCGCAGGCGCCAGCGCATCGAGTCGAGCACCTCCGCGAGGCGGTCGCGGTGCCCCTCCTCGGAGACGGCTGCGGCGACCGTCGCGGTGTCGAGCTCGGTGAGCAGGTCCGCGAGGTCCTGGAGCAGGCGGTCGCGCGTCTCGGGCGAGCGGACGTGACCCGCCGGGCCGACGGGCACCGGGACGCCCGCGAGGTCCTCGCGGAGCCGGTCGAGCTGGTAGCCGAGCGAGCGGGGGTTGGTGCGGTCGAGCAGCAGCAGGTCGAGCACGGTCGCGACCGTCGCGCCGGCCTGGTTGCGGCGGCGGTACGTGATGACCGACTCGTGCTGGATGAGCAGCGACTCGAGCACGAGCGAGTCGACGTCCTCGGAGCGCTGCGTGGTGAGCGTCGCTGCGAGCGTGTCGACGAGGAACTGCGCACGCTCGAGCCGCCGGCCGCCGTCGAGGAACCGCCAGCCGAGGTCGCGCACCATGCTCTCGGCGCCGATCCCGGCGACCGCGAGCAGCGCCTCGAGCATGCGGTCGAGGACGGCGCGCATCCCGACCGTCTCGGCCGGCCCGGTGCGCTGCCCGGACACCCGCCCGGTGGAGCGCGCGTCGTCGAGCCGGTCGCGGGCCGCGACGAGCCGGCGCTCGTCCGCGAGGGCCCGGTCGAGGCTCGCGAGCGGGAGCCACGTGTCGTTCGAGAGCTGGTCCCGGACCGCGGCGGACGCCTCCGCGAGCCGGCGCACCGCGCTCGCGACCGACCCGGGCCGGCCGCGGTCGAGCAGCAGCGCACGCAGGTCCGTCCCCGTCGGGTCCGTGCCCCACGACGCGGGCTCGTCCGCACCGACGGACGCGAGCAGTGCCGCGAGCGCGCGGCCGCCCGCCGAGCGCGGGGAGCGGTGGTAGTCGTCCCAGCGGTCGACGACCGCGCGCAGCACCCGCACCTTGTCGCCCGCGCGCTCCGCGTAGCGACCCATCCAGAACATGTTCTCCGCGGTTCGCGGGGAGATGCCGGTGAGGACGCGCTGCGCGGGCTGCTCGGCGTGCAGCCAGGGGTCCCGCACCGCGTCGGGCTCGGAGGACAGGACCCACACGTCCTTGGCGTACGCGCGCGGGCCGGCGCCCGTGCCGGGATCGGCCGCGCCCTCGCCGGCCTCGTCGAGGAACACGCGCGCGAGCCCGCCGCTCATGACCTGGTACGAGCCGCGCCGCGCGACCGCGAACGTGCGCAGCACCGCGGCCGTCGGGCCTCCGCCCGCAAGGTCCGGCCCGGGCACGGGGACGCCCGCGACGGGCTCCTGGCCGACCCACGAGAGCGGGTCGGCGGCGATCCGCGCCCCGAGCTCCTCGCGCTCGCGCGCGCTGAGCGTCCAGCCGTGCACGGTGCCCGAGCGCATCCCGCGGTACGTCGGGGCGAGCACGAGCTCGTCGAGGTGCGCGAGGACGTGCCGGAGCGCGGCCGGGTCCCCGCACCAGAACGTCTCGGGCGCCCGCAGCGCGAGGTCCGTGCCGAGCACCGTGCGCGCGAGCCGTGGCAGGTAGGCGTGCAGCGCCGGGTTCTCGAGCACCGAGCTGCCGAGCGGGTTCACGACGCTCACCGTCCCCGCCCGGAGCGCGCGCACGAGCCCGGGGACGCCGAGCCGCGAGTCGGAGCGCAGCTCGAGCGGGTCGCAGAAGTCGGCGTCGACGCGGCGCAGGACGACGTCGACCGGCTCGAGCTCGTCGAGCCCGCGCATCCAGACCCGCCCCTCCCGCACGACGAGGTCGCTGCCCTCGACGAGGGGGAGCCCCAGCATCGAGGACAGGTAGGCCTGGTCGAACGCGGTCTCGCTCTGCGGCCCCGCGGTGAGCAGCACGATCCGCGGCGACTCGGCGCCGGGCGGCGCGACCTGCGCGAGCGCGAGCCGCAGCGCGTGGAAGAACGGGCCGATGCGCTGGATCGACGCCTGCCGGTAGACCCCCGCGAGCACCTGCGCGACGACGCGCCGGTCCTCCATCGCGTAGCCGGCGCCCGACGGCGCCTGCGTCCGGTCGGCGACGACGGTCCACGCGCCCGACGCGTCGCGCGTGACGTCGGTCGCGGTCAGCACGAGCTCGTGCGGCCCGGGCAGGCGCAGCCCGTGCACCGCGCGGAGGTACCCGGGGTGCGCGAGCACGAGCTCGGGGGGCAGGAGCGTGTCGCCCAGCAGCCGCCGCGGGCCGTACACGTCCTGCAGCAGGGCGTCGAGGAGCTCGGTGCGCTGCACGAGCGCGCGGTCCAGGGCCGACCACTCCTGCTCGTCGACGATCACGGGGACCGGGTCGAGCCGCCAGCTCTGCGGCTCGGCGTCGGACGCGTCGGGCTCGCCGGCGGGTGCGGGCGCCGGGCCGCCCTCCGCGCGCACGGGCGGCGTGCCGCCGTAGGTGACGCCGTGGTCGGCGAGCAGGCGGTCCGTCGCGTCGCGGTACCGGGCGAGGTCGGACTCGGTGGGCGCGTCCGCGGTGTCGGGCAGCCACGACCAGTCGGGCCGGCGGGCCGTCGCGGACCGGTCGGGCGACCCGAGCGACCCGGGGGAATCAGGCGACCCGGGCGACCCGGGGGAGTCGGGTGCGGGCGCGCGCACGGACGACAGCAGGTCGGTCATGCTCTGCTGCCTCCCGGTGCGTGGGCGCGCCTCGACGGTCGAGGGGCCACCCCATCATGTCCTGGGCGCGTGCCGCACGGCGCGTCCGGGCCCGGCGACGGCTCGCGGCGGTCGTCGTGCGAGCTGGGGGCGGCCGTCGCATCCTGGGACGACGCGGCGGACCGGCGTCGCGCGGTCCCGAGGAGGTCCGGTGCCCAATACCCTCAAGAACGCCGCCGTGGCCGCGTCGAGCAGCTGGACCGACCCGGACGGCGTCCGGCTCCCGGCAGGCGAGGTCCACGCCTGGGAGCGCGGGACCAACCAGACCGTGTGCGGGCTGCCGCTGCACCGCTCCGCGCTCGGGCGGTTCTCCCACGTGACCTGGGCGGACGTGCAGCCCGCGACCGGGCGCGACGCGGACGAGGTCGCGCGCGTGTGCCCGCGGTGCGCGGCCGGCATGGGGGCGCGCCGGGACGAGCGCCCGTGGACGCGCGTGAACCCGCGGCCGTGAGCGCCGCCGCGGGACCCGAGCGGCCTGGGATCGAGCACGGGGTCCTGCGCGACGCGGACGCCGACACGCTGACCCGCGCGGTCAGCGTCCGATGCCGACCGCGTACCCCACGAGCATCACGACGACGAGCGCCGCGAACCCGAGGATCACGCCGTACACGAGCTTCTGGCTGCGGCCCGACGGCAGCCCCGGCTCCTGGTGGGAGACGCCGGACGTGCTCGCCTCGCCGGGCGGGGTGTCGCCGGGCATCACGCCGCCGCCGGGTTCGAGGCCGGGCGTGTTCTCGGGGTCCGGGTCGTCGGCATGGCAGTCATCCGTCCACGCTAACCGCGGGACGGGGGGCTGCAACCGGGGCCGGGCACGAGGGCCTCGGCGACCGCCGGGCGGGGCACCGGCGACTGCGGGGCGGGGCACCGGCGACCGCGGGGCGGGGCACCGCTGACCGGCCCGGTGGTGGCGCGCCTCACGTCGACGCGCCACCCGGTCCCGCTCCGGCCTCCAGGGGCTCAGTCCTCCAGGAGCTCAGTCCTCCAGGAACATCGCCGCGAGCCGCGGGTAGCGGGTGCGCATCTCGGCGTCGTCGTCGAAGTCCCAGAACGGCTCGGCGGCGGGCTCGTCACCGTCCGCCTCCTCCTCGGCGTCCTCGGCGGGCTCGTCGTCCTCGGGGAACTCCTCGCCCGTGAGCTCCTCGTACGCGTCCCAGGCGGCGGCGAGCATGTCCTCGCACTCGGCCTCGGTGTCCTCGTCGACGACGTCCGCGAGCGAGTCCGGGTCCTGCGCCGCACGCTCGAACACCTCGCGGCCCTGCGCGACGAGCCAGCCGAGGAAGTAGTCGAACCCGTCGTCCGAGCTGCCGCCGTTGACCAGGTACGCCGCGCCCCACAGCCGCGGGCCGTGCACGGTCGCGACGAGGTCGTCGTACGCGGCGTCCGCCTCGCGCGCGACCTCGACGCCGCGCTCCACGAGCACGGCGCGCAGGGAGTCCGCGACGTCGTCGGCGTCGGGCGCCGTGTCCGCACCCTTCCGCGCGCGGGTGCGTGCCTCGTCGACGAGCTGCCAGTACGCCTCGGTGTCCATGCGCGCATCGTGGCAGCCCGCGCCGACACGCGCGAGGACACCCGGCCGGTTGCCCCGCCCCGGGCCGGGTGCGAGCGTGGACGCACCCACGACACCCTGGAGGACGCGTGATCGCACGCACGGTGGACGCCGTCGTCATCGGGGCCGGCCCCAACGGGCTCGTCGCCGCGAACGCCCTGGTCGACGCGGGGTGGGACGTGCTCGTGCTCGAGGCGCAGGACTCCGTGGGTGGCGCGGTGCGGACCGCCGAGGTCACTGCCCCAGGGTTCCGGAACGACCTGTTCAGCGCCTTCTACCCGCTCGCGGCCGGCTCCCCGCTGATCCGCGGCCTGCACCTCGAGGACCACGGGCTGCGCTGGGTCAAGGCCCCGGACGTGCTGGCGCACGCGCTCGACGACGGCCGCGCCGCGGTGCTGCGGCACGGCGCGCAGGACACGGCCGCCGGGCTCGAGGAGTTCGCGCCGGGGGACGGCGACGCGTGGCTGCGGATGGTCGAGTCGTGGCGCACGATCCGGGACCCGCTGCTCGACGCGCTGTTCACGCCGTTCCCGCCCGTGGTCTCGGTCGCGCGGCTGCTGCGCCGGGTCGGCGTCGCCGGGGGGATCGACCTCGCCCGGCTCGCGGTGCTGCCCGTGCGGCGGCTCGGGTCCGAGCACTTCCGCGGTGAGGGCGGGCGGCTGCTGCTCACGGGCAACGCGATGCACTCCGACGTGCCGCCGGACGCCGCGGGCAGCGGGGTGTTCGGGTACCTGCTCGCGATGCTCGGCCAGGACGTCGGCTTCCCGGTGCCCGAGGGTGGCGCCGGGGCGCTCGCGGACGCGCTCGCGGCGCGGGTCGTCGCAGGTGGCGGCCACATCGAGACGGGCGAGCGGGTCACGAGCATCGACGTCTCGGGCGGCCGGGCCGTCGGGGTCCGCACGCAGGACGGCTCGGTGGTCCGGGCCCGGCACGCCGTCGTCGCGGACGTCACCGCGCCGGCGCTCTACCGGGACCTCGTCGGGCTGCGGCACCTGCCCCCGCGGATGCGCCGGGACCTCGACCGCTTCCAGTGGGACCACCCGACGTTCAAGGTCAACTGGGCGGTCGGCCGCCCGATCCCGTGGACCGCGCCGGGGGCGCGCGGCGCCGGCACGGTGCACCTCGGGGTCGACTCCGACGGGTTCGTCGACATGGCCGCGGACCTGACGACCGGGCGCATCCCCGAGCGGCCGTTCCTGCTCTTCGGGCAGATGACCACGTCCGACCCCACGCGCTCCCCGGCGGGCACGGAGTCGGCGTGGGCGTACACGCACGTGCCGCACGGCGTGCGGTGGACGCCCGACGAGGTCGCGGCGGAGGTCGAGCGCGTCGAGGCCGCCGTCGAGCGCGTCGCCCCCGGGTTCCGCGACGCGGTGCTCGCGCGGCACGTGCAGTCCCCGGCCGACCTCGAGGCCGCGAACGAGAACCTCGTCGGGGGCGCGGTCAACGGCGGGACGTCGGCGGTGCACCAGCAGCTCTTCTTCCGCCCGACGCCGGGCCTCGGGCGCCCCGAGACCCCCGTCGACGGGCTGTTCCTCGCGAGCGCCTCGGCGCACCCGGGCGGCGGCGTGCACGGCGCGCCGGGCTGGAACGCGGCGCGTGCGGCGCTCGGGTCGGCGAGCCGGACCAGCAAGGTGCGGCGGCTGCTGACGCGGACGGTGTGGGCGCGCGTGCTGCACGAGCGCTGACGGGGCGCTCCGGGTGCCGGGCCGCTCAGCGCCCGGCGAGCACCCGCCGGACGCCCACGGCCCCCGCGGCGACCGCGACGAGCCCGGCGCCGCGCAGCCAGTGCCGACCCCACTTCCCGGTGACACTCTCGCCCTCGGGCAGGGGCGCGAAGACGTTCCCGGCGCCGGGCTCACGGGCCGTCCCCGACAGGCCCAGCCGCGACATCCCGGGGCCGACGAGCACGTCGTAGACGGCCGGCAGGAACCGGAACCCGGCGGTCCACGTCGCGTTGGCGAGCCCGACCGAGCGCTCGCGCACGGGCTTGTCGAGCGTCTTCACGATCGCCCGCGCGAGGGTCTCGGGCCGGTCCACGGGCGGCGGCGGGCGCCCCTCGCGGCGCACGTAGCTCGCGGCCTGCGCGTAGATGGGCGTGTCGACGCCGCCGGGGCTGACGAGCGAGACGTCGACGCCCGGGGTCTCGCGCGCCTCGACCTGGATCGTGCGCGCGAGGCCGTGCACCGCCCACTTGCTCGTCACGTACGGGCTCATCCACGGCGTCGCGATCTTGCCGAGCAGCGAGCCGACGAGCACGAGGTGCCCGCCGCCGTGCCGCTGGAACAGCCGCAGCGCGACGCGCGCGACGTTGGCGGTGCCGAGCAGGTTCACGGCGACGACCTGGTCGAACACCTCGGCGGGGATGTCCTCGAAGCGCCCGTACCCGACGACGGCGGGTGCGTGCACGACGGCGTCGACCCGCCCGTACCTCTCGACCGCCCGCTCGAAGAGCCGGTCGACGGACTCGCGCACGCTCACGTCGGTCGGGACGACGAGCACGGGGGGCCCGCCCGCAGGGGCCACGTGCGGGTGCTTCGCCGAGCCGGGCACGAGGGCCAGGCACTCGCGCTCGACGTCCGCGAGCGCGTCGGCCGACCGCGACGCGAGCACGAGGGTGTCGCCGCGCCGGGCGAGCGCGTGGGCCGTCGCCCGGCCGATGCCGCTCGACGCGCCGAGCACGACGACGACCCTGCTGCTCGCGGTGCCTCGTGCCATGCGTGCGCCTCCGGGGACGGGGTGCGGGCACGCCCGTGGGCGCGACGGCGGGGGTGGACGTGCGGGTCGTGGCGTGCGGGGACGGGTGCCCGGCTGCGGGCTGCCCGTCCGGTTCGATGCTCGCACCGGGGTCCGTGGGGCGCGACCGGGGCGGTCGGCGTCGGCCCCGGGCCCTGCGAGGATCGAGCCGTGGCGGAGCCGGTGGTCGTGGACGTGTGGACGGTCGCGGCCGGCACGGCGGTGCCCCCCGCGACGGCGGCGGTGCTGGACGGCGCCGAGCGTGCCCGGGCCGGGGCGCTCCCGCCCGCGGTCGCCGAGCGGTTCGTGCTCGGGCGGGTCCTGCTCCGCGCCGTGCTGGCGCAGCGGCTCGGGTGCTCCGCGGCGGCGGTCGGGCTGCAGGTGCGGTGCGCGCGGTGCGGCGGGGCCCACGGTCGCGTCGCTCTCGTCGGACCGCGCGGCGGCGCGCACCCCCCGCACGTCGGCCTCACGCGGTCGGGCCCGCTCGTGGCGGTCGCGCTGACGGTCGCGGGCCCGGTCGGGGTCGACACCGAGTCGGTGTCCGCGGTGTCCGCGGCGCCGGTCGCCGACGTCGTCCTCTCGCCCGCGGAGCTCGCCGCCCGCCGCGCGCTCCCGGCGCACGCGGCGGGGGCGGCGCTGGCCCGCGCGTGGGTCCGCAAGGAGGCGGCGCTCAAGGCGCTCGGCACCGGCCTCGCCGCGGACCCGTCGGGCTGGTCGCTCGGGTCGCCGCCTCCCGGGCTGCGGGGCGTCGACGCGGTCGCACCCGGCGGCGCGCTCCTCGCCGACCTCGACCTCGGGCCCGGGCTGGCCGGGGCCGTCGCGGTGCTCGCGCCTGGGGCGTCGGGCCTCGTCGTCCGCCGTCAGGACGGCAGGTCGGTCCTCGACGCCCTCAGGAGCTGACCCAGGCGGCGCGTGCGCGTCGGGGCGCCCCGGGGAGGTCCGGCCGGGAGGTCCGGCAGCGCGGGTGCGTCGAGCCACGCGGCGAGCATCCCGGCCACCGTGGTGGCGAGCGCGTCGCCCCCGCCGCGGCGGGCGTGCTCCGCGGCGACCGCACGGAAGTCGTCGCTGCTCGCGCTGCCACCGGCGTGCCGGGCGGTCCAGTCGCGGACGAGGTCGAAGAACGCCGTGTCGCCGAGGACGATCCGCAGCGCGTGCAGCGTGACGGCCCCGCGCTTGTAGACGCGGTCGTCGAAGATCGTCGCCGGGCCGGGGTCGGTCAGGACGAGGTCCTGCGGCAGCGCGGCGAGCCGGGCGTGGTGCCGGCGGGCGAGGACGTCCGCGGACGGGCCACCGGACTCCTGCGACCACAGCCACTCGGCGTAGCAGGCGAAGCCCTCGTTGAGCCAGATGTGCTGCCACCCGGCGACCGACACGGAGTTCCCGAACCACTGGTGCGCGAGCTCGTGCGGCACGAGACGCTGACCCTCGTCGCCCGCGTCCGTGCCGAGGCCGCCGAGGTGGTTCGAGCCGAACACCGACATGCCCTGCGCCTCGACGGGGATCTCGAGCGCGTCGTCGGTCACCACGAGCGTGTACGTCGCGAACGGGTAGGGGCCGAAGAGCCGGGTGAACAGCCGCATGATGTCGCCGTGGTGGGCCAGCCGGGTCCGGGCGGCGGCGGCGAGGCGCGGCGGGACGAGCGCCCCCTGCGGCACCGGCTCCGACGCGAGCTCGACGACCGAGTACCGGCCGATCTGCACGGTCGCGAGGTAGGGCGGCGTCGGCCGGGTCTCCTCGAAGACCCAGGTCGTGGCGCCGGACCGGCCGGTGCGGCGCACGAGGGTGCCGTGCGCGTGCGGGCGGTACGGGTTCTCGACGGTCACCGACGTCCGGTAGGTCGCCTTGTCGTCGGGCCGGTCGTTGCACGGGAACCACGACGGCGCCCCCGTCGGCTGGCTCGCGACGAGGACCCCGTCCTCGAGCTCCTCCCAGCCGACCTCGCCCCACGGGCTGCGCACGGGCCGCGGGGTCCCGGCGTAGCGGACCAGGACGTCGAGCTGCGTGCCCGCCGGGACCTCCGCGACGAGCCGCACGACGAGCCGGCCGGCGCGGTGCCGGTGCCGGGCGGGCGCGGTGCCCCCGACGGTGACCTGCTGGACGACGAGCGGGCCCAGGTCGAGCGTGAGCTCGTGCAGCGGCTCGAGCGCCCGGACCCGCAGCCGCGCGACCCCGGCGAGCCGGTTGGTGCGGACGCGGTAGTCGAGCTCGAGGTCGTAGTGCTCGACGTGGAACGCGCGCGAGCCGTGCCCGTAGGCGTACGGGTCGCCGGCGGCCGGGACCGGCTCCCTCACGAGGCCCCGACGGGCGCGCGCCACGGCCCGATCGGGTTGCCGACCCAGCGCGAGCCGGCCGGGACCGTCTCGCCGCGCAGCACGAGCGACGCGGGGCCGACGGTCGCGCCCTCGTCGAGCAGCGCCGCGGGCAGGACCACGCCGTGCGGGCCGAGCGTCGCGCCCTCGCGCAGCGTCACCGTGTCGAGGCTCATGACCCGGTCGTGGAACAGGTGGGTCTGCACGACGCAGCCGGGCCCGACGCTCGCGCCGTCGCCGAGCCGGACGAGGTCGGCCTCGGGCAGCCAGTACGTCTCGCACCAGACGCCGCGGCCGACGCGCGCTCCCATGCTCCTCAGCCACCACACGAGCGCGACACTACCCGTGACCGGGTCGGCGAGCAGGGGCGCGGCGACGACCTCCGTGAAGGTGTCCGCGAGCTCGCCGCGCCACACCGGCGCGCTCCACAGCGGGTGCTCGGCGTCCCGGAACCGCCCGGCGAGCGCCCACTTCGCGGCCACGGTGACGGCCGCCCCGAGCACCCCGACGGCGAGCAGCACCACGCCGCCCGCCGCGGCGGCGAGCAGCCAGCCACCGGTCGCGGCGAGCGCCAGGAGCGCGAGCCCGGCGCCGACCCGGAGCAGCCCGAGGACCAGCAGCGGGACCACGCGGCACAGCTCGACCGCGCCCCGCGCCCGGCGCAGCGCCGGGGTCGACGTGTACGTGCGCTCGCCGTCGTCGACCGAGGGCGCGCGGGCCAGCAGCACCGGCGGGCTGCCGAGGTAGCTGGACCCGGCCCGCGTGCGGCTCGGGGTCGCCGAGAGGACCGCGACGAGCCCGTTCTTCGGGACCGTGCGGCCCGGCGCCGTCATGCCGGAGTTGCCGAGGAACGCGCGCCGGCCCACCTTCGCGGTCGCGACGCGCAGCCACCCGCCGCCGAGCTCGTAGGGGGCGACCATCGTGTCGTCCGCGAGGAACGCGCCGTCCTTGACCTGCATCATCGACGGCAGCCCGACGACCGTGGAGATCTCCGTCTCGCGCCCGACCCGCGCGCCCAGCAGCCGCAGCCACGCCGGGGTGAGCAGCGACGAGTAGAGCGGGAACAGCGCCGTGCGGGCCGCGTCCATGAGCCGGGACACCGCCCACGCCCGCACCCCGGCGCCGGACCGGACCGGGTGGCAGCCCTCACGCAGCCCGCGGGCCAGCAGCCGGACGCCCACGAGCACGAGGAGCGCGTACGTCAGGTACGCGAGCGGGACGGCGACGAGCGTCCACGCGAGCGCCGGGCCGACGGCGGCGGCGAGCGACGGCGTCGGCGCCAGCGCGGCACCCAGGACGGCGAGCGCGGGCAGCGCCGCGAGCGACGGGAGCGCGCTGACGGCCGCTCCCGTGACGGCGAACACCGCGGTCCAGCCGGCGCGCGAGGTGGGCGGCCGGGTCGTCGGCCACGGGTGGCGCGCCTCGTGCTGGCGGACCGCGGGGGAGCCGGACCAGAACTCGTCGGACCCCGTCGTGCCGTGCACTGCCGACCCCGCGGCCACGTCGGTGCCGCCGCGCACGCGGGCGCCGGGGAGCAGGACGCTGCGGGCCCCGACGGTCGCGCCGGGACCGACGCGGATGCGCCCGATGTGCAGCACGTCGCCGTCGACCCAGTGCCCGGACAGGTCCACCTCGGGCTCGATCGCGCAGCCGTGGCCGAGGGTCAGGAACCCGGTGACGGGCGGCACCGAGTGCAGGTCGACGTCGCGGCCGACGTCCGCGCCGAGCGCACGGGCGTAGAGCGAGACCCAGGGCGCGCTCGCGGGCGTCACCGCGCCGAAGCCGTCGACGAGCCGCTCGGCCGCCCACAGCCGCAGGTGGACGTGGCCGCCGCGCGGGTACGAGCCGGGCCGCACGCCCGCGAGCAGGAGCCGGGCGCCCAGCGCGCACCCCCCCAGCCGTCCGAGCGGGCTGACGGTGAGCAGCCAGCCGGCGGCGAGCCACCACCACGGCACCGCGGGCGCCCACGCGACGCCCCACACGGCGTGCAGCACGGCGGCGACCGCCGCGACGACCGTGAGCCAGCGCAGCGCGACCAGCGTGCGCAGCGGCAGCAGCGCGAGGAGCTGGACCACCTGGCTCGCGACGGGCACGGGCGCGACGGTGCGCGTCCGGGCCGGGGTCGCAGCACCGGCGCCGTCCCCACCGTCGCCGTCCGACGGCCACGACACGGCGAGGTGCTCCGCGAGCCCGCCGACGCTCGGGTGGTCGTAGACCTCCGCGACCGTGACCTCCGGGTAGCGCGCGCGCAGCGCGGACACGAGCTGCGCGGCGGTCAACGAGCTGCCGCCGTGGGCGAAGAAGTCGTCGTCCTCGTGCTGCGGGCGGACCCCGACGACCGCGGCCCACTGCTCGCCGACCCACCCGGCGAGGCCGTCGAGCGGTGCGGCGTCGCCGTCCCCGGCGTCCGCGAGCGGCCACGGGAGCGCGTCGCGGTCGACCTTGCCGGACGTGCGCGTCGGGATGTGCTCGACGACCGCGAGCAGCGGCACCATCGAGCCCGGCAGCGTCTCGCGCAGGCGGCGCAGCCCGTCGTGCAGATCGAGGCGCTCGCCGTCCCGCGGGGCGAGGTACCCGACGAGCACCGTGCCGCCCGCCGTCGAGCGCCGGACCGCCGCGGCGGCACCCGCGACGCCGGGGAGCGCCTGGAGCGCGGTGTCGACCTCGGCGAGCTCGATGCGGTGGCCGTTGACCTTGACCTGGTCGTCGGCCCGCCCCACGAACAGCAGCCCGTCGGGGTCCGCGACGACGAGGTCGCCGGTCCGGTACGCGCGGTCCCAGCCCAGGCCCTCGTGCGGGCCGAACCGCGCGGCGTCGAGCTCCGGGTCGAGGTACCGCGCGACGCCGACACCGCCGATGACGAGCTCCCCGGTGCCGCCCTCGGGCACCTCGCGGCCCTCTGTGTCGACGACGGCCAGGTCCCAGCCGTCGAGCGGCAGCCCGATCCGCACGGGCTCCTCGGGCAGCAGCAGCGCGGCGCACGCGACGACCGTCGCCTCCGTCGGCCCGTACGTGTTCCACAGCTCGCGCCCCGGGGCCCACAGCCGCGTCGCGAGCTCGGGCGGCACCGCCTCGCCGCCGAAGATCAGCAGGCGCACCGCCGCGAGCGCGTCGGCCGGCCACAGCCCCGCGAGCGTCGGCACGGTCGACACCACGGTGATGTCCCGGTCGACCAGCCACGGCCCGAGCTCGGACCCGGCCCGCACGAGCGCGCGCGGCGCGGGCACGAGCGTCGCGCCGTGCCGCCACGCGAGCCACATCTCCTCGCACGACGCGTCGAACGCGACCGACAGCCCCGCGAGCACCCGGTCGCCCGGGCCCACCCGCGCGTCCCGCAGGAACAGCCGGGCCTCCGCGTCCACGAACGCCGCCGCGCTCCGGTGGCTCACCGCGACGCCCTTGGGCCGGCCCGTCGACCCGGACGTGAAGATGACCCACGCGCCGTCGTCGAGCCCCGGCGCCTCGGCGTGCCGGGCACCGACGCGCGGCGCGGGGGTGCCGTCGGGCCGCAGCGGCTCGGGGCCGTCGCCGAGCACCGCGACGACGCCCGCGTCCGTGAACACCCGGTGCGCGCGCTCGTCGGGGTCGTCCGCGTCGACCGGGACGTACGCCGCCCCGGCGTGCAGCACCGCGAGCACCGACACGTACAGCCCCACCGTGCCCGACGCCGCGCGCACGCCCACCCGGTCGCCGCGCCGGACACCGACGGCGGCGAGCCGGGCCGCGCGCGCCTCGACGGCCTGCGCGAGCGCGCGGTACGTCAGCACCTCGTCGCCGTCGTCGATCGCGAGGGCGTCCGGGAACCGGGAGACCGTGCTCGCGAACACGTCGACGAGCGTCCGGGGGGTCGGCGCGCGGTCACCGGCCTGGAGCGAGTGCGCAGCCGAGGACAACGGGGTGGTCACGGCGAGACGGCTCCTGCCTGGGCGGTCGACGAGGGCGTGCGGACGTGCGCGGGCCGCGACCGTGACGGCCCACTCCCTCCGACCGTAACCAGCGCCGGTGAACGGGACCCGACGGGACGGCGAACGGGGGGTGCCGCGGCGCCCGCGGCGGGGGTCGTGCGCCGACCCGGGCGGCATCATGTGCGGCGCGCGAGCAACCTTCCGGGCACCCGGTCCGTGTTCCTCGCATGTCGGTGTCGATGTCGAGGGCAGGGGCCGCGGTGGACGCGCACGCAGGTGAGGTCGCCGCGGTGTGCGCGGTGACCGGCGTGTCAGGCGCCGGTCGGGACCACGAGTTCACGGCCTTCATGGCCGAGGCCGAGCCGCTGCTCGGGCGCATGGCCTGGCTGCTGTGCGGTGACGTGCACCGCGCCGAGGAGCTCGTCCAGCACGCGCTCGTCCGCACCTACGTCGCGTGGCCGCGCGCCCGGCGCGGCGACCCGCTCGCGTACGCCCGCCGGGTGCTGACGAACCTGCGCATCGACACGTGGCGCAAGCACCACGGCGAGGTCCTCCTCCCGCCCGACGAGCTCCCCGGGCGAGCCGTCGGGCACGGGGCCGACGCGACCGCGCACGTGCACGCCGAGCGCGACGCCCTCGCCCGGGCGCTGGCCCGGCTCAGCCCGCAGCGCCGCCGCGTCGTCGTCCTGCGCTACCTCATGGACCTCTCGGAGCGGGAGGTCGCGGACGACCTGAACATCTCGGTCGGCACGGTGAAGTCGACGGCGGCGCGCGGGCTCGGGCAGCTCCGCGTGCTGCTCGGCGAGGCCACGGAGCCCGGACACCTCGAGGAGCAGCGATGAGCACCGACGACGCGTTCACCCGCCACCTGCGTGACGTCGCAGCGACGGCGCCGCGGGTCACCGTCGACCACCGGGCGGTGCTCGTCTCGGGCCGGCGGCGCCGACTCGCCCGGGCCGGCGGGGCGACGGTCGGGACGCTCGTGCTCGTGGTCGCGGTGGCCCTGGGCGTCTCGGCGCTGCCCGGGCCGGGGCAGGCGGCGCTGCCCGCGGGGCCGACTCCCGCGGGGCCGACGCCGTCCTCGTCGCCGTCCGCGGCGGACCCGACTGCGGGCGCGGTCCCCGCGTACCCGGTGGTCGACCTCGACGCGGGCACGGTCCGGCTCCCGCTCGACGACTGGCTGATCGACGCGGCCGACCAGGCGGTCCTCGTCGCCGCGGCCGAGCACTCCGCGGACCGCTGCCTGGAGGCCGCCGGGTACGGCGAGCACTCGTCGTTCAGCGGGCTGCGGCCGGTGCGACGGGGTCTCGTCGACTACGGGGTCTGGGTCCGCGCCGACGTCGAGGCGCGCGGGTACCAGGACCTCGTGGAGACGTCCGACGACCAGGGGACCGGCGGCAACCGTCCACCGCCGCCCGAGGAGTTCTTCGCGGCGTCGCGCGCGTGCCACGGCGCCGCGCTCGACGCGGGGCTGACGTACGACCCGTCCGGCTTCGAGTCCCTCGCCCCCGAGGGCTGGACATCGGCGCTGCGGACCGACGCGGGCCGCACCGTCGCGGCCGAGTGGGCGGCGTGCCTCGCGGAGCAGGGGGTGGCGACGCCCCCGGTCGACGACGGCGTGATGGTGCCGGTCGGCGTGCTCGACGCCCCGCTCGACGAGCAGGTGCGGGTCGGGCTCCTCGACGTCGCGTGCAAGGAGCAGCTCGACGTGGTGCCGCGCCTCGCGGAGATCGACGCGGCCGCGCAGCTCGCCTACATCGAGCGGGCGCGCCCGTACCTTGAGGCGCTGCGGCCCGTGCAGCAGGCCGCGCTGGTGAAGGCGCGGGCGTACCTGACGGAGTCCGGGGTCGAGCTCGGGGCGTCCTGAGGAGGGTGGGGCGCCGGGCGCCGACCTCGGGCTCGCGCGCCCAGGATCCTCGCTCGGAGCGCACGGTCCGGCGCCTACCAGCCGGCCGCGGCGTCGCCGGTCAGACGGCTAGGTCCCCGGCCCGCATCCGGGCCCGGAGCCGCCCGGCGGGGAAGGTGACATCGAGCCCCACGAGCTGGCCGACGGCGTCCCGCAGCAGTCCGACGCCGACCACCCGCGAGCCGACGAACGCGCGGAAGGCCGGCTCGGCGGACGCGTCGCGGAGCACCCACCGGCTGCCGTCGACGTCATAGCGGTACGGCGCCACCCACGCGTCGCCGCCGCTCGTCCGCGACCAGCCGACCGTCCAGTCGCTCCGGGTGTCGACGACGAGCCCACCGTCCTGCGCGAGCTCCAGGTGCAGGGGGCCGACCGTCGGATCGGGCGTCCCACCGGCCTCGTGCCACGCGAGCCGGGCGACCCCGACCAGGACCCCGCCGTACAGGTGCGCGAGGTCGGACGGGTCGTCGGCTCGGGTCACGGACGTACCGTACGGCGGCCGTCGACCGCAGCGGCGTTCCCGGCAGGGGTGCCACGTGACGCCGGTGTCCCGCTACGGTCGTCCGCAGCGTCGCGTGCCGGTGGCGGTCTGCGTCAGGCATGGAGGCGCCGACCCCGGAGGACGACCCCCATCACCGAGCTCGCGCACGACCCTGCCGACCGACCCCGCCCGACGCCCATGCCCAGCCCGCGGCCGAGCCCCAGCCCACGACCGAGCCCCACCCTACGACCGAGCCCCACCCCGCGGCCGGACCCCGGCCCGCGGCCGAGCCCCGGCGCAGCCCCGGACCCCGCGACCCGCCCGAGCGCGCGCGTCCGGGCGTGGGCCGACGAGATGCGCCGGGTGCACGTGCGCCTGCGCGAGGCCCTCGAGCTCGCCCGCGACCAGCTCGAGGACGCCGACTCTCCCGACGCCCCGGCGACCGACCCGCTGCTCTACTGCTGGGGCTTCTGCGCTGCGCTGAGCGGCCACCACCGCAGCGAGGACACCGCCCTGTTCCCGCGACTCACGGAGCAGCACCCGGACCTCGCGCCCGTCGTCGCGCAGCTCGTCCAGGACCACCACATGATCGAGCACCTGCTCGGCGGGCTCACGGAGGCGATCCGGCTCGACGCGAGCACCGAGGAGAAGCTGCGGCACCTCGACGGTGTCGAGGCGGTCATGACGACGCACTTCCGCTACGAGGAGCGCCGGCTGCTCGACGTGCTCGACGGGGTGCTCGACGACGGTGTGTCCCCCGCGGAGGTGTTCGGGCCGCTCGGCTGACCGCGACGGCGTCCCGAGGCCCGCCCACCGCGCGGGGAGCCCTCGGGGCCGGTGCGACCGGGGCCGGCCCCGGGTCCTCCCCTTGGGGCGGCACCCCTCGCCCGGCCTCCCGTTCCGGTGACGCCCGGCACCCCGCGACCGATCATGGTCGGGACCGCGAGCGCGCGGCCGACCGGTGAGGAGGCGCGTCGAGATGGAGCTGTCGGACCGGGCCCGGGCGGCGGGCGACGCGATCGAGCCGGTGACGTCGTTCTTCCTGTCGCTGCGGGCGATGGACGGGCAGCCGGACGTCGTCGACCTCACGTTCGGCGACCCGCACGAGATGCCGCTCCCGGCGCTCGTCGACGCGATCCGGGCGAACCTCGAACCCCGCGCCGTGGACTGGTTCGCGTACAAGACGAGCCTCGCGCCGGCGCAGGAGGCGGTCGCCGCGGGGCTGCGTGCCGAGCTCGGGCTCGGTTTCGCAGCGGCCGACATCACGATGACGCAGGGCGCGTTCGGTGCGATCGCCCTCGCGTTCCGGCTGGTCGCCGACGCCGGCGACGAGGTCGTGGTCCCCGAGCCCGGCTGGTTCTACGCCCCGATGCTGCGCGCCGCCGACATGCTCCCCGTGCGCGCCTCCCTCGCCGAGGGCACCTTCGACCTCGACGTCGAGGCGGTCGCCCGTGCGATCACCCCGCGGACGCGGATCGTCGTCGTGAACTCCCCGGCCAACCCGACCGGCCGCGTCTACGCACGTCAGCGGCTCGCGGAGCTCGCGATGGTGCTCGACGAGGCGTCGGCGCGGCACGGCCGGCGGATCTGGCTGCTGTCCGACGAGCCGTACCGGCGCATCCGGTTCGACGGCATCGCCTTCACGAGCCCCGCGGAGCTCTACCCGTGGACGCTCGTCGACTACTCCTACGGCAAGGTGCTCCTCGCGCCCGGCCAGCGCCTCGGTTACCTCGCGCTGTCCCCGCTGATCCCGGCCGCGGTGCGCGACGAGCTACGCGACGCGATCCTGCCGCTGCAGCTCGCGCTCGGCTGGGGGTTCCCGGACGCGCTCATGCAGTACGCGGCGCCGGCCCTGGAGACGGTGTCGATCGACGTCGCCGCGCTGCAGGGGCGCCGCGACCGGGCCGTCGCCGCGCTCGGGGAGGCCGGGTACGCGCTCACGGTCCCCGAGGGCACGTTCTACCTGTGGGGCGAGGCGCCCGGCGCGGACGCGGCGGCGTTCACGGCGGCGCTCGCGGAGCGCGGGGTCTACGTGCTGCCGGGCACGGTGTTCGGGCGGCCGCGGCACTTCCGGATCAGCCTCACGGCGACGTCGGCGATGCTCGACCGGGCGCTGCCGGTGCTGCGCGAGGTCGGGGCACGGGTCGGCTGAGCCGCGGCGCGGACCTGCGGCGCCGGTGGCGCGGCTCCGTGGTCCCGGTGGCGGACCCAGCCGCCGACCGGCGCACCGCGGGGGACGGCGCGCGGTCCCTCCCGCGTCACCGCACCGCGTCGAGCAGCTCCCGCAGCCGCACCCGGGTGTGCGGGTCGTCGAGCACCTCGCCCACCCACGCCGCCGCGTCGGCCCGTTCGGGGGAGCGGGCGTTCGGCGTCAGCCAGTCGGTCGCGGCGGCCTGCGTGATGTGCCCGAGCTGCGCGACCAGCATCGTGAGGTCGCCGGTGCCCGTGAGCCGGGCCGGACCTCCCGCGTCGGCGTAGGCGTCCTGCAGCGCCCGCGCCCGGCCGGGGTCGTCGCGCGCGAACTCGAACAGCACGCACGCGAGCTCGTGGCGGGGGTCCGCCGGCCCGGCGTTCTCCCAGTCGATGACGCACAGCCCCTCGCCCGCGGCCGGCAGCACGTTGTCCGCCCACAGGTCGCAGTGGCACACGCGCAGCTCGCCGGGCGGCTCGATCCACGCCTCGAGGGCGACGAGCTCGTCGCGCAGCGCCGCGAGCCGCTCGGCGAACGGAGCACCCGCGTCGCGGAGCTCGGCGACGAGCCGGTCCCAGCCCGCGGCGCCGACCGGCTCGGTGTACCAGGGGTGCACGGGGCCGGGGTGCGGCGCCGCGACGCGGTGGAGCAGGCCGAGCGTGCTGCCGACCAGCGCGGGGTCGAGCCGCGCGTCGGGCGGGAGCAGGTCGACCCACCCGTACACGCGGACCCGGGCGCCGCCGACGTCGGCCAGCACCTCACCCTGGGGCGTGCGCCGCACCTCCGGCGTCGGCACCCCGGCGCGGTGCGCGGCCTCCTGCGCCCGGGCGGCGAGCTCGATCTCGGTCTCCGTGGGTGCCTCGCGCGGGACCTTGACCGCCCAGACCCCGTCGGACGTCGAGAGGCGCCACACCGCACCCTGCTTGCCTCGCGCCACGGGCCCGTCCGACAGCGCGACCGCGCGGCCGAGGCCGAACCGTCGTGCGATCGCGGCCGCCTCCACGCCCACAACCCCAGCACGGCGGCCCGCCGGGCGCCAGACCCGCGACGATGGCGGGATGACGACGCGACCCACCCTGTTCCTCATGGTCGGGCTGCCGGGCACCGGGAAGACGACCGAGGCCCGGCGCCTGGAGGCCGAGGAGCACGCGCTGCGCCTGACGAAGGACGAGTGGGTCAAGGCGCTGTACGGGCAGGCGAACCCGCCGTCCGCGACGGACGTGATCGAGGGGCGGCTCGTCGAGGTCGCGCTGCGCGCGCTCACGCTCGGCGTTCACGTCGTCCTCGACTTCGGGCTGTGGTCCCGCGACGAGCGCTCCGCCCTGCGGCGCGCCGCGGCCGACGTCGGTGCGGTCGCGCAGGTGCGGTACCTCGCGCTCACGGTCGAGGAGCAGCGCCGACGGCTCGACCGGCGCCACGCGGAGGAGCCGCACACGACGTGGCCCATGTCCGACGCGGAGCTCAGCGCGTGGGCGGTCGCCTTCGACGTCCCCACGCCGGGCGAGGTCGACGGCACCGAGCCGCTCGACGACCCGCCGGCCGGCTGCGCCACGTGGGACGAGTGGCGGCGTCGACGCTGGCCCCCGTCGGTCCCGTGACGCGGGGAGCCCGCCGCAGCTGCCGGCGAGAGGTGTACCCGCAGGGTCTCCCTCGGCCGCGCGGCCCGACCTAGCCTGACGGCATGGACAACCGATCCGAGGTCCGCGAGTTCCTCGTCTCGCGCCGCGCGAAGGTGACGCCGGACCAGGCGGGCCTCGTGGGCGGCGGCAACCGGCGGGTCGCGGGGCTGCGCCGCACCGAGGTCGCCGCGCTGGCCGGCGTGAGTGTCGAGTACTACGCGAAGCTCGAACGGGGCGCGATCGCCGGTGCGTCGGCGTCGGTGCTCGACGCGGTCGCCCGCGCGCTCCAGCTCGACGACACCGAGCGCGCGCACCTGCTGGACCTGGCCCGCACGGCCGACGGGATCCCGACGTCGGGGCGGCCGCGGCGGCGTCCCGCGAAGCAGGCCGGCACGCGCACGAGCCTGCAGTGGGCGCTCGACGCGATCACCGACGGCGTCGCGTTCGTCCGGAACCCCCGGCAGGACCTGCTCGCGACCAACGCGCTCGGGCGGGCGTTCTACTCCCCGGTGATCGGGGACGGCGGGCGCACGCCGAACCTCGCGCGGTTCCAGTTCCTCGACCCCGCGTCGCGTGACTTCTACCCGGACTGGGACCGGTTCGCGCAGATGTGCGTGGGGGTCATGCGCTCCGAGGCGGGCCGCGACCCGCACGACCGCGGGCTGCAGGACCTCGTCGGCGAGCTGTCGACCCGCAGCGACACCTTCCGGCGCCTGTGGGCCGCCCACGACGTCCGGACGCACGGCTCGGGCACCAAGCACTTCACGCACCCGGTGGTCGGCCCGCTCGTGCTCGCGTACGAGGAGCTGGCGATCACCGCGGAGCCCGGGCACGTCCTGCTCGTCTACACCGCCGAGCCGGGGTCCGCGTCGGCGGAGCGGCTGCGCCTGCTGGCGTCGTGGGGGCGCACCGAGCAGCTCGAGCGCCTCGGGCTCGACGCGCGCCAGGAGACCTGAGCCGCCGCTCGGTCCGCGAGGGGTGCCCTCGCAGTACACCCCTCGGCAGGGACTCCCGCCGCGCCGGCCCGGGGGGTGTGATGAAGACTCGTCCCGAACCCCACCCGAACCGAAGGACACACCCATGCGCGTGCACGCCTACGCCGCCCCGGCCGCCTCCGAGCCGCTCGAGCCCACCACCATCGAGCGCCGGGCCGTCGGGCCGAACGACGTCCTCATCGCCGTCGCGTTCGCCGGCATCTGCCACTCCGACATCCACACCGTGCGCGGCGACTGGGGCCCGCAGCAGTACCCGCTGGTCCCCGGCCACGAGATCGTCGGGACCGTCGCCGAGGTCGGGGCGGACGTGACGCGCCACCGCGTCGGCGACCGTGTCGGCGTCGGCTGCATGGTCAGCTCGTGCGGCGCGTGCGTGAACTGCCGCAAGGGCGAGGAGCAGTACTGCCTCGAGGGCATGGTCGGCACGTACGGTGCGACCGACCGCGACGGCACCGTGACGCAGGGCGGCTACTCGACGCACGTCGTCGTCGACGCGGACTACGTGCTGAGCGTGCCCGAGGGCATCGACCTCGCCGCCGCCGCGCCGCTCCTGTGCGCGGGCATCACCACCTTCTCGCCGCTGCGCCACTGGGGTGCGGGCCCGGGCAAGAAGGTCGCCGTCGTCGGTCTCGGCGGGCTCGGGCACATGGCCGTCAAGCTCGCGCACGCCATGGGCGCCGAGGTCACGGTGCTGTCCCAGTCGCTCAAGAAGCAGGAGGACGGGCTGCGTCTCGGTGCCGACCGCTACTTCGCGACGAGCGACGCGGCGACGTTCGAGGACCTCGCGGGGGAGTTCGACCTCATCGTCAACACCGTCAGCGCGCGCATCGACGTCAACGCCTACCTCGGGCTGCTCGCGGTCGACGGGACCCTCGTCAACGTCGGCGCCCCCGCGGAGCCGATGAGCGTCAACGTGTTCTCGCTCCTGGCGAACCGGCGCTCGTACGCGGGGTCGATGATCGGCGGCATCCGCCAGACCCAGGAGATGCTCGACTTCTGCGCCGAGCACGGTCTGGGCGCGGACATCGAGCTCATCTCGGCCGACCGGATCAACGAGGCGTACGAGCGGGTCCTGGCGTCCGACGTGCGCTACCGCTTCGTGATCGACACGGCGACGCTCGCCTGACCGGGCGTCAGCGCCCGCGCCGCACGACGAGGGCGACGAGCTCGCGGCTGCAGCCCAGCACCGCGGCGATCGCGGTGTACGTCCACCGCTCCGGGTCCTCGGCGCGGAGCTGGAGGATCAGCCGGTCGCGCTCGGCGCGGTAGCGGGCCGCGAGCTCGTCGGCCTCGGCGGCCTTGCGGTGGAGCTCGCGCGCACGGCCGGCCCGCGCGTCCGAGGTGCCCGCTGCCCGCGCGCGCCGAGGGGCGGCACCGTCACCGGTGCCGCCCCTGGCCGCCCTGGCGGGCGGATGCGGTCCCTCAGAGCCCACGCGCGAACTCCGTGACGAGCGAGGGCACCGCGCCGTCGAACCCGACGACGTCGAGCATCCCCGGGTCGCCCGGGTCCGCGATCGTGAACTCGCTCGCCGTCATGCCGACGACGACGAGCTTCGCCGCGATGCCCGACGCGCGCCGGTACTCGGCGAGCGCCTGGTGCGGGTGCACCTTCCCCGCCCACGTCTCGTTGTCCGTGTACACGACGAACGTGTCGACCTCGAGCCCCTGCTCACGCGCCCAGACCATGGGCAGCGCGCAGTCGGTGCCCGACATCGGCATCGCGTCGACCACGCGCAGGGCGTCGTCGAGGCGCTGCCGCGGCGAGATCGCGAGCGGCCGCAGCGCGGAGCGGTGCCAGTCCCGGCCACCCCACGACGCAGCGCCCCCGTCGGCCGTGGTGAAGCCGACCGCCGTGGCCGACGGCTCCGTCGCGAGCTGCACGAGCGCGAGCGCCGCCGACGCCTCACGGGCCGTCACCGGCATCCCCGAGATCGGCACACCCATCGACCCGGACACGTCGACCGCGAGCAGGGTCCGCGTGCCCGACGGCTCGACCGCACCGAAGGCGCGGTAGAACGCGGTGTCGAGCGCGTCGACGACGGCCTGCGTCGGCGTCCACGTCCCGGCGCCGCGCGCCGAGCGACCCGACGCGTACGTCCGCTGCGCCACGAGCACGTTCACCGGGTGCACGCGTGCCGACCGCAGCCGGTCCGGGTCGACGAGCTGCGCGACGACGTCGCCAGTCCGCCCGCCGAGGCCCGGCAGCATCCCGAGCCGGGTCAGCCGCGGGAGCTGACGCATCAGCGCCGTCTGGGGCACGCCCACGTCGAGCAGCGCGTCCCACACCGCCGTCTCGCCGAGCGCCGCGTCGGGCAGCATCTCCCACGAGAGCCGGTGCCGGCGGACCAGCGCGGCCCACGCGGCGGCGTCCGTGGCGGACTGCGCCGCGACGAACCCCTCGACGAGCGCGGGCGTCGCGTCGCCCACCGTGCCCCGCACGACCCACTCGAACGTCGCCCGCAGCTCCGGCGTGACCGCCTGCGGGTGCGCCAGCCGGAGAAGGTCGCGGTGCGACCAGCCCTCACGCTGCCGGTACTTGACGACCTGGTAGGCCAGGGCGTCGGCGTCCTTTGCCGTGTACCAGCCACCGACCGCGCGCCGCAGCCCCCGGCCCCACCCGCGGAACGTCTCGACGTACCCCGCGAACAGGAACAGGTGCGTCCCCGTGCGCGCCACCTGGGGCAGCGCCGCGAGCGCGAGCTGCGCCGACTCGGGGACCGACGCCGCGTACGCGAGCGCGAACAGCGCCGCGTCCTGCTTCGGGGCGGCGCCGCGCGTCGACACGTCGACGATCGTCCGCACGAGCGTCTCGGGGTCCTCGCGGGCCATCCGGCCGACGACCTCGGCGTTCTCCCGCGCGAGCTCGCGCGGAGCGGCGTAGTACGAGCCGCCGTCGACGCCGAGCGTCAGGAAGCGGCGCAGGCGCGCGGCGTCGTCGTCGAGCACGAAGGTGTGGCCGCCGGCGCTGTTGGGCACCTGGCGGGGGTCGGCGCGCTCGCTCTGCGGCGTGCGCCGCAGGCCGAGCGTGCGCAGGACGTCCATGGGTGGTTCCTCTTCTCGGTGGTCGACGGCGGTGGCGGGCGTGGTGTGCGGGCCGGGTGTGACCCGGCGTGCCGGGGTCATCCGTGAGAGGGGTAACCGACCCGCGCCGGCCCGCCACCGTCGTCGTGGTGGGTGAGCGGGCGTGGGGGTGGCCCCCGGGACGGCGGCTCGCGCCGCCGGGCAGTGCCCCGGGGGGCCGGGAGTCGAACCCGTACTGCCGTCTACCAGGTAACCGAGGGCCGTTCGGCCCGCTCGTCGGGAGGTTCGGGTGGGCGTGTGAGTGACGCCGGACGCTCTGCCGTTGAGCTACGCCACCCGAGGGCAGCGACGGGACTCGAACCCGCAACCCTGTGGTAACCGACAGCCGCCGGCCCACCCGAACCTTCCCGTGTTCTGTTGTCGAACACGACGGTAGGGGTCTACACAGCGCGTGACCAGGGATTATCCGAGGCCCGGGCGGGCGGGATGGGGGTCGCCGAGGTTGTCCGGCGCTCTCTACCAGTCTGAGCTACGCCGCTGAGCGGCGGAGGGGATCGAACCCTCGACTCCCGGATCCGGTGATCGACGACCGTCGGCCCGCCCGGGCCGGGAACCAGTGTGGCCGGGGGCCGACGCGAGGTCCATGGGGATTCCTGCCCCCGGACGTATCCTGGCGCGGTCGCCGTTCTCTGCTCCCCGAGAGGGTCAGCCGGAAGGTCCCACCGTGCGACAGCACCGCATCGACACAGCCCGTGAGCCCGCCGACGACCGCCGCCCCGCGCGGGGCACGGGTCGCCCCGCCGTCGCTGCGCCCGTGCACGGGCACGTCAGCCGCGCGGCGGTCCTCGGGATCCAGCGCACCGCCGGCAACCGCGTCGCGCGCAGGCTCGTGCGTGCCGGGCCGCCGGTCCGGACCGCGGCGCCGGTCGTCCAGCGCGCCCCCTACGGTCTCGACCTGCCGACGTCGCAGGGCCCGTACGTCGCGGAGGCGTACCGGCTCTGGACGTCGCGCAAGGACCTGACGCTCAAGGCCTTCGCGACGGCGCTCCTGACGAAGGTCCGGGCCGAGCTCACGACGCTCAAGGTCCCGCAGATCGCGTGGACCTTCGTCGGCGGATCGGGGGCGCTCGGGGTCTTCGACTCCCGGATCTGGACGGTCAAGATCAACACGGCGGCGTTCAGCGCCCGCACGCCGGCGCCGAGGCTCCTGGGCGACCTGACGATCGACGAGGTCACCGAGATCGTCGGCACGATCTACCACGAGGCACGCCACGCCGACCAGGACGTGCTGGTCATCCGGGACCAGCTCGCGCAGCGGAGGACGGTCCCGCAGATCGCCGCCGCCACGAAGATGCCGACAAAGGTCGTCCAAGCCGTCAAGAAGGCCACGTTCCCCGCTGCGCTCGACGCCGACCAGACGGCGCACGCCCGGCGCATGTTCGACGTGATGTACGGCGTCCACAAGGAGTTCCTGGAGTTCCTCGTCGACCACTCGGCGGCCGTCGAGGTCCTCGGCAAGGTCGGCGACGGCAAGGCCACCGTGCGCGCGGCCGGGTCCCACGTCGCGATCCTCACCACGTGGCAGTCGAAGGGCGTGCGCCCGCACGTCGACCGGCTCAAGGCACTCCCGCGACCGACGGCCGTGGAGGCCGCCCTGCGCACCCAGCTCGAGCAGGTCGACGCCGCGCTGACGGGTTTCCTGACCGCGTGGAAGAAGCTCGCCGGCGCCAAGCGGCCCGCGCCCGCGGCCGCCGAGACCGCCGTCCGCGACACGGCTGCCGCCGCGAACGCCGCGATCGCCGCCACGTACGTGGACCTCGAGGGCGAGGCCGACGCGCTGCGGATCGAGACCGACGTCAAGGACGACCTCGACGCGAAGGTGAACCCGTAGCGCCTCGCGCGTCGCGGAAGATCGCCGACCGCGGCGGCGGCTGCTCGTCCCCGGGGGGCGACACGACGACGCTCGCGCGCTCCGAAGGCATCCGGGTCGACGGGGTCGGCTTCGAACCGCTGTACCTCGGCCACCAGATCGCGGAGATCGCCGACTCCATGGGCGGCGCGTACCTCCCGGTCCCCGCCGGCCAGGATCCCGCGCCGCTGATCGGGGCGTACCTGCGCCGCCTGTCCGGGACGCCGTCCGGCATCGAGGTCACCGGCCAGGTCACGGAGCGGGTCACGGACACCACCCGGACCGAGCACGTCGAGCTCCGGCTGGGCGCGATGCCGGCCGGCACCGCGACGGGCGAGCGTGGGGCGCGGCCTGCCTGCAACGCCACCTCCGACGTGCACCCAGCGAACCAGATGCAGGGGGAGGCCTATCTCGCCGCGAGCTACGTCGGGGGCGGCGCGTGGAGCGTGGACTGGCACCGCGCTGCGGACCCCATGTCGACGGTCGGCCGGGTCTACCTGTGCACGGTCACCGCGCTCGACGGGTCCGGCGCGCCCCTCGCCGTCGAGACGTTCCGCGTCGTGGAGACCGGCGGGACAGGGCTGCGTGGGAGCTGGACGCCGGCCGCCCAGGGGGGAGCGGAGCTCGCGCTCACGTCGTGGCCGGTCGGGACCCAGTTCGTGACGGCGTCGTGCGTCGCCGTGCAGCGCCTCCTGAACGGGGAGCCCGTGCCGGGGACGCTGCCGACCGGCTCGTTCGGGACCGACGAGTGGATCGGCCCGCCGCCGGCACGCGGCCAGACCTGGGTCATCCCGGTGGCCCTGCCCACGTCCTACGCCTACCGCTGTGGCGTCGCCGCGTACACGGAGAGCGACTGGCGCGGGACCGGGTTCCCGGAGACCCGCGACGTGGGGCGGGCGACGATGACGGTGCGCATCCCGTAGCGGCTGCGGGGAGAGCCGCCGGGCGGGCCGCTGGACGGGGCCCGCCCGGCGGGTCAGGCCGGGCGTCCACCACGCCGACGCCGTCGGGGCAGGCCCACATCGATGCCTACCGCGGCCGCGACGTCCGGGCTCATGGCGAGGCCGGGCGCGGTCAGGTCACCACCTGCAGGGCGGCTGCGGCGCGTTCGTCGACGAGCGCCGCTACCTTCTCGACGTCGATGCCGTCGGCCGTGCACGCGGGCAGGGCGTCACGCACCCGGGTCGCGACCGAGGCGATCGTCTCTGCGACCACCTCGTCGCGCAGCCGCCAGGCGCCGGCCTCGTCGCGCAGGTGAGTCGCCGTCAGGTATCGCAGGCGCCCTTGTCCGTCGAGGTTGTGCCCGAAGTTCTGGAAGACCTGGTTCAGCAGGAAGACCGGCGCCACGTCGTACAGCGGCGACATGGAGTATGTCGCGGCCTGGCTGATCGACAGGGAGTAGTTTTTGGAGTGAGCGTCCCCGTTGCCGACGAGCAGGTTGAACGTCACCTGGGCCAGCAGGTCCCGTGCGAGCTCGTCGGGCTCGACCGCTTCCGCGCCGGCTGCTCGCGCGACGCTTGTCAAGCGCTGCTCGGAGGTCGTCGTCTCGTACTTGTCGCGCGCGGAGATCCCCAGCGCCTGCGTGAAGTCCTCCTGGTGGGTGCGCTTGCCCTCGTGCCGGTCGAACCGCTCGACGACCAGTGCCAGACGCCCGTCGAAGTCGGCGAGCTCGGCGCGCGCGGCTCGCAGGGCGGCCGTCCGAGCCAGCCGCAGCGCCCACTCCTCCCACCGGACGAGGTCGGGCACGGCGATGTCCGAGGTCGGCTCAGGCTTGATGATGTGGGTGGACACAGCCCCGTCCGCCGGCCACGCCCAGCCGGTCGCCGTCCGGGTGAGGAGCACCTTGGCCTGGATGCCACCGAGGGAGGCGCTGACGACCTGTCCGGGTGGGGGATCCAGCGTGGGGAGCTGGGCGACGACCTGGTTGACCTCGTCCTCGCTGAGCTCGACCAGGCGCCCCTGACCCGGCGGTTCGGGGTCCACCGTGAGCTGGATCGCACCGGCGCACTCGCGACCGATGTGGGTGAGCAGCCCGAAGGTGTCTCCGGGGCGCAGCCGGTGCTCGCGCTCGAGGGCGCCTCGCGCGCTGCCCTCGGGCAGGAGGTTGTCGAGGAACCGCTCGAGCCGGTCACCGTGAACGCGTGTGTCCGTCAGGGGCAGTGACAGGCTCAGTGGTCGTGCGCCGACGCCGTAGGTGTCGAGGATCTCGGCGGAGTACCGCAGACGCAGCCGTCCGTTGCGGAGCTGGTCGAGCTCGGCGAGAGACTGCCCGCGCAGCCAGACGTGCAGGGTGGAGGTCACGCGGGTACCACGGTGACCAGGGAGCCACGAGGGACCACGACGAGCTCGTACCCACAGGCGGTGAGCGCGTCGACGACCGTGCCGGTGGCGGTCGGCTGCCCGCGTTCCATCCGCGAGATGGTCGGGCGGGAGGAGCCGATCAGCTCGGCGAGGCCGGTCTGGCTCTTCCCGCTGGCGGTCCGCACCGCTCGGACGGCGTCCGCGAGGGCTCGGGTGGTGCGTGCGCGGTAGTACCGGCGACGCATCGTTTCTGAGTCATCTCGGGCGTCCGTCATCTGTGCATCGTATCTGATTCATAGCGCTACCCGATGGGTATGACTCAGATGTGATTCAGGACCCGTTGTTGCTGTGCTGGTCTGGATTCCCCGGGGACGTGGCCGGCGGTGTTCGGGTGGTGAGGCTGGCGAGCAGCAGGGCAGCGTCGACGGTCGCGGCGGACCGCTCGACCCGGCGCTGTGCACGTCACTCCGGCGCGCCGCGGCGCCTCCGTGCCCGCAGGCGCGTTGTGAGCAGTCTGACAGGGAGCGTGTGTCGTGATGACCTGCGGTGATGCTGGGAGCGGGTGACGAGAATCGAACTCGCGCTATCAGCTTGGGAAGCTGAAGTTCTACCACTGAACTACACCCGCGCTGCGCTGGATCGAGCCCTCCGGAGAGGCCCCTGCGCCAGCGCGCGCCCCATCATACCGACGCAGCCCGTTCCGTCGAATCCCCGGTCCGGGCCGCGCGCGGCACCCGCCGGTCAGGTCCGCCCGACGGACACGGTGAACGTCCCGGACCGCGACTCGCCGGGCTCGAGCACGAAGACCCCGGTGCCCTCGACGCCCGCGTCGTGCAGCGCGAAGCCGTCGTTGACGTTCGTCACGGGCTCGACCGCGAAGTGCGTGCGACGCCGCGGCAGGTACACCACGAGGTGCGAGTAGACGGGGTCCATGCCGAGCCGGACCTCGACGCCGTGGTCCGGGTACGTCCAGCGCACGGGCTCGCCCGGGCGCAGGCCGGTGAGGACGTCGTCGACGAACGCGGTGCCGAGCGGGCGCGGCTCCCGGTAGTCGGCGCGCGCCCGGACCGCCCCGGCGGGCGCGACCGCCATCGCGGACTCGAGCGCGTAGCCGCGCTCGGCGGGGACGTGCAGGACGGCGTCGGAGCCGGACGCGGACCCGGTGCCCGACGACTCGACAGCGGACGGTGCGCCGGGCAGGGGAGCGCCGTCCGTGCCGGTCCGGAGCTCGCCGGCGGCGTCACCCTCGGCGACCGCAGCAGCCAGGGCCTCCTCCGCCACGCTGGGCGGCGTCGTGTACGCGGCCGGCGTGAGGCGGCGCTGGAAGTACGGGTGGTGCCCGAAGCCGGCGGGGAACGGCTCGGTGTCGACGTTCTCGACCGTCGTCGTGACGCGCAGGTCCGCGCCGTCGAGCTCGTAGACGAGGCGCGAGCGGAACCGCCACGGGAAGTTCACGCCGACGAGGTCCCGGGTGTCGAGCTCGAGCTCGACGCGGGCAGCGGTCCGGTCGACGACGCGCCACGTGTAGTACGCGACGGCGCCGTGCATCGCGGTGCCGTCGGCGGCGTTGTGCGCGAGCGTCCACGTACGGCCCCGGAAGCGCAGGACCCCGTCGCGGATGCGGTTGGACCACGGCACGAGCGGGAAGCTCGCGCACTTCTCCGGGGCGCCGTAGACGGTCGGGCGCGCGGGGCGGAGCAGGTCGAGCCACTGCCCGTCGACGAGCACCCGGCCGAACGCGAGCGACCCGCCGGTGCCGGGCAGCACGCCGAGCTCCCATGTGCCGGAGCGCAGCGTGACGACGCGCGGGTCGACGGGCAGCGGGGCCGGCTCGGGCTCGGTGAGCGCCGTGAGCAGGCTCGTGGCCGGCACCGTGTCGTGCGTGCTCGTGCTCGTGCTCGTCGTGGTCGTCACGTCGGCCCCCCGGCTCGTCGTCGGCGACGGGACGGTCCCCGTCGTCGCAGTGCCCTCTGCCCCCGCGGTGCGCGCAGGAGACCTGTTGGTCGTGACGCTCATCCGAGCACCACGTCGACGACCGACCCGTCCAGCAGCAGGCACTCGGGTGCCACGTCGCCCTCGACCGCGGTCCCGTCGACCGTGAGCCGGGCCACGCCGCTGCACACGTGGTCGGGGTTCGTGACCCGGACCGTCACGTCGCGCCCGCGGAACCGGCGCCGCACCTCGAAGCCGTCCCACGCGGACGGGATCGACGGGTCGACGCGCAGGCCCGCGGCGGTGGGCCGGACACCGAGCAGGTGCTGCGTCACGGCCACGTACGTCCAGCTCGCGGTCCCGGTGAGCCACGGGTTGCGGGACTGGCCGAAGCGCGGCGACGCGGGGCCGTGCGTGAACTGGCTGTACACGTACGGCTCGACCTGGTGGGTCTCGGCGTCGTCCTCGTACCGCGCCGGCAGGTACGCCCGGTAGTACTCGTACGCGCGGTCGCCGCGGCCGAGCATCGCCTCGGCGACGACGGCCCACGAGTTCGCGTGGCAGAAGATGCCGCCGTTCTCCTTGTGCCCGGGCGGGAACACGAGCAGCGACAGGCCGATGCCCTCGATGGGCTTGGTGTGCGGCGGGTCGCACAGCGCGATGCCGTGCTCGGAAGCGAGGTGCTCGTGCACCGAGTCCATCGCCTGGCGCGCGCGGCCCGGGTTCGCGACCCCCGAGATCACCGCCCACACGTTCGGCTCGAGGTAGATGCGGCCCTCGTCGGCGGTCGCGGTGCCCAGCGGCGCGCCGACCGCGGAGATCCCGCGGATGTACCAGCCGCCGTCCCACGCCTTCTCGGCGTCCTCGAGCAGCAGCTCGAGCTGCTCGGCGCACCACGCGACGACCTCGGTGCGCTCGAGGAGCGAGGCGAGCTCGCCGACCTGGCGCAGGCCGTTGGCCAGCAGGAACGTCGAGAACATCGACTCGCCCTCGGTGCCGAACTGGATGCAGTCGTTCCAGTCGGCGTCGAGGCCCTGGACCAGGCCGTGCGCGCCGCGGTGCTCGAGCGAGAACCGCAGCGCCTGCACGAGGTGGCCCAGCACGGTGTCCTCGCCGGCGTCGGCGTAGGGGAGCACCGTGTCGAGGTAGGACGTGTCGCCGGTCTCGTCGACGAGCGCCGCCACGGACAGCGGCAGCCACAGGGCGTCGTCGCTGCGGTAGTCCTCGAGCGCCGGGGTCGGCTCCTTGCCGGGCGTGTGCGTGAGCGGCTTGATGAGCGGCAGCGCGCCGCCCTCCGCCGTCTGGCCGGTGAGCAGCAGGTCGAGGCGCTCGCGGGCGGCCTCGGGGATCGAGTGGACCACCGAGAGGATGTCCTGCGCCGTGTCGCGGTAGCCGAGGCCGTCGCGGCCGCCGGTCTCGATGAGCGACACCCCGCGCGACCAGCTGAACGTCATGTGGGTCTGGTAGGCGTGCCAGACGTTGACCATCGAGTCCAGCTGCGGGTCCGGCGTGCTGACCTGCAGCGGCGCGAGGTGCCCGGCCCACTCGGCGCGGATCGCGGCGAGCTCGGTCGCGATCCGCTCGGGCGTCGCGAACTCCGCGACCGACTCGCGCCCGGGCCGCACGGTCACCGTGCCGTCGCCCCACTCGGCGTCGGGCGAGCCGACGCCGAGCGTGTAGACGACCTGACGGGTCTCGCCGGGCGCGAGCTCGACGCGCACGTGCAGCGACGCGCACGCGTTGTCGCCGACCGTCTCGCTCCCCGAGCACCTGCCCCGCACGACGGCGACCGGGTCGCGCGGCGTGCGGTACGGGCCCAGGAACAGGTCGCGGTCGGTGTCGAACGACACGACGTCGGCGCCCGTCACCGTGAACCAGCACTCGCTGAACACGTCGCGCGTCGAGTTGCGGCGGTGGATGAAGCCGTCGGAGTACGACGCGCGCACGACGTACTGGCTGTACTGGAGGTTCAGCAGGTCCTGCTGGTGGCTCCACTCGTTCGCCAGCTCGGCGTACGAGAACAGCGAGATCGTGCGCGGCGTCGTCCCCGTGTTCGTGACCTCGACGGACCAGTGCTCGAACGCCTGGCCCTGCGGCACGAACGTCGTCATCTCGGTGTGGATCCCGCGGTGGTCGGACTCGAACACCGAGTAGCCGAGCCCGTGCCGCACCCGGGCGACGTACGGGTCCGGTCCCTCGAGCGGCGTGCCGACCGGCTGCCACGACGCGGACCAGAAGGCCCCGTCGGCGTCGTCGCGCAGGTAGACGAACCGGCCCGGCTCGTCCTGCGGCACGCCGTTGAAGCGCATCCGCAGCAGCCGGCCCGTCCCTCCCGACCGGAAGAACGAGAAGCCGCCCGCGTTCTGCGTGACGATGCCCCCGTAGAGCCGCGACCCCAGGTAGTTGCTCCAGGACCGCGGCGTGTCCGGGCGCGTGAGGACGTACTCGCACGCGTCGTCGTCGAAGTAGCCGTACCGCATCGTCGCAGTGTCCTCCTACCGCACCGTCGGGTGACCCCGGGGGGTCAGACGGTGACCTCGACCCGGACGGTGGACCCGGCCGGGGCGTAGGGGACGGTGTTGCCCTCGACGGGCGCGCCGTCGACGACGAGCGTGCCGCGGGCGCCGGGGGTGCCGGAGTTCGTCACGTGGATCTCGTACGTCGCGCCGCGCGCCGCCCGGGTCACGGTGAACTCCGGGACGTCGGGGCCGATCTGCGGGTCGACGACGAGCCCGTCGTACCCGGGGCGGACCCCGAGCAGGTACTGGCTGACCGCCACGAAGTTCCACGCGGCGGTGCCGGTGAGCCACGAGTTCTTGGCCTCACCGTGCCGCACGGCCTCCTTGCCCGCGATCATCTGCGCGTACACGTACGGCTCGAGCTTGTGCACGTCGGAGATGTCCTCGCGGTACGCCGGGGTGATCCGCTTGTAGTAGTCGAACGCCTGCGCGCCGCGACCCACGACCGTCTCGCCGATGATGACCCACGGGTTGTTGTGGCAGAAGATCCCGCCGTTCTCCTTGTACCCGGGCGGGTACGTGGAGACCTCGCCGAGCTCGATCTGGTAGCTCGTGTACGCGGGGTGCTGGAGGACCATGCCGTGGTCGGTCGCGAGGTGCTCGTTGACCGCGTCGAGCGCCTTGATCGCCGGGCTGCCCTTCGCCTCGGGCGTGGTCGGGTCCGTGCCCTCGACGCCGATGCCCGCCATGACGGCGAACCCCTGCGGCTCGATCCAGATCTTGCCCTCGGGCTTCTCGTCGGTGCCGATCTTGTTGCCGTAGAAGTCGTACGCCCGCAGGAACCAGTCGCCGTCCCAGCCGTGGGACAGGACCGCAGCCCGCATCTCCTCGACCGCGGCACGTGCCTCGGCGGCGACGTCGGTCAGGCCCCGGCGCTCGGCCAGCTCGGCGTACTCGGCGCCGTAGAGGACGAACTGCGCCGCGATGAACACGGACTCCGCAACGCCGCCCGCCTGGTTCTCGGTCGTCTGGAAGGACTCGCCGGGCTCGGTCGAGAAGCAGTTGAGATTGAGGCAGTCGTTCCAGTCGGCCCGCCCGATGAGCGGCAGGCCGTGCGGGCCGCGGTTCTCGACCGTGAACCGGAACGAGCGGGTCAGGTGCTCGAACAGCGGCTCGGCGAGCGACTCGTCGTTGTCGAACGGGACCTGCTCGTCGAGGATCGAGAAGTCGCCCGACTCCTTGATGTACGCGGCGACGCCGGCGATGAGCCACAGCGGGTCGTCGTTGAAGCCCGAGCCGATGTCGTTGTTCCCGCGCTTCGTGAGCGGCTGGTACTGGTGGTACGCCGACCCGTCGGGGAACTGCGTCGCGGCGATGTCGAGGATGCGCTCGCGGGCGCGCTCGGGGATGAGGTGCACGAACCCGAGGAGGTCCTGGTTGGAGTCGCGGAAGCCCATCCCGCGGCCGATCCCCGTCTCGAAGTACGACGCCGAGCGGGACATGTTGAACGTGACCATGCACTGGTACTGGTTCCACACGTTGACCATGCGGTCGAGCTTCTCGTCGGTGCTGGACACCGAGTAGCCGGACAGCAGCGTCGTCCAGTGCGCGCGGAGCGCCTCGAACGCGGCGTCGGTCTGCTCCTCGGTCGCGAACCGCGCGAGCAGCTCGTGGGCGCCCTTCTTGTTGACGACCTGCAGGTCGTCGTCGGCCCACTTCTCGTCCTGCGGGTTCTCGAGGTACCCGAGCACGAACGTGTACGACGTCGAGGCGCCCGGCTCGAGCGTGACCTCGAGCGAGTGCGAGCCGATCGGGTACCAGCCCGAGGCGACCGAGTTCTCCGACTTCCCGGCGAACGGCACGGCCGCCTCGCCGAGCCCGTTGTAGGCGCCCACGAACGTGTCGCGGTCGGTGTCGAAGCCCGTGGCCTTCGCGTTGACGCCGTAGACGGCGTAGTGGTCGCGGCGCTCGCGGTACTCGGTCTTGTGGTAGATCGCGGTGCCCGTCGGGCCGTCGGCCTCGACCTCGACCTCGCCGATCGAGAGGTTGCGCTGGTAGTTCGTCTGGTCGTCCTGGGCGTTCCACAGGCAGAACTCGACGAACGAGAAGAGCGAGACGGTCTTCGCGGCGGCGGAGGTGTTGGTCAGCGTGACCTTCTGCACCTCGGCGTTCTCGCCGAGCGGGACGAAGAACAGGGTCTGGACCGACAGGCCGTTCCGCTCGCCGGTGATCGTCGAGTAGCCGAGGCCGTGCCGGGCCTCGAAGTGGTCGAGCTCGGCCTTGACCGGCATCCACGACGGGGTCCACACGTCGCCGCCGTCGTTGACGTAGAAGTAGCGCCCGCCCGCGTCGGTCGGGATGTTGTTGTAGCGGTAGCGCGTCAGGCGCCGCATCTTGGCGTCGCGGTAGAACGAGTACCCGCCCGACTGGTGCGACAGGAGCGAGAAGAACTGCTCCGACCCGAGGTAGTTGATCCACGGGTAAGGCGTGTGGGGGGTCGTGATGACGTACTCACGGGACTCGTCGTCGAAGTGGCCGTAACGCATGCGTGCGCCTCTCGGGTGCTGGGTGTCGCTCCGCCCCCGGGTGCGCGCCGCGGCTTCGCGGTGGCGGTCGGGATCGGCGTGACGTCGGTGCGAGAGCGCTCCCATGCGACCTCACGGGAGGAAGCATAGCCGCCGCCCCTGCGCGGGGGAACGGCCGGGCGAGCGCGTTCCCGGGTGACGTCCGGGGCCGGTCGGGCGCGCGTCCGGGCGATCACCGGGGCGCGCGCCCGCCCGACGGTGGTCGGTCCCGGCACGCGGGCTCCCACGACCGTTACCGTGGCCCCGTGCTGCTCTCCGACCGTGACTTCCGCGCCGAGCTCGAGTCCGGCCGGGTCGTGCTCGACCCGTACGAGCCCGCGATGATCCAGCCGTCGAGCATCGACGTGCGCCTCGACCGGTTCTTCCGGCTCTTCGACAACCACAAGTACCCGTTCATCGACCCCGCGGCCGACCAGCCGGACCTCACGCGGCTCGTCGAGGTCGAGGGCTCCGAGCCGTTCGTGCTGCACCCCGGGGAGTTCGTGCTCGGCTCGACGTACGAGGCGGTCACGCTGCCCGACGACGTCGCGGCCCGCCTCGAGGGCAAGTCCTCGCTGGGCCGGCTCGGCCTCCTCACGCACTCGACCGCCGGGTTCATCGACCCCGGCTTCTCCGGCCACGTGACGCTCGAGCTCTCGAACGTCGCGACCCTGCCGATCCTGCTCTGGCCCGGCATGAAGATCGGGCAGCTGTGCTTCTTCCGGCTGTCCTCCGCGTCGGAGTTCCCGTACGGCTCCGAGCGGTACGGCTCGCGCTACCAGGGCCAGCGGGGCCCGACGGCGTCGCGGTCCTGGCAGAGCTTCCACCGCACGGACGTCTGAGGTGGCCGGCGTGGACCCGGTGCTCCCGCGCCTGCCGCTCGACGACCCCGGGCTGCGGACCCGGCACCTGCTCGCGCTGCCCGCGGGCATCGGGCCCGACGAGGTCGAGGTCCTCGCGGTCTCCCGGTTCCCCGCCGCACGGTGGGAGTCCCGGCCCGGCGTACCGCAGCCGCGGGCGGCCGGGGCGCGCGGGGCACGGGGTGCCGCTGCGACGCCCGGCGTGCTGCGGGTCTCGCGGCTCTCGACGCTGACCGGCCCGTTCGCGGTCGAGCCGGGCGAGGCGCTGAGCCTGGGGCTGCCCGCGTCGACGGCCGTGGTCTACGACGCCGCGTGCCCGCGGGAGCGCGGCGAGCGCCCGTACCCCGGCGGCGACCGCGACGGCCTCAAGCGCGCGTTCCCCGACGCGGTCCCGGTGCGGGAGGAGGAGCGCGTGCTGCTCTGGCTCGTGGCCGTCGCCCGCCGCCTCGGCGGTTCGGTGCGCACCGGGGAGCACGGCACCGTGCTCACGCCCGACATCGACGCCGCGATCGACCTGACCGTCTACACGCGCGGGTGGCTCGAGCCGGAGGAGATGCTCGCCGTCGTCCAGCAGGTCCTGCCGCGGGCCCGGCTCGCGATGGACGGCGTGCCCTGGGTGGGCCCCGCGCCCGACGCCGGACGGCACGCCCGCCCCGGGCTCTCGGCGCTCGGCGTCCCCGAGCGTGGTGGGGCGGGGCTGCGCGACGCGCTCGAGCGCCACGGCATCGAGGACGAGGACCTGCGCCGGCGCCTGCACGCCGAGGCCGAGGCGTACGACCGGGCGATGCTCGCCGAGCCCCCGCCGCAGACCGGGTACGGCGCGCTCGTCGACCTCGGTGTCGACGGGCTGCTCGCGATCGAGGTGCACGGCGAGGAGGTCCTGCCGCCCCTGCTGCGCGAGCTGCCGTGGGCGAAGGCCGGCGCCGTCGCCTACCGCGTGCGCTGGGAGCCGAGCGACATCGAGGAGCTCGAGCTCGAGCGCCCCTCGTTCGAGCACCGCGTCGCGCGCGGGCGGGCGATGCCGCAGGTGCAGGCCGTCGCCCGGGCGCTGCACGCGGCCGTGGGCGGGGAGATCGCCGACGCGGCCGAGTTCCTGGTGAACCCCGCGGACCTGTGACGCGCGGATAAAGGGTTGTCGCGCGGGCGCCGTGCGGCGACGTTGGGCGCGTGACCCCGGACACCGGCGCCGACGTGCGCACCGACACCGGCACCGCGCAGGACGCCGAGGCGACCGTCCCCCTGCCGGACCGGCGCCTCGTCGACGTGGACGTCGTGCGGCGGCTCGTCGCCCGGCAGCTCCCGCAGTGGGCGGGAATGCCCGTGCGACCCGTCGAGGTCGGGGGCTGGGACAACCAGACGTTCCGCCTCGGCGACAGCATGACCGTCCGGCTGCCGACCGCCGCGGAGTACGCGCGCGCGGTCGAGAAGGAGCACCGGTGGCTGCCGGTGCTCGCCCCACAGCTGCCGGTCGAGATCCCGGTCCCGCTCGCGCTGGGAGAGCCCGGCGAGGGGTTCCGGTTCCCGTGGTCGGTCTACGGGTGGATCGAGGGGGAGCGTGCCGGCCGCGACAGCGTGGGTGACCTGACCGGGTTCGCCGAGGACCTGGCCGGGTTCCTCGTCGCGCTGCGCGAGGTCGACGCGGCGGACGGGCCCGGGCCGGGGCTGCACAACTGGTTCCGCGGCGGCCCGCTGCTGACGTACGACGAGCAGACGCGGCGCGCGCTCGGGGCGCTCGGCGACCTCGTGCCGGTCGACCTCGCGACCCAGGTGTGGGAGGCAGGGCTGGACGCGACGTGGGACGGCCCGCCCGTGTGGTTCCACGGGGACGTCGCGGTCGGCAACCTGCTCGTGCGCGACGGGGTGCTCTCGGCCGTGCTCGACTTCGGCACGAGCGGGGTCGGGGACCCGGCGTGCGACCTCGCGATCGCGTGGACGCTGTTCGCCGGCGAGAGCCGGGAGGCGTACCGGGCGCGGCTCGGGGTCGACCGCGGCACGTGGGCCCGCGGGCGCGGGTGGGCGCTGTGGAAGGCGCTGATCGTCTACGTCGACGAGCTCGGGACCGACGCTGCCGCGGCGGCGGTGACCCGGGCGGTGATCGACCAGATCCTCACGGACCACACGACGTCCGGCTGACCCGGGCGCCCGCCGTGGGGGTGGCGGCGCCCGACGGCGTACCTGCCGGCGTGCGCGACGGCGCCCGACGATGCGCCCGGCGACGCGCGCCCGTCCGTCCCCTCGTCGCCGGGCACCGCGCGAGGTAGCGTGCGGAGGACAGGTCCCGCGCACCGACCGGTCCCCCCTCGGCCGGGCGCGCATCGCCGGCCCCGTGCAGCCCCGAGCCGCACGGGGCCGGTGCTCGTCCGGGGCGGGACGCCGCGTCGCAGGTCCGCCCGGTCGCCCTCCGTGCCCGGGACGGCGGTCAGGACCGCACCTCCGGGCAGCGTCGGAGAAGCGGTCAGGAAGTGGCCGCTGCTGTCCCTAGCGTCGAGCCATGACCACCGACGAGAGCATCCGCCCGTTCCGCATCGACGTGCCGCAGGCCGACCTCGACGACCTGCACGAGCGCCTCGCGCGCACCCGCTGGCCCCACGAGCTGCCCGACGTGGGCTGGACGTACGGGGTCCCCACCGACTACGTGCGCGAGCTCGCCGAGCACTGGCGGACCGCGTACGACTGGCGCGCGCACGAGGCCCGGCTCAACGCCCACCCCCAGCACATGACGGACGTCGACGGCCAGCCCGTGCACTTCCTGCACGTGCGGTCGCCCGAGCCCGACGCGCTGCCGCTCGTCCTCGTGCACGGCTGGCCCGGCTCGGTCGTGGAGTTCCTCGACGTGATCGGCCCGCTCAGCGACCCGCGCGCGCACGGCGGCGACCCGGCCGACGCGTTCCACCTCGTCATCCCGTCGCTGCCCGGCTTCGGGTTCTCCGGGCCGACGCGCGCGGCGGGGAAGGGCTCGACCGACCGGTACGCGGAGGTGGTCGCGGAGCTCATGCGCCGCCTCGGCTACGACCGGTACGGCATGCAGGGCGGCGACGTCGGCTCGGTCGTCGGGCCGCAGGTCGGGCGGATCGCGACCGAGCACGTCGTCGGGGTGCACGTGAACGCGCTCACGACGCTGCCCGGCTGGGACGTCGACGGCAGCGGCTGGTCCGAGGGCGACCAGGCGCGGCTCGCGGCGCTCGGCGGGTGGGAGGCGCACGGCGGGTACGCGGCGATCCAGAGCACGCGCCCGCAGACCCTCGCGCCGGCCCTCACCGACTCGCCCGCGGGGCTCCTCGCCTGGCTCGTCGACGTGTTCGCGACCTACACGAACCCCGGCATTGAGCTGCCCGACAAGGCGGTCGACCGGGACGCCCTGCTCACCGACGTGAGCGTCTACTGGTTCACCGGGACGATCGGCTCGTCCGCCCGGCTGTACCGCGAGTCGGAGAGCTGGGGCGCCGAGCTCGTGAGCTCCGGGGTGCCGACCGCGGTCGCGCTGTTCCCGGGGGACCTGACGCTGCGGGCGATCGCCGAGCGGCAGAACAACGTCGTGCGGTGGACCGAGCTGGACCGGGGCGGGCACTTCGCGGCGATGGAGGCGCCCGACCTGCTCGTCGACGACGTGCGGGCGTTCTTCGCCGGGCTGCGCTGAGCACCCTCCCGCGGACCCGGGTGCTGCACCGCCCGGGTCCGCGGGCGGCACCGCCCGGTCGCGCAGGCGCGGGCGCCGGCCGGGCCGGGGCGCTCGAGCGGTGCGACGATGAGGACGTCAGCGCACGCTCGGAGGACGGCCGCTGCCGTGGCCGTCGGCAGGGAGGCCAGACGTCATGACGCACCGCATCGGCTACTTCGTCGGGAGCCTCGCGAAGGACTCCATCAACCGCACCCTCGCCCGGGCGCTGATCGGGCTCGCGCCCGGCACGCTCACGTTCACCGAGATCCCGATCGGCGACCTGCCGCTCTACAGCCCCGACTTCGACGAGGACTTCCCGCCCGCGGGCCGGGCCCTCAAGGAGGCGATCGAGGCGTGCGACGGGATCCTGTTCGTGTCGCCCGAGTACAACCGCTCGATCCCGGGGGCGCTGAAGAACGCGATCGACTGGGGCTCGCGCCCGTGGGGCACCAACTCGTTCGCGCGCAAGCCGACCGGGATCATCGGCGCGTCCCCGGGCCGCGTCGGGACGGCGGTCATGCAGTCGTCGATGCGCAGCGTGCTGAGCTTCCTCGACGCGCCGCAGCTCAACTCGCCCGAGGCGTACATCACGTTCGACCCCGGCGCGTACGGGCCCGACGGCGAGGTCCGCGACGAGGCGACCGCCGAGTTCCTGCGGCACTACGTCGAGGAGTACGCGGCGTTCGTCGAGCGCGTCCTCGCAGCCAACGCGCCCGGCCACATCGGGGACCCGAACCCGGTCGCCTCGCGCTGACGCCCGGGCGTCACGCGTTCGAGCGGACCACGCACCACTCGTTGCCCTCGGGGTCCAGCAGCACCTGGAACGACCCGGCGACGTCGTGGTGCACCTCGCCCTGCCGGACCGCGCCGAGCGCCTCGGCCTGCATCGTCGCGGCCTCGACGTCCTCGACCAGGACGTCGAGGTGCAGGCGGTTCTTCACCGTCTTGCCCTCGGGGACGCGCTGGAACGCGAGGTCGGGGGAGCCGGGGGAGCGCAGCGTGTGCCAGTCGTCGTCGCGCACACGGTGCTCACCGCCCAGCACCTCCGCCCAGAACCGCCCGAGCAGGCCCGGGTCCGCACAGTCGATGACGACCTCGTCGACGCGTCCGATCATCCGGCGAGCCTAGCGAGCGCCGCGCACGGGCCGTCCCTGGCCGGGTCCGTGGCGAGGTCGCTCGCCCGCCGCCCCGGACGGATGTCCAGACTGCTTCCCGCGAGGACCGAAAGTCCTGCTCGCGGTGGCCGATAGAGGACGCGAGACCGTCCTGCTCGAGGACGGTCCGCTACGGAAGGCGCTCGTCGAATGTCTGCACGCATGTCTGCTCCCCGGGCGCGTCGTCTCGTCGCTGCCGGAGTCATCGCCACCGTCCTGACCGCGGGGAGCGTCGGTGCCGCCGCCGCGACGCCCGTCGAGGGTCCCGTCGAGACCGGCGTCGAGTCGCCGGCCGCCCCCGAGACCCCGGCCGAGGAGACCCCGGCCGAGGAGCAGGTCCCGGTCGAGGAGCAGACGCCTGTCGAGGAGCAGGCCCCCGTCGAGGAGCAGGTCCCGGTCGAGGAGCAGGTCCCGGTCGAGGAGCAGGTCCCGGTCGAGGAGCAGGTCCCGGTCGAGGAGCAGGCCCCCGTCGAGGAGCAGACGCCCGTCGAGGAGCAGGCCCCGGTCGAGGAGGAGGCGCCCGTCGAGGAGCAGGCTCCCGACAGCGTGCCCCCGACCGTCCAGGACAAGGAGCTGACCTTCACCGCCGGCGAGACGCTCAAGGTCGACCTCTCCGAGCTCGTGACCCCGGGCACCGGAACCCTCCAGTCCATCGACATCTGGGGCGAGGCGGGCGACATCCAGGTCGGCTTCGACTACGACACGTACATCCTCACGCTGACCGCCTGGGAGGGTGGCACCGGCACTCTCCACTACGTCGCGTACACCCAGACCGAGGGCGTCGAGGAGCAGCAGGAGTCCAACGAGGGCACGCTGTCGCTCGTCGCCCTCGACGCCCCCAAGCCTGCGATCTCCTGGGCCGCCACGCCCGCCGCGTCGACCACGTCGACCACCGCGCGGTTCACGGTGAACGTGGACGAGGGCGACTACGCGCTCGGTTACGTCGTCGACCTGCACCCCGAGGCCCAGTCGGCGTCGCCGGTCATGGTCGAGGGCAACACGTTCGAGGTCACCGGGCTCGCGGTGGGTCGTCACACGATCCGCGTCGTCGTGGAGCGCGGTGCCGGCTGGAGCGCGCTCGACTACGCCTGGGACGTCGTCGCGCTCGGCGCCCCGGCCGCCCCGCCCGCCGCCGCCCCGGCCGCGCCGGTCCTGTCCCCGGACGCCATCCCCGCGTCCGTCATCCGCGCGGGCCTGCGCCGCGGTGCGGTCGGCGAGTCGGTCGCGATCGTCCAGCGCGTCGTCGGCGTCGAGGCGGACGGTCGCTTCGGCGCCGCCACCCGCGCCGCGGTCATCGCGTTCCAGCGCGCGCACGGCCTCGTGCCGGACGGCATCGTCGGCCCGCTCACGTGGGCTGCGATCGTCGACGCCGCCAACGGCGGGACGGCTTCCGCGCCGGTGACCGCGACGTCGATCCCGGCGGCCCAGATCGCCCGCGGCATCTCCCGCGGCGCCGTCGGCTCGTCCGTCACGGTGATCCAGCGGATCGTCGGCGCGAACCCGGACGGGCGCTTCGGCCCCCGCACCCAGGCCGCGGTCCGCGCGTTCCAGCGCGCGCACGGCCTGGTCGCCGACGGCATCGTCGGCCGTCTGACCTGGGCGGCGATGGTCGCGCGCTGACCTGACCCGCACCCCGCAGCCGCCCTCGCCCTCGCCGGCGGGGGCGGCTGCGTGCGTCGTGGCCCTGAAAACGACGACTGCCGGTGCGTCGACGTCCGCCGCGACGTGGGCTACCTGAGCCGCCGCGGCCTGCGCCGGGAGCCCGACGGTGCGTGTGGGCGGGGGCCGCAAGAATGGACCGTGTCCTTCGTGCTGCTGACCGACGACCCGGCGCGCCGGGACTCCGTCGTGCTGCAGGACGTCTCGTCCGACGGCGAGCCGGGAGCGCAGGTCCGCGTCGCGGCGGCCGGGCTGCCCGCCGCCGTGCGCGACCGCGAGCGCGCCCCCGAGCCGCCGCGGTGGGTGTGGGACGACACCTCGCGCCGCTACCCGCCGCTGCTCGGCGCGGGGGTCCGCGTCGAGCGCTGCCACGACCTGCGCCTGTGCCACGCGATCCTGCGCGGCAGCGCGCTCAGCGCCGGCTCGGACCTCGCCCGCGCGCCGCGCGGACGCTGGGACGGGCTGCCGCCCGCGAGCGCCGACGCCCCGCGCGCGGTCGAGGTGAGCCTGTTCGACGACCCGCGCCAGCACGACGAGGCCCCGCTCGACGTGCTCGACGAGCTGCGCCGCCAGCTCGCCGCGGTCGCCGGTGCCGACGAGCCGGGCCGCCTGCGCCTGCTGCTCGCCGCGGAGTCGACGGGGGCGCTCATCGCCGCGGAGATGCGCCACGACGGCATGCCGTGGGACGTCGCCGAGCACGACGCGCTGCTGACCCGGCTGCTCGGGGAGCGTCCGCGCGGCGGCGGGCGGCCCGCGCGGCTCGAGGCGCTCGCGGACGAGGTCCGGGAGGGGCTCGGGCAGCCGTCGCTCAACCTCGACTCGCAGCCGGACCTGCTGCGCGGGCTGCGGCTCGCGGGGCTCGACGTGACGTCGACCCGGACGTACGAGATCCGGGCGCTCGACCACCCGGTGACGGCCCCGTTGCTCGAGTACAAGAAGCTCGCGCGCCTGCTGTCCGCGAACGGCTGGGCGTGGATGGAGGCGTGGGTGCACGGCGGGAGGTTCCGGCCCGACTACGTGCCGGGCGGCGTCGTCACGGGGCGCTGGGCGACGAGCGGCGGCGGTGCGCTGCAGCTGCCCGCGGTGGTCCGCGGTGCGGTGCGGGCCGACCCGGGGTGGCGGCTCGTCGTCGCCGACGCCGCGCAGCTCGAACCCCGGGTGCTCGCGGCGATGTCGGGCGACGCGGCGATGGCCGCCGCCGGGCGGCAGGCGGACCTCTACCAGGGCATCGTCGACGCGGGCATCGTCGAGACCCGGCAGCAGGCGAAGTACGCGATGCTCGGCGCGATCTACGGCGCCACCACGGGGGCGAGCGCCGTGGTGATGCCGCAGCTCACGCGGGCCTACCCGCGCGCGGTGGGGCTCGTCGAGGCGGCGGCCCGGGCGGGGGAGCGGGGCGAGGTGGTCTCGACGTGGCTCGGGCGCTCGTCGCCCCGACCCGACGCCGCCCGGCAGGCCGAGCTCGTAGCCGCCGCAGCGGAGGGCGCCGACGCCGAGGACGTCCGTGCGGCGCGGCGGCGGGGGCGCGACTGGGGGCGGTTCACGCGGAACTTCGTCGTCCAGGGCACGGCCGCGGAGTGGGCGCTGTGCTGGATGGCGGCGCTGCGCCGGCGGCTCCGCGGCATCGAGGGCCGGCCGCACCTCGTGTTCTTCCTGCACGACGAGGTGATGGTGCACTCCCCGGCCGGCGTGGCGGGCGAGGTCGCGGCCGCGGTGGCCGACTCCGCCGCCGAGGCCGGGCGGCTGCTGTTCGGGGACTCGCCGGTGGACTTCGCGCTGCAGGTCGCGGTCGTCGAGAGCTACGCGGAGGCGAAGTAGGCCGACCGCCGGGGCGCCTCGAGCGCGGGGGCCGCGGAGCCCGAACCGCTCCGGGTCGCCGATCTTTTGCGGGACCCGGGCCGCGAGGCCATGCTCGGAGCCTCGGAGGGGCGTCGACGGAGACGGGGGACCTCGATGAACCGCATGCGGCGCGTCGTGCCGGTCGTGGTGGGAGCACTGGTCGCGGCGGGGCTCACGGCCCTCGCGGGGGCGCCGGCGAGCGCAGCCACCGTGCCGGCAGGGTTCACGGACGCGCTCGTCGCGGACGTCGACAACCCGACGGCGATCGCGTTCACGGCGGACGGGCGCATGCTCGTCACGCAGCAGGCCGGGCGCCTGCGGGTGCGTACCGCGGCGGGTCAGCTGCTCGCGACCCCGGCGCTCGACCTGGCGGGCCGGATCTGCACCAACGGGGAGCGCGGCCTGCTGGGCGTCGCGGTCGACCCGGACCCGGCGACACGCGCGATCTACGTCTACTACACGGCTCGCGGCACGAGCTCGACGTGCCCGTCGAGCCAGGGGGCGAACCCGGCGGGTGCCCCGGTGAACCGCGTCTCCCGCTTCGTGCTGCGCGACGACAGCACCGTCGACCCGGCGAGCGAGCGCATCCTGCTCGACGGCATCACCTCGTCGGCGAACAACCACAACGCCGGTGACGTGCACGTCGGCAAGGACGGCTACCTGTACGTCTCGGTCGGCGACGGCGGCTGCGACTACGCGGGCGACAGCGGCTGCGGCGGCAACAACGACGCGGCGCGCGACCGGAACGTGCTGCTCGGCAAGATCTTGCGCGTCGACCGCACGTCCGGTGCTCCGGCGCCGGGCAACCCGTTCCTGGGCGCGGGCACCGCGAGCTGCCGGCTCGGCCCGGCCCCTGCGGGGACGATCTGCCAGGAGACGTTCGCGTGGGGCCTGCGCAACCCGTTCCGCTTCGCGTTCGACCCGGACGCCGCGGGCACGGTGTTCCACGTCAACGACGTCGGCCAGAACTCGTGGGAGGAGATCGACCTCGGGACCGCGGGCGCCGACTACGGGTGGCCGGTGCGTGAGGGGCACTGCGCGCAGACGGGCTCGACGACGAGCTGCGGCGGGCCGCTCCCCGCGGGGATGACCAACCCGGTCCACGACTACGGCCGCCCGACGGGCTGCGGCTCGATCACCGGCGGGGCGTTCGTGCCGAACGGTGCCTGGCCGGCCGCGTACGACTCGGCGTACCTGTTCGCGGACTACGTCTGCGGCAAGATCATGATGCTCGTCGGCGGCACCCGCACGGACCTGGCGACAGGGCTCGGCGGCGCGGTGCACCTGGAGTTCGGGCCGTACGCCGGCAGCCAGGCGCTGTACTACACGACCTACGCGAACGGCGGCGAGATCCGGCGGATCGCGTACACGGGCACGGCGAACCGCGTCCCGACGGCGGTCGTGTCGGCGTCCCCGGCGACCGGCGCGGCACCGCTCGCGACCACGCTCGACGGGTCGCGCAGCAGCGACCCCGACGGCGGCACGCTCACGTACCTGTGGTCGTTCGGGGACGGCACGGCCGACGCGACGACGACGAGCCCGACCGTCCGGCACACGTACGCGGCCGGCACGTGGACGGCGACGCTGCGCGTCCGGGACGCGGCCGGGGGGACGTCCGCCCCCGTGACCGTGCGGATCAGCTCGGGGAACACCGCGCCGACCGCGACGATCACCTCGCCGGCGGCGGGCGCGACGTTCACGGTCGGCGGCACCTACCGCCTGAGCGGCTCGGGGGCGGACGCCCAGGACGGCACGCTGCCCGCGTCGCGGCTCAGCTGGACGATCGTGCGGGTTCACGACCAGCACACGCACCCGTTCCTCGGGCCCGTGACCGGCAACGACGTCTCGTTCGTCGCGCCGGGGCCCGAGGACCTCGCTGCCGCGGCCAACAGCTACCTGCGGGTCAGCCTGACCGCGACGGACACGCAGGGCGTCACCACGACCGTCACGCGCGACCTCCAGCCGCAGAAGGTCGCCGTGACGCTCGCGACCTCGCCCGCCGGCCGGACGCTCACCGTCAACGGGCAGGCCGTCACGGGGCCGACGACGCTGACCTCGTGGGCAGGCTTCGACCTGCGGCTCGGTGTGCCGGCGCAGGCCGACGCGCAGGGCGCCCCGTACGTGCTCGACCGCTGGTCGGACGGCTCGACCGCGGCCGACCGGGTCTGGCGGACCCCCGCGACGGCGACGACCCTGACGGCGACCCTCACCCAGCGCGGGCTGCTCGGCACGTACTTCGACAACGCCGACCTCACCGGCACGACGGTCACCCGGGTCGACCCGACGGTCGGCTTCCGCTGGGGTGCCGCCGCGCCCGTCGCCGGGATCGGTGCGGACACGTTCTCGGTGCGGTGGACCGGCTCGGTCGTGCCCCGCTACACCCAGACGTACACGTTCGCGACGACGAGCGACGACGGCGTCCGGCTGTGGGTCGACGGGCGGCTCGTCATCGACCAGTGGACGCGGCACGCACCGCGCGTCGACACCGGGACCGTCGCGCTGACCGCGGGGCGGGCCGTCCCCGTGCGGCTCGAGTACTTCGACGACCGGCTCGACGCGACCATCCAGCTGCGCTGGTCGAGCGCGTCGCAGGCGTCCGAGATCGTGCCGGCGAGCCAGCTGCGGCCCCGCTGAGCCCGCTGACCCTGCTCAGCGCGGCGTCGTGAACGAGCGCACCGGCCCGTACAGCGTGCCCAGCGAGTTCCGCGCGACGACCCGGTAGTAGTACGTCGTGCGCGGGGCCAGCCCCGTCACGACGTCGCTCGCGATCGTCTTCTCGTACGTGAGCGCGGTCAGCGTCGTCGCCGGCGAGGACGCGCCGAGCGCGGTCGTCGGGCCCCACTCGATCCAGGCCGTCGTCGTGAGCCGGTGCGGGTGCACCTGCGCCTTGAACGTCGTCGACGTCGCCGTCGAGCTCGCGGTGAACTGGTTCGACGACGTCGGCGCGCCCGCGGTCTCGAAGGTCCGGGTCAGCTCGGTGGTGCCGGCCGGCGACGTGAGGGTCGCCTTCCAGTAGTACGTCGTGCCCGGTTGGAGCCCGGCGACGGGCTGGCTCGTGGTCTTCACGTAGGAGACGGCCGGCACGGCGACCGTCGAGTCGCCCCCGAGGTACTCGAGCGTCCGCCCGTACTGGAAGCGCACGCTGCCCGCGTACCCGTGCAGGTCGACCCAGGCGTAGAGCGACGCCGAGGTGTCTGTGACGTCCTTCTGGTCGAGCGTCCCCGTCGGCGGCTCCGCCGCGGTGATCGCGACGGAGTCGGTGCTCGTGCCGCCCGCCGTGTCGGTCACCGTGAGGCGCGCGCTGCGGTCGCCCGGCCCGTACACGTGCGTGAGCGCCGCCGGCGGCGCCCCCGCGCCGCTCTCCGTGGTCCCGTCGCCGTACGCGAGCGACCAGCTCGCGAGGTGCTCGCCGGCGCCACCGCCGGCGCCCGACGAGCGGGACGCGTCGAACGTGACCGTGAGGGGCGCCGTCCCGTGCGTCGTCGACGTCTGCAGGAACGCCGACGCCCGCGTGTGCGCCGCGGGGGAGTCGGCGACGTCCGCGAACGCCTCGAGCGCGCTCTGCGTCGAGTCGACGAACCACGAGCAGCTGCCGTGGTGGTGGAAGTACAGGACCGCCGTGACCTCGGGCCACGACTCGAGGGTCGCCATCGACTCGCGCAGCCACGCGGCCTTGCGGCCGGGCACCGCGGGGTCCTCGACCGAGCCCCACTCCGCGATCACGAGCGGCTTGCCGTGCGCCTGCCCGAACGCCCGGAACGCCGACGCGGCGCGCGACATCGACGACCACGCCGCCTGCCCGTTCGACGAGCACCCGAACCAGTTGTAGGCGTCGAGCGCGACCTGGTCGACGACGTCGTCGCCGGGGTAGAGCGCGTCGGCGCTCACCGCCGCGGAGGGCGCGAAGGGCGTCGGCGTCACGATCCACGTCCACACGGCGTTGGTCACGCCCTGCGCGCGGAACACCTCGACGTAGTGGCGGAACGCGGCACGGTAGTCGGCCGGGTCGCCGAAGCCGGGGGAGTAGTCGGGCTCGTGCTGGAACGACACGTACATCGGGACGCGCAGCGCCTTGACGGCCTGGGCGTGCTGGACGATCTGCGCGTCGTGGGCGCCGCTCGCGACCGCGACCCACGAGATCTTGGTGCCGTCGATCCGCTTCGAGGACACCGAGAGCAGCGGCGTGCGGCCGCGCTGGACGGTCGTCGCCAGCGGCGTCGACGGCAGCTCGTCCCACAGGGCGTACCAGCGGTGCACGTCGAGCTTGCGCCCGATGCCGGCCTCGAACGCCGAGACGGCGGCGTCGACGCTCGCGTGGGTGCCCTTCGCGACCGACGCCCCGAACAGCAGGCCGTCGTCGGGGGTCAGGGCGTCCTCGGCCCAGTCGTTCGCGGCCCCGGGCCGGGGCGACGCGTCGGGGGTGGGCTCGGTGGACGGCCAGGGGGTGGGGCTGAGCGTCGGCTCCGGCGTCGGGCCGGGCGTCGGCTCGGCGGTGGGTCCGGGCGTGGGCAGGGCCGTCGGCGTCGGCGTCGGGCTCGGCGTCGGCGAGGGCGTGGGCGACGCCGTGGGGCTCGGCTCGACGACCTGGCGGCTGGCGGCGGCTGACGGCGCCACTGCGGCGGCCGTGAGCAGCCCCGCGAGAGCAGCGGTGGCCAGGACCGCGCGTGCGGTGCGGCGACGAGCGGCACCGGTCGCGCCGGAGCGGGTGGCGCGGGCTCGGGTGGTGGAGCTGGGCGCGGGCACGGCACGGCCCTGCCCCGGGAGGCGGCGTTGCACGGGGATCCCCTGTCGTTCGGCAGCCTGGCGGACCGCGTGGGCCCCATGGCTTTGCGTCGCTGCCTTGCGGCAGGTTTGCCTTTTCGTGGACTCGACGAGCGTACGTCCGCTGATCGTGTTAATCCAGTCCCAGAAAGCGGACCAATGCGACGCTGGTGCGCACCGGCCGTGACTGGCGTGCACCCGGGCAATTCGGATATACGACCGTGATCCGTGCAGGGTTCTTGCTCTTTCGAGTGATTCCTGTGCACCATGAGGGCCTACCGCACAGGGCTTCCGGGGGGAACCGAGTTCGGGGCCGCACGCCGGCGCCGAGGTTGGGCCGTCTGGCGCGGTCGCCGCCGCACGACCGGGCAGGGCGACCCGGCACGGAAACACCCCCACGGCCCCGGTAGCCCGCGACGACGCTGTCTCTCACCCATCGTCGCAGGTCAGCACGGTGTCACCGTGCTGGAGCAGGACACGCACAGCGACACGGACGTCGCGCTCCGGCACGGCCGGGACCCCGGGAGGGGCTCCACGGCGATGTCGAACGCGACGGCCGCACACCCGTGCGACTGCGCTCACGCCCGACGAGCACCCGTGCTCACGACCCGCACGCAGTCCGGACAGCATTCCCGGGCGCGCCGTGAAGACCATCGCCGTGGAGGCACCCGCAGATGTTTTCCGACTATCCGTTCAAGTTCACGCGCCGCCATCGCGTGCTCGCTTCTGTGATCACCGTCTCACTTCTTGCGGTCGGCGCCGTCGCGCTGCTGTCGCCGCAGGGTCAGTACGTGTGGAACGGGCCGAGCGCGACCGAGGTCGCCCTCCAGACGGAGCAGGCGCGCTCGCGCGACCTCAGCTCCCAGCTCGAGGAGATGGAGGCGAAGCTCACCGCGCCGCGCCCCCAGGCCGGTGACAAGGTCCAGCTCGCTCGCGCGGAGGACCTGAAGAAGCAGATCACCGAGCTCGAGGCGAAGCTCGAGCAGACGCAGCAGGAGCTGGGCCGCGCCGAGTCCGAGGCCGCGAAGCAGCAGGACGCCGCGAACCTCGTCAACGGCACGCTCAAGGCTACGCGCGAGCGCCAGAACGCCGCGAGCAAGGTCACCACGGCGCAGATCGCGGACCTGAAGAAGCAGCTCGGCGAGCTCAACTACAAGGTGCAGAACCCCAAGGGCTACCAGGCACCGCCGGTCACCGCGTCGATGACCAAGGCGGACATCGTCGCGGCGAGCCAGCTGTTCGGCCTCTACACGACGCAGAGCCCGTTCGACTACGGCGAGTTCAACGGCGTGCAGGCTGCCGTGAACCGCAACGCCGACGTCAGCGGCTACTTCCAGTCGTGGGACACCGACTTCCGCCCGGACGCCGTCCAGGAGGCGTGGAGCCGCGGCCAGATCCCGCTGCTCACCTGGGAGAGCCAGAGCCAGGTCGGCGCGATCTCCGCGGAGGCGCCGGAGTACTCGCTCGGCTCGATCATCAACGGCAAGCACGACGAGTACCTGCGCAAGTACGCCCGCGACATCGCCGCGACCGGCCTCCCGCTCGTCCTGCGCTTCAACCACGAGATGAACGGGACCTGGTACCCGTGGTCCGAGGTCCGTGGGTGGGACGGCAAGGGCATCAACGGGAACAAGAGGGGCGAGTACGTGCAGATGTGGCGGCACGTGCACGACATCTTCACCCAGGAGGGCGCGAACCAGTACGTCGCGTGGCTCTGGGCCCCGAACCGCGTCAACAAGATCCCGAGCCAGCCGGACCCGGTCGCCTTCTACCCCGGTGACGAGTACGTCGACTGGATCGGCATGTCGGGCTACTACCGCCCGGGCGACCCGCAGCCGACGTTCGACGACACGTACGGCCAGACGCTCCCGCTGCTCCGCGCCGCGGCCCCGGAGAAGCCGATCTTCCTCGCGGAGATCGGGGCGACCGAGGAGGGCGGCAACAAGGCGAAGTGGATCACGAGCCTGTTCGAGGGCATCGGCCGCCCGGAGAACGCCGACATCATCGGCATCGGCTGGTTCAGCCTGGCCGTCACCTCCGGTGGCGAGGGCGAGGGGCGCACCACGAACGACTGGCGGCTCGACTCGTCCGGCCCGTCGATGCGGGCCGCCGAGGCGGGGCTCGCGGCGACCGGGTTCGGCAAGCCGCGCGACTGACGCCGGCGAGCCCCCTGCCGCAGACCGACGGGGGCCCGCCGCGCACGACCAGCACCACCGCACGACCCAGGGCCGCCCGGTCCGGCACGCGAGCAGCGCGCCGGGCCGGGCGGTCCGTCGTCGTCCCCGGCTCCTCACCAGCGGCACCCGAGGGCGCGTCGCCGGGCGGCCCGACCGGGCGCCGGTGGCGGGGCCTGACTGGGCGCCGGTGGCGGGGCGGGCGGGTGGCAGGTGGTGACGTCCCGGCCCTGCGGAGGTCGGGGCCGCCCCGTAGCGTCGGCCCATGACCGTCGAGGGCCGGCACCAGCCGGGGGCCGCCGAGCGGCTGCGCCTCGCGATCGACCGGGACGGCGCGCACTGCGTGTGGTGCGGCCGGCCGTTCACCGGGCTGGTCGCACCGACCCGGGAGCACCTCGTGCCGCGGGCCAAGGGTGGGCCGTCGTGGCTCGAGAACGAGGTCGCGGCGTGCCGCCGGTGCAACGCCGAACGGGGTCACCGGTCGGCGGTCGAGTGGCTCGAGGAGTGCGAGCGGCGCGGCTGGGACCCGGACGCCGCGGCCGTCGAACGCTCCCTGACGGCGCTGCTCGACGCGATCGCGCGCCGCGGCGGCAACCGCCGGGCCCGGCTGTACGCGGACGCGCAGCGCCGCCGGCTCCGGCGCCGCTGAGCCCGCCGCCGCGCCCACCAGGGCGTCGAGGGTCCGGAGGTCTGCGGCTCAGCGGCTCGAGCTCGTCACCGTCGCACGCGCGCCGGCCGGCGCCGGTGCCTCCCCGGGACCCAGCAGCGCGACCGCGACCGACGCGGCGACGATGACCGTGAGCGCCCACAGCAGCAGCGCGCGGTGCGCGCTGAGGACGGCCGCCACCACGCCGAAGGACAGCCCCCAGAGCCAGAGCTCGACGACACCGCCACTGAGGGCGCCGTCCGCGTACCGCAGGAGCGCGACGTGGGAGGCGAGCGACGCCGTCCACCCCACAGCGACGACGAGCACCGCCCACACGACCCGGGGCAGCGGCCGGAGGGTGAGCGGGGACCCCACGCGGGTGAGCGTGCCCACGCCGACGAGCGCGACGAGCAGCAGCCCCCAGAACACGGGGATCGTCAGACCGGGCCCGGCGTGCGTCACCGCCTGGATGACGCCGACGAGGCGATCCACCACGGCCGCGGCGACCGCCGTCGCCACGGTCTGGATCAGGGGCAGGGCGATCGGGCGCTGACCGCTCCCGGCCACCGGGGCAGAGGTCGCTCCGGCACGCTCGACGTCTGTCGGTGCACTCGGGTGCGTGGTCCGGGCAGGCGGGGCCGCGTCGGCCGTGGGTCGCAGGTCGGTCACGCGCACAGTGTGGCGGTCGGGGGCCGACCGCGTTGTCGACGCCCGCGCACGCGCCGTGCCCGCGGGTGCGGGACGCGCGTCCCGACGACTGCGGTGCCGCCCACCGCGCGGCCACGCGACGACGGTTCGGGCGCCGAGGAGCCGGCCTGCGCTCCGCGCGCGGGAAGCCGCGTCCCGGGCGATCCTGGGGACCGCGAGCACGGGGCGACGCCGCCCCGTCCGTGCCGACGGAGGGAGAGTCATGACGACGGTCGTGGAGAGGTCGGTCGTGGTCGACGTGCCGGTCAGCGTCGCCTACGCCCAGTGGACGCAGTTCGAGGAGTTCCCGCACTTCATGAGCGGGGTGCAGTCCGTCACGCAGCTCACCGACGAGCGCCTGCAGTGGGTCGCGGAGATCGCCGGTGTCCGGCGCGAGTGGGAGGCGCGGATCCTCGAGCAGGTGCCCGACCGCAAGGTCGCGTGGGCTGCGACCGAGGGTGCGACGAACGCCGGCTCCGTGACGTTCGAGCCCGCCGGCCCGACGAGCACGCACGTGCACCTGCACCTCGAGTACGAGCCCGAGGGTCTCGTCGAGAAGATCGGCGACCGCCTCGACATCGTCGAGAAGCAGGCCGAGGGCGACCTCGAGCGCTTCAAGGCGTTCATCGAGTCCGAGGGCCGCGCGACGGGTGCGTGGCGCGGGTCCGTCAACGAGGGTGCCGACGTCCGACCGACGACCGCCGACGCCGCGATGACCGGGAGCGACTCCGGCAAGGCCGGGGTGTCCGGCAAGGTCGCCGCCGCCGTCGGGGTGGGGGTCGCCGCCGCGACGACCGCCGTGTTCGCCGCCGCGCGCAAGGACGACTCGCCGGAGCTGCCGCCCGAGCCGGCCGCGACGACCGCGGACGTGCCGGTCATCGACTCCGTGCCGGTGGTCGCCGACGTCGAGCCCGTGTCGCCCGCGGCCGACCAGCAGCCGCCCGCCTTCGCGCCCGTCGCGCTGAGCACGGAGGGCGAGACGCCCACGTGGACCGGTCCCGAGACCCCCGCGTGGGACCCGGTCGAGTCCCCGGCCGCGACGGACGACGTCCTGCTGGACGCCGACGACGCGAACCCCGAGGTCGAGGACCCGACCCCGCCGCCCGGCAGCGGGCTCGAGGGCGACCCGCTGATCGTCCACGACGACACCCCGGGGGACCACGGGGCGCGGATCTGACGTGCGCTCGTGGCGGGGGCCGGGCTGGGGTTGGGGGACAGGACAAAACCCCCGCGCTCCTTCCAGGGGGGGCAAGACTTCCCGACGCAGGGCCCCAATGAGAAGTCGACGGCCGCGCGTATACAGAGGCGAAGGGGTAGGGG
>NZ_JBSGSU010000001.1:209403-260364 GCF_053607065.1 Cellulomonas sp. NPDC055163 | reverse complement strand
GGGGGGTGGGGGACACCCCTGTGCCTCCCCAAAACCACCTCTTGGGGGGGGGGGGGGGGGCGGTTTTGTTTTTTTTTTTTTTTTTTTTTCTTTTTTTCCCCCCCCCCCCCCCCGAGCCACCCGCGTCCTGCGCAGAGGGGACAGCGCTTCCAGGCGCGGATCCACGGTGAACGGTCGACGGCTGCGCGCGTACGGAGGCGACGGGTGAGGTGGGCCTCCGCTCAGGTCACTCGCACCCGACCCCGTCACCGTCCCGGTCGAGGTGGCTGCCGTAGCCGGGCTCGCCCCGGAGCACGGGCGCCGCTCCCGCCGCACGGGCCGCCGCGCAGTTCTCGTACGCCCCGGTCACCTGCTTGGGCGCCGGCTCGGGCGCGGGGGCCGCCGGGGCGGAGGACCCAGCGCGTGCCGAGACGCGCGCCTCTGCGGCAGCCACCGCGGCCTCGCGCGAGTCGAGATCGGCCTTCGTCGCGTCGATCTCCGCCTGGGCGGCAGCGAGCTCCTGCTCGCGCACGTCGACGGCTGCCTGGCGGGCGGTCGCGTCGGCGAGAGCGGCATCGGCCGACTGCTGCGTCGTCGCCGCAGCGGCCCTGACCGACTCCGCCTCCTCGCGCGTCCGGGCTTCCGACGCACGCGCTGCCTCGAGGCGCTCCGTCGTCGCGTCGAGGTGATCGGAGAGCTGTCTGTACTCCTGCGACGCGGTCGCCGAGGGCTGGCAGCCAGCGCCCACGAGGAGCCCGAAGACGAGTCCTGCGATGACCGAGGCGGCGACGGTGTTCGGGTTGCGCACCCGGCGACCGGTCGTGGGCACCGGATGCGGCCGAGGCGGGTACCCGGACGGTGGAGGAGCGCTCGGGCTCGGCGCCGCCCCGGCTGAGGTTCCCGTCCTGTGCTGCTGCGATGCCGTCCGGTCCACGTCGACCGCCCCCTGTGTGGAGTGAGACGAGTCGACTGCGTTCCGTTCCGACCCGCTTTGTGACGGTATCGCCCGGTCTGACGCGCAGGGAGGAAGCCCGGGGGTGAAGCGTTCCCGCGACCGGGTGAAACGGGCTCGGCCGTGCGTTGAGCGCACCCAGGCGTCCGGCAGCGTCGCGACGGCCACCACCTCACGGTGACATCGCGTCGTAGCGCTCGGTATCATCGTCGGATGGCGACCACGTTGCGTCTTTCCCCTGAGTTGCAGGCGCGCGTCAAGGAGACCGCAGCGCGCGAGCAGCGCTCCGAGCACGCCGTGATCGTCGAGGCGATCGAGCGCTACACCTCGGAGCGGGACCGTCGACGTGACGCAGCGCTCGCGCGCGTCCTGCAGCGCGACAAGCCGATCCTCGACGCGCTCGCGTGAGCTTCGTCTACCTGGAGCTGCGTGACCTGATCCTCTTCGGGAACGCCATCCTCGGGCACGACGCGGAGGTCCGTGACTTCGGGCTGCTGGAGTCAGCGCTGGCGCGTCCGCGTGCAACCGTCTTCGGTGACGACGCCTACCCCGAGCTCGACGAGAAGGCCGCTGCACTGCTCCTGTCGCTCGTCAGCAACCACGCGCTGATCGACGGCAACAAGCGGCTCGGCTGGGTGTCGGCGCTCGTCTTCTACGAGCTCAACGGGCACGTCGTCGAAGCCCCGCACGACGAGGCGATCGACCTCGTCCTCGCAGTCGCGAGCGGAGCGGTCGCCGACGTCACGGTGGTCGCCGAGGCCCTCCGCGCGTGGCGACGGCCGACCTCGGACTAGGGGCGCCGCTACGAGCCGGGAGACCGCACCCGGTCGAGCAGCAGCGTCGCGATGTCGACGACCTCCGGAACCCCGACCTGCGCCGGTGCCCCGCCGTCGGTCGCAGCGGCACCGGCTGACGCCCCCGCCGACGCCGCGTGCGCCGCGACCCCGTCGGACAGCATGACCGTGCAGAACGGGCAGGCCGTCGCGACGACGTCCGCGCCGGTGCCGATGGCCTCGCCCGCGCGCTCGAGGTTGATCCGGGTGCCGAGCTTCTCCTCCATCCACATGCGCGCGCCGCCTGCGCCGCAGCAGAACGAGCGCTCCTGCGTGCGGGGCATCTCGGCGAGCTCGACGCCGGGCAGGGCGCCGAGCAGCTCGCGCGGCGGGGCGTAGACCTTGTTGTGCCGGCCCAGGTAGCAGGGGTCGTGGTAGGTGACCTTCTGGTCCGTGGCCGTACCGTCACCCGGCGCGGCCACCGGCGTCAGCCGCCCGTCCGCCACGAGCTGGTTGAGCAGCTCGGTGTGGTGCAGCACCTGGTACCGCCCGCCGAGCTGCGGGTACTCGCGCGAGAGGGTGTTGAAGCAGTGCGCGCACGTCACGACGATGCGTTGCGCGCCGACCTCGTTCAGCGTCTCGACGTTCTGCGACGCGAGCATCTGGAACAGCATCTCGTTCCCGGCGCGCCGGGCCGGGTCGCCGGTGCAGGTCTCGCCGTCGCCGAGGACCGCGAACGCGACCCCGGCCGTGTCCAGCAGCTCGGCGACCGCGCGCGTCGTCCTCTTCGCCCGGTCCTCGTAGGCGCCCGCGCAGCCGACCCAGAACAGGTAGTCGACCTCGGCCGCGGACTCGACGTCCACGCCGACCTGCGGCACGTCGAACGGCAGGTCCTTGGCCCACGCGAACCGGTTGCGCGCGGGCAGGCCCCACGGGTTGCCCTGGCGCTCGAGCTTGGTGAACGCGCCGCCGAGCTCCTTGGGGAACGCGGACTCCATCAGCACCTGGTAGCGGCGCATGTCGACGATCGCGTCGACGTGCTCGATGTCGACGGGGCACTGCTGGACGCACGCGCCGCACGTCGTGCACGCCCACAGGACGTCGGGGTCGATCACGCCCGAGCCGACGAGGTCGACGTTCGCGTGCGTCGTGTCGACCGGGGCGTCGGCGGCGCGGCCGTCCGACGCGATCGAGCCCTCGCCCTGCTCGGCGCCGCCGGCCGGCCCGGAGAGCAGGTACGGCGCGGTCGCGTACGCGTGGTCGCGCAGCGCGAGCGTCACGAGCTTGGGGGACAGCGGCTTGCCGGTCGCCCACGCCGGGCACTGGTCCTGGCAGCGCCCGCACTCGGTGCACGTCGAGAAGTCGAGCAGGCCCTTCCACGTGAAGTCCTCGATCGCGCCGACCCCGAGCCGCGCGTCGTCGGGCAGGTCCTCGAGCGCCGCGAGGTCGACGGGCTCGCCGTTCACGGTCATCGGCTGCAGCGGCCCGAGCGCCGGGGCGCCGGTCAGGTCACGGCGGGCGTAGATGTTCAGCACCGCGAGGAACCGGTGCCACGCGACGCCCATCGTGGGTTGCAGGCCGACGACGACGAACCACGACATGGACACGAGGATCTTCACGGTCGCCACTACCACGACCGCCGCCTCGAGCGCGCCCGTCGACGCTCCGGCCCACGCGGAGCCGTACCAGGCGGTCAGCGGGAAGTGCAGCGCCGACGCGAGCGGCAGGCCCTCCTGCGCGGCGAGTGCGTACTCGAGGCCCCGCAGCACGAGCACCGCGAGCACGACGAGCAGCACGGTCGCCTCGACGAAGTACGCGGCGGCGGCGTCCGAGCCGAAGAACCGGGACCGTCGCTGCTCGCCCTCGGGTTGCCCCGCGCGCGGCTGGACCCGGACCCGCCGGGCGATCAGCGCCAGGATGCCGAGCAGCGACGCCCACGCGATCGCCTCGGTGAGCCACTCCCACGGCACGAGGTGCCCGAGCAGCGGCAGCGCGGAGCGCGGGTCGACGACCTGCCCGTACCCGGTCGCGAGCGCGAAGAACAGCACCGGGAACGACACCATCACGGCCCAGTGCGCGGCCGTCACGACCGGCGTGTGCTGGAACCGGCCGTGCCCGAGCATCTCGCGCAGCACGAGACCCACGCGGGGACCGACGGGACGCAGGCGGTCGGTCGGCGTCGGGCCGCCGATCCGCACGGTCCGGACGATCGCCGCGAGCCCGCGGGCGAAGACCGCGACACCGACGACGGTCGCGAGGACCACGAGCACGAGGCAGGTCAGATGCAGGGCGTCCACGCGGTCACGCTAGCCCGTCGAGGGGCGGCCGTCGGGGGACGTTCCGCGCCTCGACGGCCGCCGTGCCCCCCGCCCGTCCATGGGCGAGGGGCACGGCACGTGAGGTCCGCCTGCGGTCAGGCGGCCTCACACGTCACGGAGGCCCCCGCCCCCGTGCCGGTGCCCTGGAAGCCGAACGTCGCGGCCTGCCCCGCGGCGACCCGGCCGTTCCAGGCGGCGTTGGTCACGCTGACCGTCCGCCCGGTGCCCGTGAGCGTCCCGTTCCAGGCCTGCCCGGCGGACGCGCCGTCGGGCAGCGTCACGCGGACCACCCAGCCGTCGAGCGCGGACCGCGCCGAGACGTTGACGCTCGCGACGAACCCGCCGGGCCACTGGCTCGTCACGGTGTACGCGGCGGTGCACGCGGACGTCCCGGGGGTCGGCGTGGGCGTCGCGGTCGGGGTGACCGTCGGGGTCGGGGTCGGGGTGACTGTCGGCGTCGGCGTCGGCGTGGGTGTCGGGTCGACGCCGAGCGTCAGGTTGTTCTGCTGCGCCCGCCACGGCGACCGGCACAGCCCGCAGTCCTGGCCGACGAACGCGCGGCCGGCCTGCGTGTCGCCCTTGAGCTGCCACCGGAACCACAGCTGCGCCGCGCGGCCGAACTCGCCGCCGTTGGTCTGGTGGTACGTCCCGCCGTGGCCGACGTCGAGGTTGCCCATGAACGCGGGCAGCCCGGCCGGGAGCTTGCCCCAGTCGTCCATCGCGTTGGGGTACGCGATGTCGCTCGGGCCGCCGATGATGTACGCGATCGGGTGGTCGAGTCGCCGGAGCTGGTAGTCGTCGGCGTCGTTCAGCAGGCCGCTGCTGAAGATCCCGGTCGTGGTGACGCGCGGGTCGCGCGAGACGGCGTAGGCCTCGACCCCGCCGCACGAGAAGCCGGCGGCGCCGATCTCGCTCGTGTCGAGCCGGTTGTACAGCGCGCTCCCGGGCCGGGAGTTCTCCGCGACCGCCCAGTCGATCGACTGGGCGAGCCACGCGGACGTCGAGCTGCCGCCGCCCCCGGGGTTGCCGTTGGAGATCACGAGGAAACCGTGCGAGGCGATCTCGCGCAGGAAGTTCTGGGCCGACGTGCCGTCCGCGGAGCACGCGCCGTTGCTCCACACGACGACCGGCATCCGCTCCGACGGCAGCGTCGCAGGCCGGTAGATCGTGTGGTTCGGCAGGCTCGACGCGGTGCTGTAGTCGGCCGGGTAGGGGCCGGAGCCGCCCGGCGCCGCGGCGGCGGGGGTGAGGGCGGACGTGCCGAGCAGGGCGCCGGCCGCCACGACGGCGGTCAGCGCGGCACGGGCGAGCGGTCGTCTCATCGGGAACCTCCAGGTCGGGCCGAGCTGATCGGGCGGTCGGGTGGTGCGGGTGGTGCGGGTCGAGCGGGTCGTCCGAGGTGGTGCGGCTCGGGACGGGCGCCGAGCGCAGCCACCGGCCAGGGCAGCAGCAGGGAGTCGCAGCCGCTGCGGCTGCCCTGGCCGGTCGAGGGCTAGCGCTGCAGCGTCAGCAGGCCCGGCCGGTACGGCAGCCGGCCGTAGTCGCCACCCGAGCTCGGGGAGCGGCCCTGGTAGAGCAGCTGGAGGTTGCACGGGTCGACCGTCATGGTCTGGTCCGCGCTCACCCGCAGCAGCTCACCGTGGCTGATGTCGTTGGTCCACGTCGCGCCGCTGTTGGCCTTGCCCGCGAACGGGTTGCTCTCCGTGGCGGCCTGCGGCGTCCACGTGCCGTTCAGGCTCGTGGCCGTGAAGGACCGGAAGTAGCGGCCCTGCGAGCCGATGGCCTCGACGATCATGAGGTACCGGCTCTGGCCCTGGAGCTTGTAGACCTGCGGCGCCTCGAACAGGTTGTTCGTGGTGTCGCTCATGATCGTCTGGTAGCTCGACCCGAAGCTGCCCGGGAAGTTCCCGAGCGGCATGCTCGACCGGTAGATCTTGCCGTTGTCACCGGCGAAGAACAGGTACACGTTCTGGTCGTCGGCGATGATCGTCTGGTCGATCGGGCCGGTGCCCGAGCCGGTGATGCTCCCCGAGAAGAGCGTCTGGTGCGGGCCCCAGCTGTTCGGGTTCGACGGGTCGGTCGACGTCCGGTAGGAGAACGCCGGGCCGCCCCACTGGTACGTCATGACCCAGATGTTCTTGGGCGCGAAGTAGAACAGCGACGGCGCGACGGCCGTGAACGGCATCGAGTTCTGGCTCGCGGACGCCATGTCCGACCAGCTCGTGAAGGGGCTGAAGTTCATCGAGCCCCACGACTCGCCGTTGTCGTGCGTCGTGGCGTAGACGAGCTGCTTGCCGTTGTACGGCGCGACCGTGAAGTCCTTGAGCGAGGCCCAGCCGGAGCGCGGGGTCGCGAGCGAGCCGGTCGAGGACCAGCGGTACGACGACGGCAGGGTGCAGGTGCCCGGGCTGGGCGCCGGCGTCGTGGTCGTCGGGGTGGGGTTCGGGTTCGGGTTGCTGCCGCCGACCGGGACGAGCAGCCACTGCTGGTTCGCCCCGCCCCAGCTCGTGTACTGGACGATGTTGCCGCCGTCCGCGGTCGAGGCGCCCTGCACCTCGACGGCCTTGCCGGAGTTGCGGTTGACCAGGGTCACCGAGCCGCCGGTCGAGTCCTGCAGCCGGAACTGCTGGTTGGTCTGGTTGCGGTCGGTGTACTGGACGATCGCGCCGCCGTCGGCGGTCGAGAAGTTGGAGACGTCGAGGACCTTGCCCGAGAGCCGCGACTTGATCTTGTAGTAGCCGTTGCCGGCGTCGACGAACTGCCACTGCTGCTGCGCACCGTCGTTGCGGCTCCACTGGGTGATGCGTGCGCCGTCGGCCGTCGAGAGGTTGTAGACGTCGAGCGCCTTGCCGCTGCCCCGGTTGAGCAGCACGTACGACGCGTTGACGTCGATGGAGCCGTCCGTCGGGGGAGTGGTCGGGTTCGGCGTCGACGTGCCGCCCGCGTTCAGCGCGTTGAGCGTCGAGGTGTAGGCCGCCTTCTTGTTGCCCGAGCCGTCGAACAGCAGCGGGTTGGTGCCGGTGCGCCACGAGTCGGTGTCACGCACGCCCCACACGGTGATGCCGGTGCAGCGGGCGACCGCGAGGCACGCCTTCGTGACCTGTGCGTACGCGTTGGCCTGGTTCGAGCCCTGCTGGATGTCGAGCTCGGTGATCTGCACGTCGACGCCGAGGTCCGCGAACCGCTGGAGGTTCGCCTGGTAGTCGCCCGGCATGCCGGTGCCGAGGTGGCTCTGGAAGCCGACGCAGTCGATCGGGACGCCGCGGGCCTTGAAGTCGCGGACCATGGTGTAGATGCCCGTGGACTTGGCGTTGATGCCGTCGGTGTTGTAGTCGTTGTAGCAGAGCTTCGCGCCCGGGTCGGCGGCGCGGGCGGCGCGGAACGCGGCCTCGATCCAGTCGTTGCCGGTGCGCTGGAGGTTGGAGTCGCGGCGGCTGCCACGGCCGTCGTCGGCGAACGCCTCGTTGACGACGTCCCACGTGTGGATCTGGCCGCGGTAGTGGGTGGCGACCTGGGTGACGTGGTTGATCAGGGCGTTGCGCAGGGCGCTCCCCGACATGCTCTGCATCCAGCCGGGCTGCTGCGCGTGCCACGCGAGGGTGTGCCCGCGGACCTGCTTGCCGTTGGAGCGGGCCCAGGACACGATCCGGTCGCCGTTGGTGTAGGTGAACCGGTTCTGCGACGGCTCCGTCGCGTCCATCTTCATCTCGTTCTCGGCCGTGATCATGGTGAACTCACGGTTGGCGATGCCGATGTAGGTCGAGTCGCTCATGCGGCCCGCGGCGATCGCGGTGCCGAAGTAGCGCCCGCTCTGCGCAGCCGCTGCACCGAGCGTGCTCGCCGCCGACTGTGCGGGGGCGGCGACCACCAGTCCGGCGACCGCCGTGGCGACGGTCAGGCCTGCTGCGACCAGCGCGTGCCGGGTGCGTCGTGACGTCGTGTTCATGCGTACCTCTCTCTGAGGACCGCCGTCGTCGTCGACGTCGGCGCGCAGCCACGGCAGACAGTTCTCCATCGGTGTAGAAACGCCCGCTCGGAGGCCGTGGCCGTCGAATGTTCGCGCTCACATTGGCACGGCCGCGGCCCAGATCGAAGCGGTTCCGGGGGATATGAAACGATTCTCACGGGGGCAACCGGTGGCCGCGCAGGCGGTGGAGCAGTCCCGCCGGACCGCGGCTCGGCCGGTCGGCCGGAAGCGGTTCCAGCCCGTTCTGCGCGCCGACGAAGGCATCCGTGCAGGTCGGAGCGGGTGCACTCCGGTAGATTGCGACCGGCCGGACTCCCGCTCCTGGGGGGCATGGAGGGCCGACGACGCGGGGTCCGACGGGAGGCGCTGTGGCCACGATGGCCGACGTGGCGCGCCAGGCGGGCGTGTCCGTCAAGACGGTCTCGAACGTGCTGAGCGGCTACCCCTACATCCGGGACGCGACCCGTGAGCGCGTGCTCGCCGCGGTCGACGAGCTCGGCTACGAGATCAACGTGACCGCGAAGATCTTCCGCTCGGGCCGCAGCGGCGTCGTCGGCCTCGCCGTGCCCGAGCTCGGTCAGCCCTACTTCGGCGAGCTCGCCGACGAGATCCTCGCAGCCGCCCGCGAGCACGGGCTCCAGGTGCTCATCGAGCCCACCGGCTTCACGCGCGAGGGCGAGCTCGCGGCGCTCCGGGAGCCGCGCCGCGGCCTGATCGACGGGCTGATCTTCAGCCCCGCCGCCCTCGTGCAGGCCGACGAGCGCCTGCTGCAGGACCTCGGCTACCCGCTCGTGCTGCTCGGCGAGCAGATCTTCTCCCCGCACGTCGACCACGTGACGATGCGCAACGTCGAGGGTGCGCGCGCGGCGACGGACCTGCTGCTGGACGCCGGCCGGCGCCGGATCGCCGTCGTCGGCATGCTGCACGCCGAGACCGCGGGCTCGTCGGCGCTGCGGTTCCGCGGGTACCGCGAGGCCCTCGAGGCGCGGGGGATCGAGGTGGACCCGCGGCTGCTCGGCTGGGCCGACGCCGGCTGGCACCGGGCCGACGGCGCGCGGGCGATGGCCGCCGTGCTCGACTCGGGCGTCCGCGTCGACGGCGTCGTCGCGCTCAACGACGCGCTCGCCATCGGCGCGATGTACGAGCTGCAGGTGCGCGGGCTCGCGATCCCGGACGATGTCGGCGTCGTGGGCTTCGACGACATCGGGGACGCGCTGTTCTCCGTGCCGACGCTGACCACCGTGGACCCCGGTCGGCGCGAGATCGCCCGGGTCGCGGTGGACCTCCTCCGCCGCCGGGTGCAGGAGCGGCTCGCCCCGGGCGCCGAGCGGGACGCCCCGGTGCTGCACGTCGCGGGGATGCGGCTCGTCGAGCGCGAGAGCACGGCGCCGCGGAGGGTCTGACGCGCGACGTCGTCGGCAGCCGCGACAGCGTCGTCGGGGCGGGTTGACAGCACCCGCACCCGGTTGCCAGGGTGGCCGCTCGTACGGCGTCTACACCGGTGTAGGACTCGCGCGACGCGGCATCGTCACCGCCGCACGCAGGCGCCGTCCCCACGGCACCGGCGGCATCACCCGACGAGGAGCAGGAAGGCAGCGCCAGCATGAGAGACGTGGCGGGCCGCCTGTTCGAGCGGTGCACCCTCGGCAGCCTCACCGGCGCGGTGCAGGGCTGAGCCGGTGACGCTGACGGGGACGCACCTGTGCACGATCGACGCCCGCCTCGGGCCGGTCGTGGACGTGGGCATGACCCCGACGGGTCACCGCCGGGTCATCCCGATCCTCGGTGGCGTCGTCACCGGCGGCCTCGAGGGCACCCTGCTGCCCGGCGGGGCGGACTGGAACCTCGAACGGCCCGACGGGTCGTCCGAGCTGTGGGCGCGCTACGAGCTGCGGCTCGGCACCGGGGCGGTCGTGTCGGTCACGAACACCGCGGTGCACGAGGCAGGCGCGCCCGCACCGATCCTCACGACACCCCGGTTCGACGTCGGCGCGGGCGGTCCCGTCGAGCTGCGGACCGGGGTGTTCGTGGGGCTCTTGACGCTGCAGCCGGGCGCGCAGCGGGTGATCGTCGAGGTGCACCGGGTAGGGGTCGCCGCCGGTGCCTGAGCGGCGGCGGTGCTGCGGAACGGCTCGGACGGACAGCCCGGGCCCGGTGCCGGACGGGTGCCGGCCGGCGCTGGGCGCGCCGACCCGCCGTCGTCAGCGCCGGGCGATCGCGTCGAGCGCGAGCCGGACGACCTCGGTTCCCGCCCGCACGACCCCGGGGGCGTGCGCACCGAACGACTCCCGGACCGCCGCCGCACGGTCGAGCGACGGGGTCGGCGGCTCGGGCAGCGCCGTGAGGTAGGCGTCGAGCACGGTCGTGACGAACCACGTCGGGACGTCGAGCCGTGCGACGTCGCCCGCGTCGGCCGGGATCCCGTCGACGACCGCGCACGCGATCGCCAGCGCGGTCATCGCGGTGTCGAGGGTCGCCGGGCCGGTGCGCGCGATCGCCCAGTCGATCAGCACGGGCTCGCCGGCCACGAGCACCACGTTCGCGGGGTGCAGGTCGAGGTGCACGACGACGTGGCCCGGCTCGCGCGCGGGCGGGCCCAGGTCGGCGGGCAGGCCGTCGACGGGGACGCGGTGCAGCCCGGCGTGCAGGCGCGCGAGGGTCCGGCCGGCCTGCGTGGGCTCGACCTCACCGACGAGCGCCGCCTCGACGAGCGTCGGGCCGTCGAGCCGCTCGAGCACCATCCCGGTCGGGCGCCCGCGCGCGTCGAGGTGCACGCCGTGCACGTGCGGGACGCGGACGCCGTGCCGGGCCACGTGCCGCATGACCGTCACCTCGGTCGTCACGTCGCGCGCGTCGTCGTACCGCCGCAGCACGCGGCCCGGGCCGAGCTCGTGCACGGTGGCCTCGCGGCCGCGGGCGAGCAGCGGTCCGGGTGGCTCGTCGGACACGGGCGGGAGGCTGCTCACCTGCGGACGGTAGGCCTCCGAGGGGGCCGGGGTCGACGCGTTTCCCGGGTCGGGTCCGGTCCGGATCAGGGCGTGAGGTCCCACAGCAGCCGGTAGTACGACGTGCGCTCGGGGTCGGGGTCGACGCCGTACGCGTCGAGCAGCACGCCGTCGAGCCCGGGACCGTAGTTCCAGTGCGTGCTCCAGGTCGCGATCGCGAGGTCGGCCCACCGGTCCGCGACGCCGAGCATCCCGAGGTCGACGTGCGCGGCGAACCGCCCGTCCCCGTCGAGCAGCGTGTTCGGGGCGCACGCGTCGCCGTGGCACACCACGAGCCGGTCCACGGGCGGGACGTCGGCGAGCCGTGCCGCCGCCGCGGCGAGCGTGAGGTCGGCGTGGTCCGGGTGCCACGTCGCGCGGTCGTCCCGGCCGCCGGTCAGGGCGCGGGTCAGGCGGTCGCGCACGTCCCACGCGAACGGGCAGCCCGCGACGGGGAGCCGGTCGTGCAGCGCGCGCAGCCCCGCGCCGAGCGCGCGGACCGCGACCTCGGGCCGGGCGGCCCACCGGGGGTCGACGGCGCTGGTCCCGTCGAGCGCCGCGGTCACGAGCCACGAGCCGTCGGCGTCGGCCCCGGCGTCGAGCACGCGCGGGACCGGCGTGAACGGTGCCGCCCACGCGAGGCGGACGGCCTCCGCCGACAGGTCGGCGGGCGCGCCCGCCGGCAGCCACTTCACGAAGCGCCGCTCGCGCTCGCCCGTGACCTCGAACGTCAGCCCGCCGAGCTCGTTGCGCCAGACCGCGCGGACCGCGTCGCCTCCCGCGAGCGCGGCGACCGGCAGCGGGACGGCGACGTCGTCGACCGGGAAGAAGGCGATCACGGCGCCCAGCGTGCCACCACCGGGCCGGCCTCGGACGTCGCGGGGACGCATCTCCCGCAGGCCCCGCACCGGCCAGTTGGTAGACTTCCGTCATCCACCCGTGAGCGCACCGCTGCTGGCCCCGTGCCGCGCGCGTGCTCGACCGATCCGCTGACAACACCACACACCGGTCCCGGCGCACGTCGCCGGGTGTGCCGGACCGACCGACCACCCGCCCCTCAACAGGACGGAGCCGGACGTGCTGCTGCTGCTCGCTGTCCATCTCGCCGCAGCCCTCGTCGCGCCCCTGCTCGTCCGGTGGATGGGTCGCAAGGCGTTCTGGGTGCTGGCTCTCGCGCCGGCGTCGGCCGCGGTGTGGGCGCTCACGCAGACCGCAGCGGTGCAGGCCGGGGACGGGCCCGTCGAGGTGGTCCCGTGGATCCCGCAGCTCGGCCTCGAGCTCGCGTTCCGGCTCGACACGCTCGGGTGGCTCATGACGCTGCTGGTCGGCGGCGTCGGTGCGCTCGTGCTGGTCTACTGCTCGGCGTACTTCTCCCCGCGGGCCACCGGGCTCGGCCGGTTCAGCGCGGTGCTCACCGCGTTCGCGGGCGCGATGCTGGGGCTCGTCATCGCCGACGACCTGCTGCTCGTGTTCGTGTTCTGGGAGCTCACGACCGTCTTCTCGTACCTGCTCATCGGGCACTACAACGAGCGCAAGGCGTCCCGGCGCGCTGCCATGCAGGCGATCGTCATCACGACCGCGGGCGGCCTGACGATGCTCGTCGGCGTCATCCTGCTCGGCGAGGCCGCGGGCACGTACCGCCTCTCCGCGGTGCTGGCCGACCCGCCGGAGGGCACCGCCGTGACCGTCGGCGTCGTGTGCCTGCTGGTCGGGGCCGTGACGAAGTCGGCGATGATCCCGCTGCACTTCTGGCTGCCCGCCGCGATGGCCGCGCCGACGCCCGTCAGCGCGTACCTGCACGCCGCCGCGATGGTCAAGGCCGGCATCTACCTGATCGCCCGCTTCGCGCCCGCGTACGCCGACCTGACCGCGTGGCAGGTCGTCGTGCTGACGCTCGGCTGCGGGAGCCTGCTCCTCGGCGGGTACCGCGCGCTGCGCCAGCACGACCTCAAGCTCGTGCTCGCGTTCGGCACGGTCAGCCAGCTCGGCCTGCTCGTGGTGCTCGTCGGGTTCGGGACGCGCGCGACGGCGCTCGCGGGGCTCGCCATGCTCGGCGCGCACGCGATGTTCAAGGCCGCCCTGTTCCTCGTCGTCGGCGTGGTCGACGCCGCGACCGGCACGCGCGACCTGCGCCGGCTCTCCGGGGTCGGGCGGGCGCTGCCCGTGACGGCGCTCGCGGGCGGGCTCGCGACCGCGTCGATGGTCGGGCTGCCGCCGTTCGCCGGGTACGTCGCGAAGGAGGCCGCTCTCGAGGCGATCGCGCACCACGACGGCGGGGTCGCGGACCAGGTCGTCTTCTGGGCGGTCGTCGTCGGGTCGGCCCTGACGGTCGCGTACGGGCTGCGGTTCTTCTGGGGTGCGTTCGCGACGAAGTCCACGGTCGCCCACCCGCCCGTGCCCGACGCCGGGACCGCGCCCGCGGGCAGCCCGACGCCGCCGGACCGCCACGAGCCCGCCGTGCCCGCGACGATCACGCGCCCGTCGCTCGTCCTCGTCTACCCGTCCCTCGTGCTCGCGGTCCTCGGGCTCGCCGCCGCGGTCCTGCCGGGACTCGGGGAGCACCTGCTGTCCCCCTACGCCGACCAGTTCCCGGGCGAGCCCGGGCACCTCGTGCTGTGGGCGGGCGTCACGCCGACGCTCCTCACGACGCTGGGGGTCGTGGCCGCCGGGGTGGCGCTGTTCGTGCTGCGCGAGCCGGTCGAACGGCTCCAGGCGCGGATGCCCCCGGTGCCGGAGGCGGACCACCTGTACCGGCGCCTCATGCGCAAGCTCGACGACCTCGCGGCCGACGTCACCGCGCTCACCCAGCGCGGCTCGCTGCCCGTGTACCTCGGCGGGATCCTGCTGGTGTTCGTCGTCGCCGTGGGCGGCGCGATGCTGACCGTCGCTGCGCTGCCCGACGACGTCCGCGCGTGGGACCACCCCGCGCAGGTGCTGTTCGGCACGCTCGTCGTGGTCTCCGCGGTCCTCACCGCGCGCGCCCGCCGCCGGCTCAAGGCCGTGATCCTGCTCGGCATCAGCGGGTACGGGGTCGCGGGGCTGTTCCTGCTGCACGGCGCGCCCGACCTCGCGCTGACGCAGGTGCTCACCGAGACCGTGACGCTCGTCGTCTTCGTGCTCGTGCTGCGCCGCCTGCCCGCGTACTTCTCGGACCGCCCGCTCGCGGCCAGCCGCTGGGTGCGCCTCGTGATCGGCCTCGCCGCCGGGCTCACCGTCGGGGGGCTCGCGCTCGTCGTCCCGGGCGCCCGCGTGCACGTGCCCGTCTCCGACCTGTTCGCGGCCGAGGCGTACGAGTTCGGCGGTGGCAAGAACATCGTCAACGTGACGCTCGTCGACGTCCGCGCGTGGGACACCATGGGCGAGATCTCGGTGCTCCTCGTCGCCGCGACCGGCGTCGCGTCGCTCGTGTTCCTGCAGAAGCGCAGCGGCGCGATCTTCCGCGCCGACGAGGCCAACGAGGGCCGGCAGGTGTGGGCCATCGGCGGGCACGACCCCGCGGCGGCCCTCCGCCAGCCCGTGCACGCGCCGCTCCCGCCCACGCCGTCGGGCACCTACCCGGGGTTCGCGCACGCGGTCCGGCGCACGGGGGAGCGGTCCAAGGAGTGGCTCCGGGCCGGCCGGACGCTCGCGCCGCGGCGCCGCTCGGTGATCTTCGAGGTCACGACGCGCTTGCTGTTCCACACGATGATCGTGTACTCGGCGTACCTGTTGTTCTCGGGGCACAACGCGCCCGGCGGCGGCTTCGCGGCGGGGCTCGTGACCGGCATCGCGCTCGTGGTGCGGTACCTCGCGGGCGGCCGCTACGAGCTCGGCGAGGCGGCACCGGTGCAACCCGGTCTCCTGCTCGGCAGCGGGCTGTTCCTGTCCGCCGGCGTGGGGCTCGTCGCGCTGCTCGCGGGCGGGTCGGTGCTGCAGTCCTGGATCATCGACATCCACGTGCCCGTCCTCGGCACGATCCACCTCGTGACGTCCCTGTTCTTCGACGTGGGGGTCTACCTCGTCGTCGTCGGGCTCGTGCTCGACATCCTGCGCTCGCTCGGTGCGGAGATCGACCGCCAGGCCGAGGCCGGGGAGCACACCGGCGGCTCGGAGGACCACGCGCGCGACGGTGCCGGCTCCGTGTTCGGGCCGGGCGCGCAGGGCACGGCCGACACCGACGGCCTGGCCCGTACCGCGGAAGGCGACCTGGAGGTGCACCGCTGATGCCCCTGAACCCGGACATGAGCCCGAACGTCACGCTCGTCGTCGTCATCGCGGCGCTCGTCACGGTGGGCGTCTACCTGCTGCTCGAGCGGAGCCTCTCGCGCGTGCTGATCGGCGTGATCCTCATCGGCAACGGCGCGAACCTGCTGTTCCTCGTCGCGGGCGGCGCCGCCGGGCGGCCGCCGATCATCGGGGGTGCGGACGAGTCCGAGATGAGCGACCCGCTGCCGCAGGCGATGGTGCTGACCGCGATCGTCATCACGCTCGGCATGACCGCGTTCCTGCTCGCGATGGCGTACCGGTCGTGGCAGCTGCACCGCCACGACGAGGTCCAGGACGACGTCGAGGACCGCCGCATCGCCCGGCTCGCGGCACGCGACGAGCGCGCCACGACCGACGCCGACACCGAGGACACCCGCTCGACGCTCGACGAGGAGGCCGCGGAGACGCGCGACGAGACCGACGACGCACCGTCCGAGCGGTCCACCCCGGTGGAGGTCCCGTGACCGGCGACCCGACCTGGCTGGTCCCGCTGCCCGTCGTCCTGCCGCTGTTCGGTGCGGGCCTCGCGCTCGCGCTGTACCGCCGGCCCCGCGCGCAGCGGCTGATCAGCGTCGTCGTGCTCTCGCTCGTGCTCGCGGTCTCGGTCGCGCTGCTCGTGCTCGCCGACTCCGGGCCGCTCGTGATCGACGTGGGCGGCTGGGCCGCGCCCGTCGGCATCGACCTCGTGGCGGATCGGCTCTCGGCGCTCATGCTCACGGTGTCGAGCGCCGTGACGCTGTGCGTCCTGCTGTACTCGCTCGCAGAGGGCGAGGCCGACGGCGACGAGGCGGCCCCCGTCTCGATCTACCACCCGACGTACCTGATCCTGACCGCGGGCGTCGCGAACGCGTTCCTGTCCGGCGACCTCTTCAACATCTACGTCGGCTTCGAGATCCTGCTCGCGGCGAGCTACGTGCTGCTGACCCTCGGCGGGACCGGCGAGCGGATCCGCGCGGGCAGCATCTACGTCGTCGTCGCGCTGCTCTCGTCGGTGCTGTTCCTCATCGCGATCGCGCTCGTCTACGCCGCGACCGGCACCGTCAACCTCGCGCAGCTCGCGGTCCGGCTCCCCGAGATCGACCCGGGCGTGCGGCTGCTGCTGCAGATCATGCTGCTGCTCGCGTTCGGCATCAAGGCGGCGATCTTCCCGCTGTCCGCGTGGCTGCCGGACTCCTACCCGACCGCCCCGGCGCCCGTCACCGCGGTGTTCGCGGGCCTCCTGACCAAGGTCGGCGTGTACGCGATCATCCGCACGCAGACCCTGCTCTTCCCGGAGGGCCGCGCTGACGACGTCCTGATGTGGGCCGCGCTCGCGACGATGGTCGTGGGCATCCTCGGCGCCGTCGCGCAGGACGACATCAAACGTCTGCTCTCGTTCACGCTCGTGAGCCACATCGGCTACATGATCTTCGGGATCGCGCTCGCGACGCAGGCCGGGTGGAGCGCCTCGATCTACTACGTCGCGCACCACATCACGGTGCAGACCGCGCTGTTCCTCGTCGTCGGGCTGATCGAGCGGCACGGCGGCTCGACGTCGCTCGACCGGCTCGGAGGCCTCGCGAAGTTCGCGCCGGTCCTCGCGCTGCTGTTCTTCATCCCGGCGATGAACCTCGGCGGCATCCCGCCGCTGTCCGGGTTCCTCGGCAAGGTCGGGCTCCTGCAGGCCGGCGTCGCGGTCGGCACGCCGCTCGCGCTGACGCTCGTCGTCGGCGGCGTGCTCGTGTCGCTGCTGACCCTGTACGCGCTGGTCAAGGCGTGGAACAAGGCGTTCTGGCAGACGCCCCCCGTCGAGCCGCCGCGCACGGCCCTGCCGCTCGGCATGATCGGCCCGACGGCCGCGCTCGTCGCGTTCGGGCTGCTGCTGACCGTGGCCGCCGGGCCGCTCTACGGCTACACCGAGCGCGCCGCGCAGACGCTCCAGGACCGCTCGGTCTACATCGCGTCGGTGCTGCCCGACGGCGAGCGCGGGCAGGGCGAGTCCGCGGAGGTCGCGGAGGACGACGGCGGGGCGGGGCGGGGCGGTGACGCCTCCGGGGACCCGTCCGGGGACGCGGAGCGGGACGGCGGGGTGTCGGGCGGGGACGCACACGCGGGCACGACGACGGGGGCGCAGCCGTGAGCGCGGGGCGCTGGTCGGTGCGGGCCCAGTGGGGCACGACGCTGTGGCTCACCGCCGTCTGGGTGCTGCTCTGGGGCGACCTCTCGGTCGCGAACCTGCTCGTCGGGCTGCTGCTCGGGTACCTCGTGACGCACGGGCTGCGGATGACGCCCATCGACTTCCACGGCCGGCTGCGCCCGCTCGGGCTCGCGCACCTCGTCACGCGGTTCCTGCTCGACCTGGCCCGGGCGTCGTTCGAGGTGAGCCTGATCGCGCTGCGGCCCCGGTACACGCCCCGCGGTGCGGTCATCGGTGTGCAGCTGCGCAGCCACTCGGACCTCTACCTGACGATGACCGCCGAGCTGTGCTCGCTCGTGCCCGGCTCGCTCGTCGTCGAGGCGCACCGCGTGACCGGGGTCCTCTACCTGCACGTGCTCGACGTCGAGCAGTCGGGCGGCATCGAGGCGGCGCGGCAGGTCGTCCTCGACCAGGAGGAGCGCGTGCTGCGCGCGCTCGCGTCGGACGCGGAGCTCGCGGAGGCGGGGCTGGCGCCGCGCGGAGGGCTGCGTGGCGGCGGGGCGCGCGGCGGTGGGGCTCCGGGACCGGGCGGGACGACGAGCACGGAGGTGGGCGCATGAACGACGTCGTGGTCGCGGTCTGCGCGGTGCTGCTCACGACCGGGGCGGTCCTCGCGGTCGTCCGGGCCGAGCGTGGACCGTCGATCCTGGACCGGACCGTCGCGCTCGACATCGTGCTGACGATCATGATCGCGGGCGGTGCGCTCTACGCGAGCCTCGAGCGCCGCACCGACATCGTGCCGATCCTCGTGGTGCTCTCGCTCGTCGCGTTCGTCGGCTCGGTGACCGTCGCGCGGTTCGCCTCGGTCGAGCCGCCCGGGGAGGGCCGCCTGCGCACGCGCGAGGAGATCGCGGCCGAGGAGGCCGAGCGGCGCCGGCTCGAGGAGGCCGACACCCGGGGAGAGCGGCGCGACGTGGGGGAGGCCCGATGACCGCGCAGACGTGGGACACGGTCGCGGACGTCGTCGCGTCCGTGTGCATGCTCGCAGGCGCGTTCCTCGCGTTCGCCGCCGGCGTCGGGATCGTGCGCTTCCCCGACCTGCTCTCGCGGATGCACGCCGGCACCAAGCCGCAGACCCTCGGGCTCGTGCTCGTCCTCGTCGGCCTCGCGCTGCGGCTCCGCTCGGGCGGCGCGGTGTGGGCGCTCGTCCTCGTGGTGCTGTTCCAGATGCTCACGGCGCCGGTCGCCGCGCACATGGTCGGCCGCGCGGGCTACCGCACCGGCAAGGTCCGCACCGACCTGCTCGTGGTCGACGAGCTCACGCGCGACCAGGCCGACGCGACGGCGTCGCGGGACGCTGCCGCGCAGGGCGCGCTGAGCGCAGCGACCGTCCCGGACAACGTGGACCCGCGCAGCCGGGAGCCGCACGGCGGCGAGCCGGACCTGTACGCGACGGAGCCGCACCGGGGCGAGCGCGACGCCGAGCAGTAGCGCCGGTCGCGTCCAGGGCGACTGGTCGGGCGAGCAGCCACCCGCCCGACCAGTCGCGTCCAGGGCATGCGGCCACTCGCCCGCCGGCACGGTCGGCCGGCGGCCCGGCCGCGCACGCAGCGCGGTCAGGCGATCGGCTCGGTCCAGAGGTACAGGCTGAGGTCCTCGCGGTCCGCGACCCGGACGAGCGCCAGGACGTCCGTGAGCACCGAGAGCGCGTTCTCGGGCGTCGTCGCGAGCTCCTCGGTCGCCGCCCAGCGCTCGGCGACCTCCCCGATCGCGTCCGGGTCCTCGTGCGTCGCGAGCTCGAGCATCACCTCGACCAGGAACGGCGGCAGCTCGACGAGGTTGTCGTAGTCCAGGTCGACCTCCTGGCACTCGAGGTCGCCGGTGCCGAAGTGCACGACGTCGCACGCGATCTCCCCGAGCACCTCGAGGTCGAGGGGCGAGATCGCGGTCAGCTCGAGCCGCGGCGCGTCCTGCGGGTCGGACCCGCCGTCGAGCGCGGTCGCGTGCGCCAGGGCACGCGCGTGGTCGGAGGCGAAGAGCTCACTCAGGGCTGCCATGGCGACAGCGTGCCACGGCTCAGCCGCGGACCGACAGGCGACCCTCGTCGACCCGGTTCGCGAACTTCACGGTCCCGCGCGTCGCGAGCACCCGCACGAGCGCCACGACCGCACCGGTGATGACGGCCGCGATCGCGACCTCGGCGAAGCGCGCGTCGCCCTCGTCGTCGGCGCTCGGCGGCTCGTGCCCGGCGACGGCCTTCCACGCCGTGCTGACCGCCTTGTGCGCGACCCACGTGGCGGCGAGCGCGGACGCGCCGCCGGTGATCGTCGCGACGGTCGACTTCGTCTTCTTGGTGGCCACGGGTGTCCTCCTGGAGGGCGGCTGGGGGTGGCTGCCAGGCTAACGCGGGGGCGTGCCCGCGTCCTGCGCTGGGGAGGCGTCCGCGCAGGTGGGCGGCGTCGCAGGCGTCGTCGCAGGACCTCGACGGCTCGGGCGCCCACGTCCGCGCGAGTGCGGGCGGGCACCGTCGCGGTGCCGGTCAGGCGTGCGCGGGGTCGACGAGGCGCGCGGTGCTGTTGCGGACCACGAGGCTCGTCGCGAGGTCCATGCGGGTGCTCACCGAGGCGCCCTCGCGCGCCCGCAGGACGAGGCGCGCGGCCTCCTGGGCCATGTTGCGGAGCGGCTGGTGCACGGTCGTGAGGGCGGGGCTGGACCAGCGGGCGACCGCCACGTCGTCGTAGCCGACGACGGAGAGGTCCTCCGGCACGCGCAGGCCCTGGCGCCGGGCGGCCTCGAGGACGCCGAGCGCCTGCAGGTCGCTGCCGGCGAAGATCGCGGTCGGGCGGCGGTCGGCGGGCAGCGCGAGCAGCTCCGTCGCGATGTCGTGGCCGCCCTGGACGTGGAAGTCGCCGAAGCGCACGAGCGTCGGGTCGACGCCGTGGCCGGCGTTGCTCATCGCGGAGCGGTAGCCGTCGAGGCGCGCGAGCGAGCACATCATGTCCTCGGGGCCGGTGATCATCGCGATGCGCCGGTGGCCGAGCTCGAGCAGGTGGCGCGTCGCCGCGAGGCCACCCGACCAGTTCGCGGAGCCGACCGAGGGGACGTCGGGGTCGGGGTCGCCGGCCGGGTCGACGACGGCGAACGGGATCGCGCGCGAGCGGAGCTGGTCCTTGACCGCGGCGGGGAGCGTCGAGAAGACGAGCACGACCCCGAGCGGGCGGCGCTGCAGCACGCCCTCGAGCCACTCGGGGCCGGGCGCGTGGCGGGTGCCGCTCTCGGTGAGCACGACGCTCGCGGAGCTCTCGCGGGCGACGTCCTCGACGCCGCGGATGAGCTCCATCGCCCAGATGGTGTCGAGCTCGTGGAAGACGAGCTCGATGAGGGGCGCGGCGCTCGACGGGCTGGTCCGGCGCCGGTAGCCGTGCCGCCCGAGCAGGCCCTCGACGCGTTCACGGGTGGCCTCGGACACGTCGGCGCGGCCGTTGAGGACCTTCGAGACGGTCGAGATGGAGACGCGGGCCTCGGCCGCGACGGCCGCCAGGGTCACGCGGTCGGCCCGGGCGTCGATGCTCATGCGCCCAGGGTAGCGGCCAGGTCGCCCCGCGAACGGGAACTTTCGAGCGCGGACGGATCCTTGACGCTGTTCCTGGGCGCTGACTACGCTCCGGAAGGTCTGGCAAGTTTCGGCGCGAGCCTCGAAACGTTCGACGGCCGACGCCGGGCATCTCCCGCTGCTTCCCCTGTGATGCGGAAGCGGTTCGACGCTCTCGCGTCGTACTGTCGATCACGAACTGCTCGCTCCGCAGGGGTCGGTCGCGCCCGGGCACAGCCCCGCGCGCCGGCGGAAAGTAGCGTCATGCACACGAAGCACGAGAGCGGGACCCGCACGTCCACGGCCACACCGCCGCACGCCGAGGTGCCCGTGTGGGCCGACGCGGCGGCGGCGACCGAGGACCGTGTGGAGGCGCTCGTCCGCGAGATGACGCCCCGCGAGAAGGTCGCCCAGCTCGTCGGCGTGTGGGTCGGCGCGTCCGCCGAGGGCGGCGAGGTCGCGCCGCACCAGCACGACATGGAGGAGGGCGTCGACCTCGACGCGCTCCTGCCCGACGGGCTCGGCCAGCTCACCCGGCCGTTCGGCACGGCGCCGGTCGACCCGGCGCTCGGCGCGCTGTCGCTGCTGCGCACCCAGGAGCGCATCCGCTCGTCGAACCGCTTCGGGATCCCCGCCGTCGCGCACGAGGAGTGCCTCGCGGGCTTCGCGGCGTGGGGGGCCACGGCGTACCCCGTGCCCGTCTCGTGGGGCGCGACGTTCGACCCCGACCTCGTGCGCCGCATGGCCGACGCGATCGGGCGCGACATGCGCTCCGTCGGCATCCACCAGGGCCTCGCGCCGGTGCTCGACGTCGTGCGCGACGCCCGCTGGGGCCGGGTCGAGGAGACCGTGGGCGAGGACCCGTACCTCGTCGGGACGATCACGACCGCGTACGTGCAGGGCCTCGAGCGCGCCGGGGTCGTCGCGACGCTCAAGCACTTCGCGGGGTACTCCGCGTCGCGCGCAGGCCGCAACCACGCGCCCGTGTCGATGGGCGCCCGCGAGCGCGCCGACGTCGTGCTCCCGCCGTTCGAGATGGCCGTGCGCGAGGGCGGCGTCCGCTCCGTCATGGCCGCCTACACCGACACCGACGGCGTCGCGTCGCACGCCGACCCCGAGCTGCTCACCCGGCTGCTGCGCGACGCGTGGGGCTTCACTGGCACCGTCGTCGCCGACTACTTCGGCGTCGCGTTCCTCAAGCTGCTGCACGGCGTCGCGGGCACGTGGGCGCACTCCGCGGCGCTCGCGCTCGAGGCGGGCGTCGACGTCGAGCTGCCGACCGTCAAGACGTTCGGCGAGCCGCTGCTGACCGCGCTCGAGAAGGGCGAGGTCGACGAGGCGCTCGTCGACCGGGCGCTGCGCCGCGTGCTCGCGCAGAAGATCGAGCTCGGGCTGCTCGACGCCGACTGGGACCCGGTCCCCGAGGTGCTGCGCGGGCGCGACCTCACCGACACCGAGGCGCTCCGCGGCACGGTCGACCTCGACCCCGAGGGGAACCGGGAGATCGCCCGCGCGCTCGCCGAGGAGGCCGTCGTGCTGCTCCGCAACGACGGCACGCTCCCGCTCGGGCCGGGCGTCCGGAAGGTCGCCCTCGTCGGCCCGACCGCCGAGGACCCGATGGCCGTGCTCGGCTGCTACTCGTTCCCGGCGCACGTCGGCACCCACCACCCCGAGCTCCCGCACGGCATCGCGCTGCCGACCCTCGCGGAGTCGCTGCGCGCCGAGCTGACCGGCGCCGAGGTGTCGGTCGCGCGCGGGTGCGACATCGACTCCGGCGACGTGTCGGGCCTCGACGAGGCAGTCGCGCTCGCGACGGCGTCGGACGTCGTCGTCGTGGCGGTCGGCGACCGCGCGGGGCTGTTCGGGCGGGGCACGAGCGGCGAGGGCTGCGACGCCGAGACGCTGCGGCTGCCCGGCGTGCAGCAGGACCTCGTCGACGCGCTGCTCGCGACGGGCACCCCCGTCGTCGTCGTGGTGCTCTCGGGTCGCCCCTACGCGCTGGGCGCCGCGACCGGCTCCGCCGCGGGGATCGTGCAGGCGTTCTTCGCCGGCGAGGAGGGCACGCCCGCGATCGCGCGGGTGATCTCCGGCGCCGTCGAGCCGCAGGGCCGGCTCCCGCTGAGCGTCCCGGCCTCGGAGCACCTGCAGCCGACGACCTACCTCGCGCCGCCGCTCGGCCGCCAGAACGGGGTCTCGAACCTCGACCCGACCGCGGCGTTCGCGTTCGGCCACGGCCTGACCTACACGTCGTTCGCGTGGTCCGACGTCGAGCTCGCCTGCCCGGACGTCCCGACCGACGGCGCCGCGACCCTCGCGTTCACGCTGCGCAACGACGGCGGGCGGACGGGCACCGAGGTGGTCCAGGTCTACCTGCACGACCCGGTCGCCACGGTCGTGCGCCCGGTCCAGCGCCTCGTCGGGTACGGGCGCGTGGTGCTCGGCGCGGGCGAGGAGACGCGCGTGCACGTGCGCGTGCCCGCCGACGTCGCGGCGTACACCGGGCGCGACGGGCGCCGGGTCGTCGAGCCCGGCGAGCTCGAGGTCCGGCTCGGGGCGTCGAGCGCCGACACCCGCCTGACCGCCACCGTGACGCTGACGGGCGCCGAGCGCGCCGTCGACCACACGCGCGAGCTGCACGCGACGGTGGCGTTCGGCGAGGTCTGAGCCCTCGCGAGCACGACGTCCACGCCGGCCCGGGACCCCGCTCGGAGGTCCCGGGCCGCCGCGCGTCCGAGGCGCGCGGCGTCCTCCGTGCTGTGCGCCGAGCGCCGGCGAGATGGACGCCCGTCGCCGTCAGCCGGTGATCGCGGCCGCGAACCCGTCGAGCAGCCCGGCCCAGCCGTCGGACGCCCCGAGCGACGCGCGCATCTCCGCCGCCTGCTCCCCGTAGGCCTCGAGACCGCGGTGCTCGAGGTCGACGCGCGTCGCGGCGGACCCGTCGGCCGCCGCCTCGGCGGTGAACCGGACCTCGATCTCGGTGACGAGCGAGGCGTCGAACGCCCAGTCGGCCCCGACCTGCCAGGCGAGGACGACGCGCCCGGGCGGCTCCCACGCGACGACGTGGCCCCACTCGCACTCGGTGCCGGCGGCGTCGCGCTCGTACCAGCGCCCGCCCGCGCGCGGCTCGACGACCACGTCGACGAGGGGCTGCTCGCCCAGGTGGTACTCCGCCTTCCACCAGCGCGCCATGCCCGCGGTGAAGACGTCGAACGCGCGCTCGAGCGGTGCAGCCACGGTCAGGGTGCGGACGATCGGTGCCGTGCTGCCGGCGGTGCTGCTCGGTCCGGCGGTGCTGGTGGTGGTGGTGCTCGTTGTGGCGCTGACCTGCTCCTCGGTGCTCATGGTGACTCCTCGGGTGCGGCGGGGTCGTGCTCGACGGCACGGGCGAAGGCGGCGAGCTGGTCGTCCCAGAACCGGTCCAGGTACGCGCGCAGCGCCGCGAGGCCGCGGGTGTCCAGCCGGTACACGCGCTGGGTCCCGACGGCGGTGTCGGTGACGAGGCCGGCGTCCTTGAGCACGCGCAGGTGCTGCGAGACGGCGGGACGGCTCACGGGAAGGCGGGCCGCGAGCTCGCCGACGGCGTGCGGCCGCTCGGCGACGAGCTCGAACACGCTGCGCCGCGTGGGATCGGCGAGCGCGTCGAGCACACCTCCGTAAGTGGTCACGAACGGTAAGTTACGACTGACGGATGCGCGCCGTCAACGCCCGTCCCTGGTTCTGGGTGACGTCGGCACGGGTGCCCGCGGCGGGCGGGCGTGACCTCGCCCACACGCCGACCGGTGGGCCTCGGGCATGCGGTACAACGTGACACGTGACGTCCCTGCCGCCCGCACCCGAGCTCGACGGCGGCCCTCACGCACCCGCCGCCCCGACCGCCCCGGCCGCACGCGACGCGCACGGCTCGCCCGGCTCGCCGGACGTGCCCGGCGTCCCGCCCGGGACCGACGCGCCCGCGTCGCCCGTCGCCCTCGACTGGCCGGACGAGCCGCGACGCCACGACGACGTGGACTGGCGGCCGCTCTCGCGCGCCGAGCGGCGCACCCTGTGGTGGGACCGCGCCGGAGCGACCGTCGGGCTCACCGCGCTCGGGCTCTGCCTCACCGTGCTCGTCCTCACGGCCGGCGACCTCGGCGCGCGCGCCGTCGCCCGCGACCTGGCCGCGACGGGCGTCCCCGCGCAGGTCCAGCGCGTCGCGGTGCGGCCCGCCGAGGAGCCGGGCGGCCGGCTCGGCGTGACGTTCGAGGCGGGCGGCGAGACGGTCGTCGCGAACGCCGTCGGCTCGCGGACCGACCGGGCGGACGAGGACGCCGCCACGATGGTCGTGCTGTACGACCCCGACGACCCGACCCGCGCGATGCTCGAGGAGGACGTGCGCCACCTCGCCGACGACGCGCTCCCGGACGGGCTGGCGACCGCCGCGCTCCTCGCCGTCGTGGCCGCAGGCGTCGCCGGCCTCCGCGCCGTGCACGCGGCGCGAGCCCGGCGGCGCGGGGACCACCGGCGCGCCGTCGACCCCGCTGCGGTCGCCGCCGTCCTGGTCGTCGCGGCCACGGTCTCGGGCGTCGTGGTGGCGGGCGAGCACGTGCCGGCCGCGTGGAGCTGGCTCGGCTTCCCGGTGTCCGTCACGGTCACCGTGGTCGCCGTGAGACTCGGTGTTAGGGTCGCGTCGAACGACAGGGGAGCGCCTCGGCCCACCCGCCCGTGACCGGACACCACCGGCCCCCGGGCGGCCCGGGTCCCGGCGCTGAGAGTGCGGTCCGCCGCAGACCCTCGAACCTGATCCGGCTCGCACCGGCGTAGGGAGTCGGGCTTCTCAGTCCTCGCCGTCGCCGTGCCGCACGGCCGCCCCCGGGCAGCTGCACCGCGCCGGCCCGGCGACGACCCCCTCCTGCATCCCATGAGGAGGAGCACCACGCATGGCACGCACCACCCCGCGCACCCGGCTCGCCGCCGGAGCGCTCACCGTCCTCGCACTCGCCGGCTGCTCGGCGATCGGTGCGGGCGACGGGTCCGACGGTGCCACCGGTGACGCGACGGACGCGTCCGGCGGGACCGTCACGCTCGTCACGCACGACTCGTTCGCCCTCAGCGACGGGATCCTCGCGCAGTTCGAGGAGGAGACCGGGCTCACCGTGAAGCAGGTCGCGCCCGGCGACGGCGGCGCGCTCGTCAACCAGCTCGTGCTGACCAAGGACAACCCGCTGGGGGACCTCGTCTACGGCATCGACACCACGTTCGCGTCCCGCGCGATCGACGAGGGCGTGCTCCAGCCGTACAGCACCGGCGCACCGGCCGGCGCCGACGCCGCGCAGCACGCCGTGCCCGACGACGACGAGGGCCTGCTCACCGCGGTCGACTTCGGGGACGTGTGCCTCAACGTCGACCATGCCTGGTTCGCCGAGCGGGGCGTGCCCGAGCCCGTGACCCTCGAGGACCTCACGAAGCCCGAGTACAAGGACCTCCTCGTGGTGACCAACCCGGCGACGTCGTCGCCCGGGCTGGCGTTCCTCGTCGGGACCGCCGCCCGGTTCGGGACCGAGCAGTACCTCGACTACTGGGCGAGGCTGCGGGCCAACGGCGTCAAGGTCGCCGAGGGCTGGTCCGACGCGTACTACACCGACTTCTCCGGGGCCGACGGCAAGGGCCCGCGCCCGGTCGTCCTGTCCTACGCGTCGTCGCCGCCGTCGACCGTCCCCGCGGGCGCCGACGAGCCGACGACGGGTGCGCTGCTCGAGACGTGCACCCGCCAGGTCGAGTACGCCGGGGTGCTCGCCGGCGCCGAGAACGTCGAGGGGGCCCAGCGCCTGCTCGACTTCCTGCTCTCCGACGCCGTCCAGGCCGACATCCCCGGGTCGATGTACATGTACCCGGTGAGCTCCGCGGTCGACCTGCCCGAGGAGTGGCAGAGGTGGGCGCCGCTCGCCACCGACCCCGCGCCGATCCACCCGAAGGACATCGAGGCGAACCGCGAGACGTGGATCGCCGAGTGGACGGACGTCGTGATCGGCTGATGCTCCTCCCCGGCCGCGACCACCCCCGCACGCGACGGAGCCGGCTGCCCGCCGGGTCCGCGGCGCTGTGGGTGCTCGCGGCCGGGCTGCCGCTCGCGTTCCTCGCCGTCTTCTTCGCGTGGCCGGTCGCGACGCTGGTCGCCCGCGGTTTCGTCGCCGGCGGCGCGCTCGACCTCGGCGGGTTCGCCGACGTGTTCTCCCGCCCGCGGACGTGGCGGATCCTCGGGCTCACGCTCGCGCAGGCCGGCGTCGCGACGGTGCTCGCGGTGCTGCTCGGCATCCCCGGCGCGTACGTGCTGTTCCGGTGCCGGTTCCCCGGGCGCGGGGCGCTGCGGGCGTTCGTCAGCGTGCCGTTCGTGCTGCCGACGGTCGTCGTCGGGGTCGCGTTCCGCGCGGTGCTCGCCGAGGGCGGGCCGCTCGGGGCGCTGCACCTCGACGGCACGTTCGCGGCGATCGTCGCGGCGCTCGTGTTCTTCAACTACACCGTCGTCGTGCGGACCGTCGGGGGTCTCTGGGAGCACCTCGACCCGCGCGCCGAGCAGGCCGCCCGCGCGCTCGGTGCGTCGCCGGTGCGGGCGTTCGTCGAGGTCACGCTGCCCGCGCTCGGGCCCGCGATCGCCTCCGCGGCATCGCTCGTGTTCCTGTTCTGCTCGACGGCGTTCGGGACCGTCCTCGTGCTCGGCGGCCTGCGCTACGGGACGATCGAGACCGAGATCTGGGTGCAGACCACGCAGTTCCTCGACCTGCGCGCCGCGTCCGTGCTCTCGGTGGTCCAGCTCGTCGTCGTCGCGGCGGCCCTCACGCTCGCCGCCCGGGCCCGCCGGCGCCAGGAGCGCGCGCTGCACCTGACCGCGACCGCCGCCTCGGCGCACCCGCTGCGGCTCGGGCGCGGGCACGGCGTCGACACCGCGGCCGCTGCCGTGACCGCGCTCGTGCTGGCGGGGCTCGCGCTGCCGCTCGTGACGCTCGTCGTGCGCTCGCTGCGCACGCCCACCGGGTGGGGGCTCGGCAACTACGTCGCGCTGGGCACGACCGGGGACTCCACGGGCGGCGGGAGCCCGCTCAGCGTCACCGTGTGGGACGCGGCGCTGACGTCGCTGCGCACCGCGACCGACGCGACGGTGATCGCGCTCGTCGTCGGCGGGCTCGTCGCGCTCGTCGTGTCCCGCCGCCCGCGCGCCCGCGCCGCCCGGCGGACCGTCTCGGTGCTCGACGCGTTGTTCATGCTCCCGCTCGGCGTCTCCGCCGTGACCGTCGGCTTCGGGTTCCTGCTCACGCTCGACCGGCCCCTCGGGCTGCCCGTGGACCTGCGCACGAGCGGGCTGCTCGTGCCCGTCGCCCAGGCCGTCGTCGCCGTGCCGCTCGTCGTGCGGACCGTGCTGCCCGTGCTGCGGGCGATCGACCCGCGGCTGCGCGAGGCCGCCACGACGCTCGGCGCCGGACCGGGCCGGGTCCTGCGCGCCGTCGACCTGCCCATCGCCGCGCGCCCGCTCGGCCTCGCGGTCGGCTTCGCGTTCGCCGTGTCGCTCGGCGAGTTCGGGGCGACGTCGTTCCTCGCCCGCCCCGACCGACCGACGCTGCCCGTCGTCGTCTACCGGCTCATCGGGCGGCCCGGGGAGCAGAACTACGGCATGGCGCTCGCCGCGTCCGTGCTGCTCGCGCTGCTCACCGCGGGGATCATGGCGCTCGCGGAGCGGCTGCGCGGGTCGGTCCGGGGAGGCGAGCTGTGAGCGGCGGGCTGCGCGTCGACGGGCTCGTGGTGCGCTACGGCGCCGGCGACCGGGGCACCGTCGCGGTCGACGGCGTGACGCTCGCCGTGGCGCCCGGGGAGGTCGTCGCGCTGCTCGGGCCGTCGGGCTGCGGCAAGTCCTCGCTGCTGCGCGCGGTCGCCGGGCTCGAGCCCGCCGCGGCGGGGACGGTCGCCTGGGGCGGCGCCGACCTCGCGGGCGTGCCCGTGCACCGGCGCGGGTTCGGGCTGATGTTCCAGGACGGCCAGCTCTTCCCGCACCGCGACGTCGGCGGGAACGTCGAGTTCGGCCTGCGGATGGCCCGGGCGCCCCGCGACGAGCGCGACGCCCGCGTGCGCGAGCTGCTGGCCGTCGTCGGGCTCGCGGGCTACGAGCGGCGGGCCGTGCCGACCCTCTCGGGCGGCGAGCAGCAGCGCGTCGCGCTGGCCCGCGCGCTGGCCCCGCGGCCCCGGCTGCTGCTGCTCGACGAGCCGCTCTCGGCGCTCGACCGCGCGCTGCGCGAGCGCCTCGCCGACGACCTGCGCGCCGCCCTGACCGCGACCGGCACGACCGCGCTCCTCGTGACCCACGACCACGACGAGGCGTTCGCCGTCGCGGACCGCGTGGCCGTGATGGACGCGGGCCGGCTGCTCCAGGTCGCCCCGCCCGCCGAGCTCTGGCGCCGGCCCACGAGCCGGCGGGTCGCCGAGTTCCTCGGCTACGAGGCGTTCGTCGCGCTCGACGACCCGGCTGCAGCGCCGGTTCGGGCGGCGCTCACGGCGGTCGGGCGCGGCCCGGCGGACCCGTCGACGTGGGCGCCCGACCTCGCGGCGCTCGTCGAGGGTGCCCTGGTCGTCGCGCCGCGCGGTGCCGACGGGACCGTCACCGGGACGGTCGCCGGTGTCGCCTTCCGGCGCGGGCGCGCCGAGTACGCCGTCGACGTCCCGGACCTCGGCCGGGTCACCGTGCTCGCCCCCGCCGGCTCGGCCGCGGACCCGGGGACGGTGCTGGAGCTCGCTGTCGACCCGGACGGCGTCGCGGTCCTCACCCGCTGAGACGGCCCGGTCCCGCGGCCCGACCTGCCCGGTCCGGCGGCCCCGCCGGTCCGGTCGGTGCGCCGGTGGGCGGCCCGCGCTACGGTCGGAGGAGCCCGCCGACTCGACGAGGAGTGCGTGATGACGACCCTGCGCCTGGAGCACCGCCAGATCGTGTCCCTCGACATCGCGGCCGACGCGGCCGCCGTCTGGGAGCACCTGCGCGAGCCCGCGAAGATCCGCCGCTGGTTCGGCTGGGACTACGACGGGCTCGATGCCGAGATCCAGCAGATCTTCGTGGACGAGGCGCGCGCCGCCGAGACGAGCGCCGTCGACGAGCCCGCCCAGCCGGTCCGCAGCCTCACGTGGAAGCACGGCGACCTCATCACCGTCACACCCGTCGACGAGGGGCGCAGCCACCTGACGATCGCCCGGCAGCACGACGGGCTGCACCGGTTCGACGGCGTGCGCGACGAGATGGACGAGGGCTGGATCGCGTTCGCCCAGCAGCTGCGGTTCGCGCTCGAGCGCCACCCAGGCGAGGACCGCCGCACGCTGCGCGCCGAGGAGCTCGACGCGGGCGGCCCGCAGGACCGGCTGCTCGACCGTGCCGGGCTGCACGGGGTGCGGGGCATCCCGCTCGGGGGTCACGTCGAGGCGCGCCGGCCCGACGGGTCGCCGCTCGGCGGGACGCTGTGGCACCGCACCGAGTTCCAGGTCGGGATCCAGCTCCACGGGCTCACCGAGGCGCTGCTCGTCATCGAGGAGACACCCGCCGCGAGCCGCCCGCCGCACGGCCTCGTCACGGCGACGCTCTCGCTGTACGGGGCCGACGACGCGCTCCTCGCGGAGGTCGAGCGCCGCTGGTCGACGTGGTGGGGCGCGCGCCGGGCGTGAGTGCCGTGTACTGGCTTGAGGGCCGCGTCGCGCTGGTATGTTCACTGTAGATGCATGTTCACTGCGGATGAACACGGAAAAAAATGAACACTGACTTATTGAATCGAATCCTCGACGTAGTCCGTTCGCACGACATCGTGCTCAGCGCTATGGACCTCGGCGAGGCGCAAGACGATTATGACGTGCGGCTGACTTTCGACGCAGGACGCCGAGGATCGAAGACCTACCTCGCGGTCGTCGAAGACGAACTGACTGATACTGGCGCTTCCGTGCTGCCCTTGCCCCCCCAGAACGCCCTGCTGGTTGCTCGATATGTCAGCGATGTGCAGGCCGAGACGCTGCGACGCCGAGGCGCCGACTATGTGGACGGTGCGGGGAACATGAACTTCGATTGGGATCGACTGATGATCCACTTTCGCGGATTCCGGCCCGAAACGGTGCGCTCGGCCAGGCCCAACCCGAAGCTGCATGTTCCCGATCAGTCGAGAATATTTTCCCGCTCAGGGTTGCAGGTAGTGTTCGCGCTCCTCTCATGGCCGCAACTGCAGTCGGCTCCCCTTCGCGACGTCGCGGCGGCAAGCATGACTTCATTAGGCACGGCACACAAGGTGATCGACGCCCTGGAGAAGTCTGGCTACCTCTACGGAGATGGAAGGCGACGACGGCTGGGCCGTGGGAGCGAGCTCGCGTCCAGATGGGTTGAACAATATGCCACGAGACTGAGCGCGAAGCTCGAGCACGGACGATTTGCCGCACCTGCTCAGCAGTGGTGGCGCGCGGTGAGAAACTTCGAAGAGCACGGGGTCCTTCTGGGCGGCGAACTCGCTGCCAGCATGCTGGATCCGTACCTGAGACCCGCGACGGCGACGCTTTATTCGGAGGAGATTCCGACTCGTCTCCTGGTCGAGGCGCGCCTGCATCGCGACGAAACCGACGGCGACGTGTTCCTGCGGCGCAAGTTCTGGCGAGCGCCGTCGCTCGACAATGCCGGCGGCCTCGTACCGGAACTGCTGATCTACGCGGATCTCATGGCATCGGGTGACCCTCGTCAGATCGAGCATGCAGAAAGGATCAGGAAAAATAGTGATCGATTTGTCGCGATCGACGGATCCTGAGCTCGGGGTCGCTGCCCGCGTGCTTCGGGAGCTCGTGTCTGATCTGCGCGCCCATGTGATGGTTGTTGGTGCGACTGCTCGAAATAGACTCGCCAGCAGTCTCGGGCTCCGTGGCGTCAGGGCCACGGCAGACGTTGATATTGCGCTGGTGGTGGACGGCTGGGAGGCGTTCGACGATTTCACGTCGGGACTTCAGCCGATCGGTGACGCCGGCCATAAGTTCGACGTCCTTGGGGTCGAGGTCGACGTAGTTCCGTGCGGCGGTGTCGAGTCGGCTGATCGGACGCTGATGTGGCCGAACCAGCACAAGATGAACGTGCTCGGCATGCACGAGGCGTACCGGTCGAGGACCAAGGCGCTGCTCCCGGGCGGAGTCACCGTGGATGTGCCCACCGTGGCCGGGCTCACCGTGCTGAAGATGGTCGCGTGGACCGACCGAAAGCACACCACTCGCCGCGACGCGAGCGATCTGGCCGAGATTCTGGATTGGCAGAACCAGGGAGCGCTCCTCGACAGGCTGTATCTGTCGGCGACCGAACGACTCGAACGCTACGAGTTCGATGTCGGTCTCGCAGGCGCGAACCGGCTCGGTGCCGAGATGGGCGTCCTGATGGGCGTCGGAGCCGTGCAGCTCACAGAAGCCTTCCCCGAAGCCAGCATCGAGCTGCTCGCAAGCCACATGCCCCGGACGGTCGTCGACCGCGTCTCCATGCTCCGGGCTGTGTTCGACGGACTCTCCGAAGACGGGTGAGCGACGGTCGACGTCACGGCCCCCGCAGCTCCGGCGTCGGGTCAGCCGAGCTTCGTCTGCCACTCGCCCGAGCCGCCGGCGGGGCGGAACCCGAGCGCGACGTTGATCGAGAGCATGAACGAGTTCTCCTCGGCGTTCCACGTGCCGATGCGCCGTGCCTCCGGCTGCTCGACGGCGAGGCGCTCGAGGTTCGCGGTCTTGACGAGCATCCCCAGGCGTCGCCCGCGGTGCTCCTTGAGCACGAGCGTGTCCTCCTGGTTGACGTACTCCCGGTTCCAGCCCGACGACCCGAACGAGGTGTACGCGGCGAGCGTGTGCGTCGGCACGTGCTCGGCGGCGACGACGCGGAACTCCATGCCGCGCTCGGCGAAGTCCTGCTCGTAGACGCGGATGCGCTCGGCGTCCCACGCGTCCTCCTCGAGGTCGAGCCCGCCCGCCGGGGCGTCGGTGCTCATCCGCGTGTTGAGGACGGCGAACTCGTCGACCCACTCGTCGGGGCAGCGGGCTCCCCACGTGACGACGCGGTACTCGTCGCCGGCCGCCGCCTGCGCCGCGGCGCGGTGCTCCGCGAGGAAGGCCGGGTCGACGGGCACGTCGAGCACCGAGTAGCGGGCGACCTGCTCGAGCGCGAACCCGTGGGCGACCGCGAACCGGACCCCGGCGTCGTCGGCGCGGACGCGGCCGGTTCCGGTCGACGGCACGAGCGTGCCGGGCCCTGCGTCGGGCTCGGACCGCTGGTCCGTCGACACCTGGAGGGTCGTGCGGCCCGCGGCGGTCGCGAGCTCGACGACCGCGTCGTACAGCGCCGAGCCGATCCCGCGGCCGCGGGAGCCGGGGCGCACCGACACGAAGACGATGCCGAGGTGGAGGTTGTCGGCGAGCGGCAGGTAGAGCGCCGCGGTGCCGAGCACGCGTGCCGGGTCGCCCGGGTCGGTGTCGTCGCCCGTCACCGCGACGAGGCGCATGCGGCGGACGTACTGCTGGTGACGCAGCGACGTGAGGACCTCGTGCGGGCTGCGCGCGTGGTCGAGGGTGCCCCACGCGTCGCGCAGGGACTCGTGCTCGGCGTCGACCGACCCGTGCAGCAGCCACGCCTCCGGTGCGTCGAGGGAGGCCGGGACGGGGACCTCGCGGATGCTCCAGTCGCTCATCCCGCCAGGGAACCACCAGCGCTCCGCCGGGGTCCACGCAATTGCGGACGGTCCGGTCAGGCCTGCCCGTCCGGGCGTCCACGAGGGCACCGTGCGCGGGCGGCCACGCCCCGGCGGCCGCCCGTGACCCCCCCGGCCACCGCGGGCGGCCCGGGCCGTCGGCGACGCCCCCGCCCCCGCGTCACGGCTCGGTCGCGGCGAGGCGGTTCTCCAGGTGGCGGCGCTCGACCGGGTTGTGCACGAGCGCGAGCGCCGCACGGAACGACGTGGCGGCCTCGGCCGGGCGGCCGGCGCGGGCGAGGAGCTCCGCGCGGACCGACGGCACGCGGTGGTGGGTCGGCAGCGCGGCGTCGAGCCCGTCGAGCAGCGTCAGCCCCGCCTCGGGGCCGTCGGCCTCGGCGACCGCGACGGCGCGCGCGAGGCGGACGACGGGGGACCCGGTGAGGACCTCGAGGCGTCCGTACAGGTCGGCCACGACGGCCCACCGGGTCGCGTCCGCGGCGGGTGCGGTCGCGTGCTCGGCGGCGACGAGCGCCTGGAGGCGGTACTCCTCGGCCTGACCGGTACCCGGGGGGACGCTGCGCAGCACCGCGAGGCCCTCGGCGATCTCGTCGGCGTGCCACCGGCCCCGGTCCTGGTCCGGGAGCAGGACGAGCGCGCCCGCGTCGTCGAGACGGGCGTCGCGGCGCGAGTGCTGGAGCAGCAGGAGCGCGAGCAGCGCGCGCACCACCGGGCGGCCGGGCAGGAGCCCGTCGAGCACCCGCACGAGCCGGATCGCCTCGTCACCGAGCGCGGTCCGCAGCGGGTCCGGCTCGTCCGTCGGGTGGTACGCGGCCGTGAACACGAGGTAGAGCACGGTCGCGACGACGTCGAGGCGCTCGTCGAGCCGCTCGGGAGGCGGCGTGGCGAACGGGATGCCCGACGCGGCGAGCCGCTTCTTCGCGCGCGTGAGCCGGGCCGCCATCGTGGGCTCCTGGACCAGCAGCAGCCGGGCGATCTCGGCGGTCGGGAGCCCGGCGACGAAGCGCAGCGTCAACGCGACACGGGCCTCGGGAGCCAGCGCCGGGTGGCAGCACGCGAACACGAGCCGCAGGCGGTCGTCGCCCACGTGCGCCCCCGGGTCGGTCGTCTCGGCGGCGAGCGCGCGGGTGCGCTCGTCCACCACCATGAGCGGTTCCTTGCGCCGGTGCACGGCCTCCGCGCGGAGCCGGTCGAGGACCCGCCGCCGGGCCGCGGTGAGCAGCCAGGCCCCGGGGGACGACGGCACCCCGTCGGCGGGCCAGCGCCGCGCCGCGGCGACGAACGCGTCGGCGAGCGCGTCCTCCGCGAGGTCGGGCCGCGCGAACTGCCCGATGAGCAGCCCGAGGACGGGCGACCAGTGCGCGCGCCACGCGCGGTCGACGGCGTCCGCCGCGTCGCGGTCGGTCACCGCGGCGTCACAGCTCGATCGTCGGGCGGATCTCGATCGTGTACTCGGGGAGCAGCCGCACCAGCTCGCTCACCACGTCGAGGTCCGGCGCGTCGACCAGGTAGAAGCCGCCGAGCTGCTCGGCCGTCTCCGCGAACGGGCCGTCGGTCACGGTCACGTCGTCGCCGTCCCGCCGGATCGTCGTCGCGGCGTCGACCGACGCGAGCCCCTCGCCGCCGGCGATCGTGCAGCCGTGCGCGGCGACCGCCGCGGAGAACGCGTCGTGCTGCCGGAACACCTCGGCGCGCGCCTCCGCGTCGAGGGCCGCCCAGGCGCGCTCGTCCTCGTAGAGCAGGACGAGGAACCTCATGCGTCCGCCGTCGCGCGCGCCGCCACGTCGGCCACCGTGCTCTCGGACGCCACGGCGTCGGCGTCGCCGCCCGTGACGACGGGCCTGATCTCGACCGTGCCGTCCTCGGGGGAGAGCAGCAGCCCCGCCGCGAGCCGCGCGAGGTCGCGCACGTCGTCCGTCGCGATCTGGTAGTACCCGCCGAGCTGCTCGACCGTCTCCAGGAACGGCCCGTCCGTGACGACCGGCGACCCCTGCCCGTCGGTGACCCGCACGATCAGGGACGTCGCCGCCGGCGCGAGCTCCGCGCCGCCCGTGACGGTGTGGCCGTGCTCCGCGCACAGCTCCATGAACCGGCCGTGCGCCGCGTACGCCTCCGCGCGCGCGGCCTCGTCGGCGTCCGCCCACACCCGCTCGTCGCCGTGCAGCAGCACCACGTACTCCTGAGCCATGATCGGCCTCCCTCGCGTCCGCGGGCGCTCGGTGGGCGCCCGTCACCAGCATGACGCGCGAGCACCCGCGGGATCGACAGCCGCGAGCCGCGGATCTGCGGTGGTCCTGCGGCCGGCACCGGGGCGCCGCCGGGCTGGTCAGTCGCGCAGCGAGCGGGCGAACGTGCGGATGCGCTGGGCGTCGCCCGGGAACCACGAGGACCACAACGGCGTGAGCGGGTGCCACACCGCGGCGTGGCCGGCCGTGCTCGTGAGCTCCGGCCGGCCGCCCAGGACGGCGGCGAAGGCGAGGCACAGCGTCGGCGCCCACCCCGACCGGTAGGCGCGCGTCGTCGCCGCGGCCGGGGACTCGAGCAGTGCAGGCTCGAGGTCCGTGAGCTCGGTGACGGCGCGCAGCGCCGCCTCGCGCGGGGTCTCGCCCGGCTCGACCGCGCCGCCCGGAGGGACGAGCCCGCGCCACGGGTGCTCGACGAGCACGACGTGCGTGAGCGCCCGGTCGTAGACCCAGACCTCGGCGTGCAGCGTCGGGCGCTCACGCACGAAGGAGGTGCCCGGCGCGGGGGTGGCCGACGCGGCGGCGTCGTCCGGACGGGGGTGCGGGGTCAGGGTCTTCGACGCGCTCACGGGCTCCCTGCCGGTCAGGTCGGTCGTGCGGATCGGTCGTGCCGCCGGCGCTGCGCTCCCCCCGCCGCGGCCCGGCGCGACGACCCTAGGGCATCCCTGCGACGGGCGTCGAAACGTCGCCCGCGCCGCCGTCGCTGCCCGATTCGCACGGGTATATCCTGAAATGCTCACGGACATCGCTCCGGTGCCCGTACGACGAGGAGGTCGTGCGATGAGGCGGACATCCGTTCTCGCGATACTGCTGCTGGTCGGCTCGTTCCTGCTGGTCCCGGCGTCGCCTGCCGGGGCCGCGCCCTACTGCGGCATCCGCTGGGGGTCGCTCGAGAAGTCGACGCTCAGCCTGGCGCCTGCGACCGTCTTCGACGTCCGCACCGGACGGCACACCTGCTACGACCGGCTCGTCGTCGACCTCGCGGGCGGGAGCGGTGGGTACCGCGTCGCGTACGTCGACGAGGTGACCGCCGACGGCTCCGGGCACGTCATCCCCACACGCGGTGGTGCCTCGCTCCAGATCACGCTCGGCAACCCGTCCTACGACGACAACGGCAACCTGACCTACGCACCGGCGAACCCGTCGGAGCTCCGCAACGTCAGCGGGTACCGGACGTTCCGTCAGGTCGTCTGGGCCGGGACGTTCGAGGGGCACACGGACCTCGGGCTCGGTGTCCGCGCGCGACTGCCGTTCCGGGTGTTCGTGCTCGACGGGCCGGGGTCCGGGTCGCGGGTCGTGGTGGACGTCGCGCACCGGTGGTGACGAGTCACGCACGGATGGCGGCGGCGGCCCGGCGTGTGGGTGGCCGCCGCTAGCGTCGCGAGCGTCCGACGGTGCGGCCGGCGCCCGGCACGCGCGGCGGGCGGCGCCTCCGGGGCGCTGACGGCGACGCAGGGGAGCGTGCGGCATGCGGTTCGGGTTCGTGGGGAGCTTCGGCTCCGTGGCGCAGACGGTCGCGCTCGCGCAGGAGGCCGAGGCGCACGGCTGGGACGGCTTCTTCACGTGGGACGGGATCAGCGTCGGTGAGCTCGACACGTGGGACCCGTGGACGCTGCTCGGCGCGCTCGCGGTGAGCACCGAGCGGATCCGGCTCGGCGCGATGATCTTCCCGCTCGCGCGGCGCCGGCCCTGGAAGGTCGCGCGGGAGTCGGTGACGGTCGACCACCTCTCGGGCGGGCGCCTCGTGCTCCCGGTCGGGCTGGGGGCGGCCGACGACGGCGGTTTCGCGCGCGTCAGCGGTGAGGCGGCGACCGCACGGGGACGCGCCGAGCGGCTCGACGACGCGCTCGCGATCCTCGAGCGCGCGTGGACCGGCGAGCGGTTCTCCTACGCCGGCACCCACCACACCGTCACCGACCTCGTGTTCCGCCCGCAGCCCGTGCAGCGGCCGCGCATCCCGGTGTGGGCGGTCGGCGCGTGGCCGAGCGAGCGGTCGATGGGCCGCGCGGCGCGCTGGGACGGCGTGATCCCGCAGGGCCGGTCCGGGCCCGTGAGCCCGGAGGACGTGCGCGCACTCGTCGCGTGGGTGGCCGAGCGCCGGGCTGCGCTCGCGACCGCCGAGCCCGAGCGGTTCCTCGGCGACGTCGACGTGGTCGTCGAGGGCGTGCTCCCCGACGGGCCCGGCGCCGCCGCGGCGCACGCACGCGCGTACGCCGACGCCGGGGCGACGTGGTGGATCGAGTCGCGCTGGGACGGCGAGCGCGACACCCCGGACGCGCTGCTCGAGCGGGTCCGGCAGGGGCCGCCGCGGCTGTGAGTGAGACTCGGTCGGCGGTCGGCGGTCGGTGGTCGCCCCGTCAGCCGCCCCTGCTCAGGGACTGCACGGAGACTCCGTCCGCGGTGCTGACCGCGAACAGCACCCGACCGTCCGGGTCGATCCGGAGGAGCCGCGGGGAGAGGTCGCCGACCGGCCCGACGCGCTCGATCTCGCCACCGGGCGCGACGCGCACGACCTCGCCGTCGCGGAGGGCGTAGGGCCGGCGATCCGCGTCGAAGCCGATCGGGTGGACCAGCACGGCGTACTGCTCGGCGCCGGCCAGGACGGTGCGGTGGACCGTGCCGTCGAGGTCGAGCCGCTCGACACCGCGGTGCCCGGCGGCATGGTCCGTGAACACGGCGTGCAGGGCGCCGTCGACGAGGAACGGCTCGCCAGCGTCAGGGCTGCGGAGCAGCGTCCGGACCAGGTTCCCGGTGACGACGTCCCACTCGTACACCGCCGGGCCGTGCCGCTCGGACGTGAGGACCCGCCGTCCGTCCGTCAGGAGCGTGCCGAAGTCGCCCTCCCGCTCCCAGGCCGGCGCCGCACCGTCGTACCAGCGCAGCCGGGTGCCGCTCTCGACCCGGTCGAGGAGGCCGTACGTCCCGGCGTCCACGACGGCGAGGTCGAGCAGCGGCCCGCAGTCGCCCGGCAGCTCGATGACGCCGGGCGGTGCGCAGCGCACGACCCGCTCCGTCCCGTCGGTGACCCACAGCGCGCCGGTGCCGTCCCGCCGGACGTGGACCGGGACCGGGACCATGCGCACGTCCTCGGGCATGACCCAGCCGGACCGGGGGTCCGCCTCCAGCCGCTGCGGGAGGCCGGCCGGCCCGGCCGACCAGGGCACGGTCGCGAGAGTCGTGGCTGCTACCACCGTGGGCTCCAGAACTTGACGGGCGCTTTCGCGCCGTTCTTCAGCAGGTCCTCGACCGTGGTGGTCTCGATCTTGAGGTTGTGGTGCGGCGGTCCCCAGTGGCTGATGATCTCGACCTGACCTCCGACCAGACGTCCCGTCGCCAGGGCCACGTGACCTGCCGCGCTGCTGAAGATCACGACGTCCCCGCGCAGGGGCCTCGGTGAGCCGGCCTTCGCCGGGTCGTAGACGAACTCGGAGCCCGAGCGGAGCTCCGCCTCGACGGTCTCCGGGAACGCGAGCCCGCCGCGGGCCTTGTCCGCCGCCTGACCCTTGGTGTAGATCTCGCGCATCCGCGCCTCGCTGAGCTGTCCGGCCCGGAACGCCGAGAACATCACCATCTCCCAGCAGTTCCCCTTGACGGTCTTCACGGCGGGCACCGAGCCACCGCCCAGCATCCACTGCATGAAGTCGCTGCCCGACGTCGTCGGCCCCCGCACGTCCACGGGACTCAGGCCGACCCACTCCCCGGTGCCGACCGCGCCCTCGGCCGTGCCCGCGACCTTCGACCGTGCCTGTGCCGTGCGCAGCCACCCGTCGAGGTCGTGCGGGCCGAACACCGTTCCCGGGGACAGCGCGTTCAGGTAGCGCAGCAGCAGCCGCAGCGCCAGCCGCGCGTCCTCCGGGCTGACCTTCTTCGCCGGCGTGCTCGACGCGATGTACGCCTTGAACTCGTCGGTGGCGTCGAGCTGCGCATCGGTCACCTGGGACGGGTCCGTCTTCATGTAGTCCGCGACGGCGGCGCGCTGGACCTGCGGTGCCTGCAGCCCGCCACCGCTCGCGTCCCGGTGCAGGAGCGCGGACGTCGCGGCGTTGCCCGCTGCGCGCTGGAGCGCCAGGACCCCGGGCGCCCGCGTGCTCGGGGCGAGCGTGCCCGAGGGCCGGACCTGTCGTGGGGGCGCTGCCGGGGGTTCGCGTCGCTCGGCCTGTGCGTTGTCGCGGACGGCGCTGAACCGGCCCATCGCCGTCGCCCCCTCGCGCCGCAGTAGTGCGAACGTACTCCCGGAGGAGCGGCGGGACCACGGTCGAGATACAGCGGGCGCCACGCGGGTCCGCGCGGCCGGCCCGTCGGGCGCCGGGGCGGCCGGGTATCGCGCGCCTGAGCGGCTGCGCGGTGCGCCGAGGTGCGAGAAGGCACACCCGGGGCCGCGCACCGCGGACGCGAGGTGCACCCGGGGCGCGCGCCGCGAGCGCGAGGTGCACACAGGCCCCGCGCGCCTCGGACGCGACGCGCACCCGGGGTCGCGCACCGCGGACGCGAGGTGCACCCGGGGCCGCGACGCGCGGGGGATTCACCCGTGGCCGCCGGAGGTCGGACGGCGTGTCGCGCGACCGGTGCGTCGGCAACGTTCAACTTCCCGAGCGCGGCGCCGATGAATTGAAGCATCAAGCACACAGTGCGGCGCGGCTCTTCCGGGGCCCGAGCGCCTCGGACGCAGTGGGGGCAGTCATGACGAACGGAACCATGGTCGAGCCGGACCGGACCGCGGCCGGGGTGCAGCTGCTGACGCCGCGCGAGCGGGTCGTCCTCGCCGAGCTCGCGGAGGACGTGACGCTCGAGGAGATCGCCTCGCGCCTCTGGGTCAGCCGGAACACCGTCAAGTCGCAGCTGCGGACCGCGTACCGCAAGATCGGCGTCTCCACGCGCGCCGAGGCCGTCGCCTGGGTCGAGGCCTCCGGCCTGCGCTGAGCCGTCCCAGGGCGTCTCCCGGGTATCACCGGGCGCCCGGCACCCTCCTCCTGCGTGAGTCGCCGACCCACGGCAGGAGACGGACATGCCGCTCACCCACGGCTACGGCGTCGTCATCGGCACCCGGCACAGCTACTACCGGGACCCGGTCAACGACTACGGCCAGTACTTCCACGGCAACCTGCGCGTGGCGACGCCCGCGGGGCTCTACCACTGCGCGATCGACGTCGACAGCAAGTCCGTGCCGAACGGCATCCGGTGGAAGGTCGTCGAGCTCGACGAGGCGAGGCTGAAGGGCCTGCCCGCGCTCGCCGACGGCTGGCACCCGCTCGCCCAGACCGCCGCCTCGGGGGCCCTGGACTACATCCGCAACCCGGACCTGCGGCCCCGCCGGCTCGGGTGCCTCCTCGGTCCGCTGCTGGACAAGGTGAAGTTCGTCGTCGCGCCGTCCAGCGAGCTCCCGTGGAGCGGGGGGACGAGCCTCGACGCGCTCGCGGTCCTCGAGCCGCTCCTCACGCAGTCGGTGCGGGTGCTCGTCCTGGGCGAGCCGTTCCACGACGGGACGCGCGGCGTGCACAACATCCACCAGAACCAGGGCGACCCGATCGGTTCGCCGTGGTCGCGCGAGAACGGCATCTGGCAGGACGGCGCGACGGTCGTGCGCCGGGCCGACGGCACCTACGCGGTGTTCTGCACCAAGTTCTCGACGCAGTCGGACGCGACCGACGACTCCGGCCGGCCGCTGCCGTGAGCGCGCAGCGCGCCTGAGTCGGCCGCGCGCCTGAGTCGGCCGCGCGCCTGAGTCGGCCGCGCGCCTGAGTCGGCCGCGCGCCGCCAGATGTCCTCCCGTGGCGTCCCCGTTCGTCGAGCAGGTGTCGGGCGAAGCGCACCGCGCGGCACGCGCCGGGGCTCCTCCCCGGGCGGGTGATCGCGCTTCGACGCAGCACTTGACCGGTACAGACCACCGCGCTACTTTATCGGTACAGAACCCACGGAGGAGATCGCCATGATGGAGAGCCCGCAGCTCGCCCTGCTCCTGTCCCGCAGGGCCACCCTGCTCGAGTCCCACAGCGCACGGCCCGGCGCGCCCGTCGTCGAGCCGCGCCCGCAGCACGAGCGGCCGCCCGTGGCCCGCCGCACGCGCGGCGCCCTCGCGACCGCCCTGCACCACCTCGGTGACGCGGTCGCCCCGCGCTGCACCCCGTCCGGTGCGCACCCCGCGCACTGACCCGTCGGGCCCGGACGCCTCCGCGACCGTCGCGGTCGCGCACCCCGGGCCCGTCGGGTGCCCCGCGGCGACCTACCCTGGACCCCATGACGGGGAACCGGGTGGCGCCGTGGGGCGCGTGACGCTCCAGACGGTCGCCGAGAAGGTCGGCGTGAGCCGGATGACGGTCTCCAACGCCTTCTCGCGACCCGACCAGCTCTCCGCCGAGCTGCGCCGCACGATCCTGGCCGCAGCCGACGAGCTCGGCTACGTCGGCCCCGACCCCGCGGCGCGCGCGCTCGCCCGCGGCACCACCGGAGCCGTCGGCGTCCTGCTCACCGAGTCGATCGGCACCGCGTTCCAGGACGAGATCGCGACCGGCTTCTTCGGCGCCCTCGCCGAGGAGCTCGCGCCGACCGGCCTGGCCCTCGCGCTGCTGCCCTCGACGGGATCGGCGGCGATGATCCCCGCGCGCGACATCCCGATGGACGGCGCGCTCGTCTACTCCTGCGCGGGCAGCGCCCCGGCGCTGGACTGGCTCGTGAAGCGCCGGCTCCCGCTCGTCTTCGTCGACCAGGAGCCGCTGCCGGGCTCGGGCAGCGTGCTGCTCGACGACGCCGGCGGCGCACGGCTCGGCGCCCGGCACCTGCTCGCGCTCGGTCACCGCTCGGTCGGTCTGCTCACGCAGGGGTACGGCGGGACGCACGGGCTCGTCGAGCCGGAGCTGGCGGGCACCACGTACGTCGACTGGGCGCGCGTCGAGGGCTGGCTCTCCGTGCTGCGTCCCGCGGGCGTGCAGGTGAGCGCCGCGCAGGTGCCCGGCAACACCGAGCCCGACGCCTACGAGGGCGCCCGGCTGCTGCTCGACACCCCCGACCGGCCGACCGCGGTGCTGTGCTTCTCCGACCTCATGGCGCTAGGCGTCGTGCACGCCGCGCAGGACCTCGGGCTCCGCGTGCCCGACGACGTCTCCGTGGTCGGCTTCGACGACAGCGCGCTCGCGAGCCGGATGCGCCCCGCGCTCACGACGATCCGGCAGGACCTCGTCGCCAAGGGCCGCGCCGCCGCGGGGGCGCTGACCCGCGCGATCGAGCGCGCCCGCGCCGGGGAGGCCGCCGCGCCCGAGCGCGTCGTGCTGCCGACCGAGCTCGTGGTGCGCCGCAGCACCGCTCCACCGCCGGCCTGACGGCTCCACGACCGACCGCCTGCGGACGTCGGCGCGACCGACGCCTGGGGATGCCCGGGCGACGACCGCTGCCGCCGCCGCTCGCGGCGAGCCCGCGCGCGGGGACGCGCGCGCGGCGGCGCTGTGTGAGGTGCGTCTCGTTCCTGAGAGGCGCCGCACGGGCTTCCTGTGAACCGCCTCCCGAGCGGTCGCGGCACCGCGCGCCGCCGCGGACAGTGAGGGCATGAACGACTCGTACGACGTCCTGGTCATCGGCGCCGGCCCGGCGGGAACGGCGGCCGCCCTGCGCGCCGCGGAGCTCGGCGCGCGGGTCGCCGTCGTCGAGGCGCGGCGGACGGGCGGCACGTGCGTCAACACCGGCTGCGTGCCGACCCGTGTGCTCGCGAAGACGGCCCGGCTCATGCGCGAGGTCCGCACCGCCGACGCGTACGGCATCACGGTCACCGAGCAGACGATCGACTGGCCCACCACGGTCGCCCGCGTGCGCGCGACCGTCGAGCGTGTGCTCGCGGTCAAGAACGAGCCCGACCGGCTGCGCGCCGCCGGCGTCGACCTCGTGCTCGAGGGCCGGGCGCGGTTCGTCTCGCCGCACGAGGTCGTGCTCGAGGCCTCCGGGCGCACGCTGCGCGCCGACCAGGTGATCCTGTGCGTCGGCGGTCACTCGCGCCGGCTCCCCGTGCCGGGCGCCGAGCTCGCGACGCTCCCCGAGCAGGTGCTCGACCTGCCGCGGCTGCCCCGCCGCGTCGCCGTGGTCGGCGCCGGCAACACCGGCGCGCAGCTCGTGACGATCTTCAACGCGTTCGGGAGCGACGTCACGCTGCTCGAGGTGGCGCCACGGATCCTCGCGCAGACCGACGACGCGGTGTCGGCGGCCGTCGCGCAGGCGTTCACCGAGCAGGGCGTGCGGGTCGTCACCTCGGTCCAGCAGGTCGTCTCGCTGCGGCAGGCGGACGACAGCGCGGGCATCGTGCTCACCTGGCAGGCCGGCGGCGCGGAGCACCACGACACGTTCGACGACGTCGTCATGGCGACGGGCTGGCCGGCGTCGGTCGAGGGCCTCGGGCTCGACGCCGCGGGCGTCCAGGTCGAGCGCGGGCGGATCGTGGTCGACGAGTACCTGCGCACCAGCGCGGCGCACGTGCTCGCGGCCGGCGACGCGAACGGTCAGGCCATGCTCGTGCAGGCCGCGCACGTCGAGGCCGAGGCGGCGGCGCGCAACGCGGTGCTCGGCGCGACCCGCCGGACCCCGCACCACCTCCTGCCCGCGGGCGGGTTCACCGACCCCGACTACGCCGGCGTGGGGCTGACCGAGGAGCAGGCGCGCGCCCGCGACGCCGGGTGCCTCGTCGCGCACGTCCCGTACTCCGCGATGGAACGCCCGATCATCGACGACCGCCCGCGCGGCTTCCTCAAGCTCGTCGCCGACCGCCGCCGCGAGCTCCTGCTCGGCGCGCACGCCGTCGGGGAGAACGCCGTCGAGGTCATCCAGGCCGTCACGACGGCGATGGCGGCGGGCGTCGACCTCGCGACGCTCGCGCGCGTCGAGTTCGCGTACCCGACGTACAGCGCGGTGATCGGCGTCGCGGCGCGCGAGCTCCTCGCGGCCGCACCGGTGCGGGACGGGGTCGCTCTCGTCGGGGCGCGCCGCTCGGCGTGACGGCGGAGGCGGCGACGGCCCGGTGTGGCGGGGGCGGGGGCGGCCCCGAGCGACGGCGTCGGCGACGGCCCGGTGCGACGGCGCCGGACGCGGTGCGCGGACGAGCTGCCGCCGGCTGTCGATCGGCGCCGGTCCTGCGCGTCATGCTGGTGACGGGCGCCCACCGGGTGCCCCCCGGACACGACGGGGAACGACATGACCACGGAGTACACCGTCCTGCTGCACGGGAACGAGGCCGTCTGGGTCGCGATGGACGCCGAGCGCGCGGCCACGATCGACCGGCAGCACGAGGACTTCACGCGGGCGTGCGCCGAGCGCGGGCACCGCATCACGTCCGGCAAGGAGCTGCGCCGCGCGACGACGTCGACGCTCGTGCGGATCCCCGAGGGGCAGACGCGGCACGTCGTGACCGAGGGGCCGTACTCGGAGACTGTCGAGCAGCTCGGCGGCTTCTACGTCATCGAGACCGAGGACCCGGCGGACCTCGTCGAGCTCGTCGCGGGGCTCGTCTTCCCCGGCGACGGCACGGTCGAGCTGCGCCCGGTGGTCCGGGACGAGGACCGGGCGACGACGCCGGCGTGACGGCACCAGCCCGGCGGCTCGGGCGTGGCCTGGCGGCTCGGGCGTGACGGGCGCGGCCTGGCGGCTCGGGGGTGACGGCTGCGGCCCGGCGGCTCGGGCGTGACTGCTGCGGCCTGAAGGCTCGGGCGTGACGGGCGCGGCCTGCCGGGTGCGGCCCGACGGCTCGGCCGACGACGACGGGCAGCGGCCGCCGCCCGGGGAGGGCGACGGCCGCGTGGTGTCCGAGGTCAGGCGTCGGGGCCCGGGGCGGGCGGTGTGGTGCCGCCGGCCCCGGCTCCGACGCCGGGCTCGCCCGCGAGCACGAGGTAGAGCTCGCGGCGCGCGCGGTCGATCACGGCGAGCGCCTGCGCGGTCTGCGCCTCGTCCCCGGTGCGGGCGACCTGCCCGGCGGCGGCACCGAGCGCCTCCACGGCCTCGCGGAGCGCGCGGCCGGGGTGGACCGGGCGGTCCTGGGCGTCCTGCCAGGGGCTGCCGAGCTCGTCGGCGTGCTCCGTGACGTACGCCTGGCCGGCGTCCGTGAGCCGGGCGAGCTTGCGACCCTGCTCGGCGGTGATGGTCACGAGGCCCTCGTCCTCGAGCATCGAGAGCGCCGGGTAGATCGCGCCCGGGCTGGGGCGCCACCGACCGCCGGTGCGCTCGCCGATCTCCTGGATGAGCTGGTACCCGTGCATGGGCTGCTCGACGAGGAGCAGGAGGACGGCGGCGCGGATGTCGCCGCGCCCGGCGCGCCGCCCGGGTCCGCGGCCCGGTCCGCGGCCGCGCATGTGCGGGCCGAAGCCGTGCTCGGGCCCGAACGGGCCGCCCCCGGGGTGGCCGTGCCCGAACGGGCCGCCGGGGCCGCCTGCGTGGCTGCTGAACGGTCCGCCGGGCCCGCCGAACGGTCCGCCGGGCCCGCCCGGCCCGCCGAACGAGCCACGGGGCCCGCGGGACATGCCGTCGGGTCCGCCGGAGGGGTCGCCCGGGTGGGTGCCGAACGGGCTCTCGCCCCGGCGTCCGCCCGGCCCGCCGCGGCGCCCGGGCTCGGTGCCCGAGTCGTCGGCGGGGAAGCCGGGGAAGCCGCCGCGGTTGCGGCGCACGCGCCACGCCCGGCCGGTCATGGCGTCGGCGGGGTCGGGTCCGCGGCGCTCGGTGCGGTCGCGGTCGGAGGGGAGGTCGCGGTGGTGGTGATGGGGGTGTCGCATGGGAGGTCTCCTGGGGTTCGTGGGCGCCGCGGACCAGGCGATCGGGGCGGCAGGTGCGGCGCGGGGCGCGAGCGTGGACGCTCGGCTGCCTCGGACGCCGGGAGAGAGCGGTTACTCTGTTAATGCGGTAACGATATATCGCTGATGTGACGCTGGCAAGTCTTTCGGCACGCCGACCTGGCGATGAGATCCGAACCCGCCGGCGGTCGACACTGGTGCTCGACACCCCGCACCCGAAGGAGCACCCTCATGCCGCTCAGCGTCCTCGACCCCACGCCGGCCCTCGTCGTCGTCGACCTCCAGCTCGCGACCGTGGCGAGCCCGACCGTGCACCCGACCGCCGACGTCGTCCGACGGTCCGCGCGGCTCGCCGCCGCCTTCCGCGAACGAGGGCTCCCCGTCGCGCTGACGACCGCGCGGCTCGACGCCCCGCCGCCCGGACGCACGCAGCTCGGGGGCAACCGTCCGCCGGTCCCTGAGGCCGCGCTCGCGCTCGTGCCCGAGCTCGACGCCCAGCCGGACGACCTGCGCGCGGAGCACCACGGCTGGAGCTCGCTCGACGCGACCCTCACGGCCGGCCTCCGCGAGCGCGGGGTCACGCAGCTCGTGCTCGCCGGGCTCGCGACGTCCTACGGCGTCGAGTCGACCGCCCGGGGCGCGTACGACGCGGGCTTCCACGTGGTCGTCGTGGTCGACGCCACGACCGACCTGACGGAGGTCGGCTACCGCCACGCGGTCGACGGCGTGTTCCCGGTGCTCGGCGAGACGGCGACCACCGACGAGGTGCTCGCCGCGCTGAGCCGGTAGGGCGCACGGAGCGGCCGGCCCCCGCCCGAGGGATGCGCGTCGCCCGATCGGCCGGGGTGATGTGCAGCGCCACCCGTTCGCCGACGGGGTCCTCGCTCACGTCGCGCGTGGGCTGCCGATGGGGCGGGCGCACGCCGTCCCGAAGGAGACCCCATGACCCCGCGCCGCACCTGGACCGGAGCCGCCGCCGCGGTCGCGCTCGCCGTCCCGCTCGGCGTCTCGGTCCTGGGCGGGGGCGAGGCCGTGGCGTACGCCGACGACTTCGGCGGCGGCGACGGCCTGCACCGGTACGTGGTCGTGCTCGAGGGCTCGCCGGCCGCCGCCGAGGCCACGGCGACGCCGAGCGGCGCGCCGTCGGGACCCGGCACCACCGCCACCGGTCCCGTCGGCCCCGCCCTCGCGGACCCCGCTCCCGCGCCCCTGGCCACGACGCGGCACACCACGACACCCGCCACCGGGGCGCCGAGCACCCGGCCCGAGCCGGCCGCACCGGACGCCCCGTCGACCGGCACCTGGTCCACCGACCGTGCACGCGTCGACCTGACGCTGCTTGCCCGGGCGCAGGCCCAGCTCGGCCTCGACGGGCACACGGAGGACCACGGGACCGTCGCGTACTACGTCACCGACCGTGGCGCGATGGTCATCACCGAGGGCGGGAGCGGCGAGGTCACCGCGCTCGCCGACCCGCTCGCCGAGCCGGCGGCGGGGGCCGCGCCGGCTCCGGTCCCGGGCTCCGGCGCGCCGTCCCTCGCCGCGCCGGTCGACCCCGCACCCGCAGCCGCGCCCGCCCTCACGCCGCCGGCCGTGGCGCCGACCGCCGTCCCGCCGACGACCGTGGCGTCCGCCCCCGAGGTCCTCGCCCTCCCCGTCGACCCGGCGGCGGTGTCCGCGCTCGGCGCGCAACCCGGCGTCGTGTCCGCCCAGCCGCTCGACGGCGGGCGCGTCCTCGTCGCGACGCGTCTGGACCTCGACGACGTCGCCGCGCTGCCCGGTGTGGCGGCCGCGGAGGCGTCGCCGCAGGCCCCGGTGCTCGCGGCCCCGCCGAGCGACCCGCTCTGGGCCCAGTACGGCTACAACATCGAGAACACCGGCTCGAACGCCTACCAGCAGACCGCCGTCGCGGGCGCCGACGTGAACGCCCCGACCGCGTGGGAGGCCACCCAGGGTCAGGGTGCCGTCATCGCCGTCGTCGACACCGGCTTCGACACCGACCACCCGGACCTGGTGGGTGCGCTCTGGACGAACCCGACCGAGGCGTGCGGGTCGGCCGACACGAACGGCAACGGCCTCCCGGGCGACTGCCACGGCTGGAACTTCTACGTCGGCTCGTCGGACCTCGACAACGGCACGCTCGGGTCGCACGGCACGAGCGTCTCCGGTGCCGCGGCTGCCCGTGCCGGCAACGGGAGCGGGAGCGCCGGGGTCGCACCGAAGGCGCAGATCATGCCGCTCGTCGTGGGGGGCGGCACGAGCATCGACGTCCTGCTCGCCGCGAAGGCGATCCGGTACGCGGCGGACAACGGTGCCGACGTCGTCAACGGCTCGTTCGGTGGCGGCTTCGGCGGGTACGCGCTCGACCAGCTGCGCGGCGCGATCGACTACGCCGTCGCCAAGGGCGTGGTGGTCGTCGTCGCGGCCGGCAACGACTCGGCGAACCGGGACGCCGCCCCGCTCTACCCGGCCTCGTTCACGAATCCCGGGATGATCACGGTCGGGTCCTCGACCGCGGCCGACACGATCGCCGGCCACTCTGCCTGGGGCGCGGCGTCGGTCGACGTGTTCGCGCCCGGCTCCAAAGTCGTCGCACCGTGGCCCGGCGGTGGGTACGTCGTGCTCGACGGCACCTCGATCGCGTCGCCGCACGTCGCCGCGGCCGCCGCGCTGTACCGCAGCCTGCGTCCCGACATGCCGGTGCAGGACGTCGTCGACCACATCCTGTCCGACGCGGAGCGTCGCCCGGCGTTCGCGGGTCGGTCGGTCACCGGGGCCAGGCTCGACCTCGCGGACGTCGGAGCCGTCGTGGGGACGGACGCCGCGACGTACGCGTTCGCCGGGATGACCGGGACGCCGGGCGCCCAGACGCCGCGGGTCACGGTGACGTCGCCGGCGGAGGCCGGGTCGTACCGGCTCGTGCTCGGCCTCGCGATGCTCGTCGACGGGGAGATCTGGGCCGTCGCCGGCGAGGACGTCACCGTCGACGGGCGGACCCTGACGACCGACGACGCCGGGCAGGTCACGATCGACCTCGGGACCCGGCCGTTCCTCGGCGCACTCGACGTGCGACCGGCGCTGACGCTCGGCGCCGGCAGCTTCGGCCTGACCGCCCAGGTGCTCAAGGACGGTCAGCCGCTCACCCGTCCGTACGCGGCGCCGCTCGTCGTCGCCGCCGCGGCGCAACCGGCCCCGGCACCGAGCTCGTCCGCGACCCCACCGCCGCCGAGCGGCCCGGCGCCGGGCGGCGGCGCGCCGACCCCGGGGGCCACGCCCCGGCCGACGACGCCGGGCGCCACACCCCGCCCGACGACTCCGGGCGCCGTCCCCGCGCCCAGCACGTCGCCGGGCAACGGGTCCACCCCGGCGCCGGGGACGCCGAGGCCGACGACGAGCGCGACGCCCCGCCCGGGCACGACCCCGGCGCCGGGGACGACGCCCGCACCGGGCCCGGCACCGGCGCCCGGCACGACACCCCGGCCGACGCCGCGACCGAGCACGAGCCCGAGCCCTGCGGCCACCCCGCGCCCCTCGACGACCGCCTCACCCGCGCCGAGCACATCACCCACCCCGGGGACGGTCCGGCCGACGCCGACGCCGACAACGCCCTCCGCGGCCCCCGACGTCCGGCGCTACGACCAGGTCGGCGCGTTCCGCGTCACGAGCATCTCGCCGGTGCACGTGAGCACCGCGGGCGGCTCCGTCGTGACCGTGACCGGGACGGCCCTGGAGGCAGGCATCGGCGTCCGCGTGGGCGGCACGCGCACCGCCGACGTCCTGAGCAGCTCGAGCACGTCGGTCGTGTTCCGGACCCCGTCGGCGGTCGCCGGGACCTACGACGTCACGCTGTTCAAGAACGGGCGGACCAGCGTGCTCACCGGCGGGCTCGTGTACCAGGGCAGCAGCGCGACACCGGCGCCCGGCGGCTCGCAGCCGACGCCCGGGACCACGCCGTCGCCCGCCGGGGGCACCCCCACGCCGACCCCGACGCCGACCCCGGTGGGCGGTGCCCCCGGCCCCGGCGCCACGACACCGGCGCCGGGAGGCGGCCCGGGCACCACCCCGACGACCCCGAGCGCGACCCGGGTCGGGCCCAACGGCGAGCGTCTGGTCCGCAACGACGGGCTCGCCGCGCTCGCGGGCCTCTGGGCGACGGACTGCACGCGCGGCTGCCGGGGCGTGCAGGCGTAGCCGGTGGGCGCGGCGGTGACGGCCGCCGGACCAGCCGTCCCCCCCCCCCCCGCAACAGGGGAGGCCATGTCTTGTTCGGTCCCCCACAACAACACCCCCCCGGGGCCTCGAGACAGTGTGTTGGTTAGCGGGACCCCAGATTG
>NZ_JBSGSU010000001.1:76983-209393 GCF_053607065.1 Cellulomonas sp. NPDC055163 | reverse complement strand
GTGTCTCTTGGGGAAGGGACCTACCCTGCGGTTTCTGGGGCCGCGAAGCTGGGCCGGGGGGGTGGGGGGTGACGTCCACCCGACCCGCCCTCCCCCGCCGCCGTGGCAGCGGGGACGGCCGGGTCGCGTCAGGTCACCAGAACGGCAGCCCCGGCGGGACGTCGAGCCGTGGTGCGGCGGAGCGGGCCCCCGGGTCGGTCGGCGCGAACGGCACCGAGTCCGGCGCGCACACCGAGCCGTCGGCGGGCGGCTCGCCCGTGATCAGGTACGTCGCGATGTGCTCGTCGACGCACGCGCTCTTGCCGATCGCGGTGTGGCCCCAGCCGTCGAGCGTCAGCAGGTGGCCCGCCGGGAACAGGTCCCGGTACGGCTGGGTCTGCTGGTACGGGGTCGCGGGGTCGAAGCGCGTGCCGACGACCAGCACCGGGGCGGTCGTCGTCTGCTCCCACGGACCGGTGAAGGCGTCGCGGTCCTCGATCTTCCAGGCCTCGCACGGCAGCCCGACCCACCCGCGGAACCGGCCGAAGTACGGCGCCGTGTCGTCGTAGGCGTCGATCAGGCGCGGGTAGCGGTCGACGCGGCCGTTCGACGCCGTGTCGACGCACAGGCTCGCGAGGGCGCCGCCGATCGACGGGTAGTCCTCGCCGCGCAGGCGTGCGCCGAGGGCCGAGCGGGTCCCGGCGGCGGCGGAGGCGACGGCGGCCGGGTCCGGGGTCGTCGCCGCGAGCTCGGCGAAGAACGTCGCGAGGTCCGTCCACGCCGCGGGGGAGTAGAGCGCCTGGAACGTGGTCGCGACCATGAGCTGCTGGGTCAGCAGGAGCGTCGTGCCGTCGGGCAACGGGATCTCGACGGGCTGCGCAGCAAGCCGGTCGAGCACGTCGTAGGCGACGGTCGCGGGGTCGCCGAACGCCGCGAGCGGGCACGTCGCCGGGCCGCCCTCGGCGCACAGCCGCGCGAACTCCGCGAACGTCTCGTGCGCGCCGAGGCCCTGCCGGATGCGGATGCCGAGCGGGACGGCGGGGGCCGCGTCGCCCGCGCCGGTGCCGCTCCACGCGACGGGGTCGACGGTCGCGTCGAGCAGGAACCGCCCGACCCGGTCGGGGAACAGGCGTGCGTACGTCGCGCCGAGGTAGGTGCCGTAGCTGTACCCGGCGTAGAACAGCCGCTCGTCGCCGACGGCCTCCCGCAGCAGGTCCATGTCGCGGGCGACGTTGGCGGTCGACGCGGTCGCGAACCGCACGGGCGACGTCACCTGGCAGCGCGCCGCCAGCGCGAGGCCCTCGAGCGTGTACCGGGCCTCCTCGCGCGGCGTGATCGGGTACGGCGAGGCCAGGAGCGGCGACGCGTCCTCCTCGGCCTGGCTCCGGAAGCACGTCGCGGGATCCGAGCCGGCGACGGCGCGCGGGTCGAAGCCGAGGACGTCGAACCGCGCGAGGACCTCCGGCGGGTAGATGAACGGGGCGCCCTGCTGGACGAACTGGACGCCGCTGCCGCCCGGGCCGCCCGGGTTGGTGAACAGCGTCCCGACGCGCTCGGCGGGGTCCCCGCTCGCCGGGAGCAGCGTCAGCGCGATCGTGGTCGTCGCGCCGTGCGGGCGGTCGTGGTCGCGTGGGACGTCAGCCGTCGCGCAGAGGAAGGGCTCGAGACCCTCGCCGCACGGCTGCCAGTCGAGCTCGGGGACGAGCGCCGCGGTCCGTGCGGCGGCGGGTGCGGGGCCCGTGGGCGCGGACGGCGGGGCGCCCAGCGCCGGTGGGACGGCGAGCGTCGTGGCGAGCAGCGTCGTGGTCAGGAGGGCGAGCCCTCGGGTCCTGCGCAGGGTGGTCATGGCGGCTCCCGGTCGTCGTCGGTCGGTGCCTTCACCCTGCCAACCGGGCGCGCCGAGGCCAAGGGCTGCGGGGCGATCCGTTGCCGACGGTGCCGCACGGGCGGGTGCCGCGGTCGCGCGGGGTGCGACGGGGGCGCCCGTGTCGGTCCGTGCTCGTACGGTGCTGAGCACAGGCCGCGGCCGTGGCACCGGGGGGAGCCGCGCGCGGCGTCGCCGCGTATCACGGGCACGTGCCCGGCGTCCTCCTTGCGTCGCCGCCCGACGACGCCCCACCGTCCGCCCGCCCAGCCCAGGAGCCGAGCATGTCCACACCCGAGAAGGCCAGGTTCTGCACCGACCGCATCCTGTTCCGCGACCAGCAGCGCCTCCAGCGCACGGTCGACGTCGACGGTCACCTGCAGGCGATCAGCCTGCTGCACAAGCTGTGGATCACCGGGTCCACGCTGCACGTCCGCTTCCTCGGCGGGACGCCCGCGCAGCAGCAGGTCGCGCGCGAGCAGGCCGGCTGGTGGATGGAGCACGCCAACATCCACTTCGTGTTCGACAACGCCCCCGACGCCCAGATCCGCATCGCGTTCGACCCGAACGACGGCGCGTGGTCCTACGTCGGCACCGACAACGTGACGATCCCGCCCGACGAGCCGACAATGAACCTCGGGTTCCTCGACGGCGGCACCGCGGCGCACGAGTTCGGGCACACGCTCGGGCTCGCGCACGAGCACCAGAACCCCGACGGCGGCATCCGCTGGAACGAGCCGGTCGTGCTCAAGGACCTCTCGGGGCCGCCCAACAACTGGAGCCCCGAGACGATCCGGCACAACGTGCTCAAGAAGTACACGGCCGACCAGGTCCAGGGCACCAAGTTCGACAAGAAGTCGATCATGCTCTACTTCTTCCCCGCCCGGTGGACCCTCGATGGGGTCGGCACCGAGGCCAACGAGGTGCTCTCCGAGGTCGACAAGGCCTACATCAGCAGCGCCGACGTCTACCCGAAGACGATCAAGCCGCCCGAGCTCCAGGCCACCGAGCTGCTCGTCGACGCCGCGGACCGGACGCCCGCGACGATCGGCGAGGCCGGCGAGGAGGACCTGTACAAGTTCACGGTCGCGACCGCGGGCACGTACGTCGCGAACACCCGCGGGCCGACGGACCTCGTCATGGACCTGTTCGGCCCCGAGGACCCGACGAAGCTCGTCGCGTCCGACGACGACAGCGGTGTGGGCCTCAACGCCCGCATCGCGACCGCCCTGGACCCGGGGACGTACTACCTGCGCGTGCGCCACTTCGACGCGAAGAAGGGCACGGGCAGATACACGATGAAGGTGCGCTCGGCCTGAGGCCCGCTCACCGTCCGGCCGGGCCGGCGTCTGCCGCCCGGCCGGCGTCGTGCCCACCGGCGCCTCGCCCGCGGTGGGACCGCACGAGTACAGCGGCGCGAGAGGCGCACCCTCAGGCAGCCGTTGCCGGTGGCCCCGGCGCACCGAGCCGCGGGCGGTGCCCCATCGGGCACGATCGCTGCCTCGCGACGTGCCCGGCGGCCGCTCGGGCCGAGCCATGGCATCGACCAGTCTCGGAGCGTGCCTGACGTACGCCGTGCGCCCACGGACGTGAGGGCGGCGCCCCGCGATGCCCTGAGCGAGGGCCGGACCCGGGCCGGTGCTGCGAGGCCCCGCGCCGGCGTGGGTCCGCCGGGCGTGCTCGCCCTCCAGCGCAGCGCCGGCAACGCGGCCGTCTCCGCGCTGATGGCGGCCAAGCAGCGCGGTCCCGACGAGGCGGCGACCGGTGCCCTCGACGCGGCGCTGCGGGAGCTCACCGCCGGTGACCCGGCGATCGACGTCGTCGAGAAGGGCCTCAAGGCGGCCCAGGCGACCGGTGTCCCCGTCACGCTCGAGGGACCCAAGCCACCGGCGGCGGCGCTCGCGGTGACGACCACGGGGTTCGGGCCGGAGTCCGTGGCCCCCAAGAAGCCGGTCCCGCCGCCGAAGCAGGTCCCGCCGACGAGCCCGCTCGGGAAGGCGGCCGCCACGAAGGTGCGCGCCGGCGCCGGGCCCCGCCCCGCCGCCGCCCCCCGAGCGCCGGGCGGTGCGCCCGCGGCACGACCGGGCGCCTCGGCGCTCTCCGGCGACCAGGTCCTCGCACCGCCCGTTCCGCCGACGGGCACCCGGCCGCAGGACGACCCGGCGTTCGCCCGGGTCGCCGGGTCGGTGGGGGCCGCCGCGCACGGGGCGAAGGCGCACGCGCCCGCGGCGGCGAAGGCGAAGGAGGCGCAGGACGCCGCCCTCGCGCCCGTCGACGACGTCGCCGGTCAGGCCAAGGCGGCGAAGATCGACGCGATGGACGCCCAGCAACCGGGGACGTTCGACAAGAAGGCGTTCATCGCCGCGGTCAAGGCCGCGATCGAGGCGAAGTCGCCGAAGAGCCTCCAGGAGGCCGACGACTACACGGCCTCCGGCAAGGCAGGTCAGGTCAAGGGCGACGTCCAGGGCCTCGTCGCCCAGGGCAAGGACGGCCAGGCCAAGGACGTCGCGGCCGCGACCGAGGCGCCGCCCGACCCGTCGCGAGCCGTGCCGAAGCCCGTCACCCCGCTCCCGCCCGAGCAGCCGGGCACGGTGCCTCCCGTCCCGGCGGCGGGCGCCGTGCCCAAGCCCGCACCGCCGGACCAGCTGAACCTCGCGGGAGGCACAGCGCAGGCCGACGCGGAGCTCGCCGGCGGGGGCGTCACCGAGGAGCAGCTTGCACGCTCGAACGAACCGGCGTTCCAGTCCGCTCTCGCCGACAAGAAGGCTGCCGCCGCGCACGCCGACACCGCGCCGGCCGCCTACCGTGCGCAGGAGGCGCAGGTGCTCGCGCAGGGCAGGGCGGAGGCCGCCGGGCAGACCGCCCAGGGCCTCGCCGGGATGCAGGGTGCCCGCACCGGAGCCCTCGCGAACCTCGTCGCCGCGAAGGGCGCGACGAAGTCGAAGGACGAGGTCCGGCGTGCCGAGGTCACCGCCCGGGTGCAGGGCATCTTCGCCGCGACCGAGGCCGACGTGAAGAAGCTCCTCGACGGCCTCGACCCGAAGGTCGAGACGGCGTTCGACACCGGCGAGAAGGCAGCCCGGACCGCGTTCGAGACCTTCGTCGCCGCGAAGATGTCGGCGTACAAGCAGGACCGCTACAGCGGCTGGCTCGGCGGCCTGCGGTGGGCCAAGGACAAGCTCGTCGGGATGCCGGCGAAGGTCGACGAGTTCTACACAGCAGGGCGCGAGCTGTACCTGCGGCAGATGGACGGCGTCATCTCCCGGGTCGCGGACGTCGTCGCGGCGGACCTCACCGCCGCCAAGCAGCGCATCGCCGCCGGTCGTGCCGAGATCGCGTCGTACGTGAAGACGCTGCCCAGCGACCTCGCGAAGGTCGGCTCCGAGGCGTCGACCGCGATCGGCGAGAAGTTCGAGCAGCTCGAGAGCGACGTGAACGACAAGCAGGACGCCGTCGTCGACACGCTCGCCACGAAGTACACCGAGGCGCGCTCGGGGCTCGACGAGCGGATCACCGCGCTCCAGGCGGAGAACAAGGGCTTCGTCGACAAGGCCATCGGCGCGATCAAGGACGTCGTCGGGACGATCCGCGAGCTCGCCGCGATGCTCACCGGCGTGCTCGCGCGGGCGGCCGGGGTCGTCGGCGACATCCTCAAGGACCCCGTCGCCTTCCTCGGCAACCTCGTCGCGGGCGTCAAGGGCGGCATCCTCAAGTTCCGCGACAAGATCCTCGACCACCTGCGCAAGGGCCTCATGGGGTGGCTGTTCGGCGCGCTCGCCGAGGGCGGCGTCGAGCTCCCCGACACGTTCGACGTCAAGGGCGTCGTCAAGCTGCTCGCGTCGCTCTTCGGCCTCACGTGGGCCAACATCCGCAACCGGATCGTCCGCAAGATCGGTGCGGCGGCCATGGGTGCCGTCGAGAAGGGCGTCCAGATCTTCCAGGTGCTGTCGACCCAGGGCGTCGGCGGGCTGTGGCAGATGCTGGTCGAGAAGCTCGGCGACCTCAAGGAGATGATCCTCGAGAAGGTCCGGGACTTCGTCATCACCAAGGTCATCACGGCGGGCGTCACCTGGCTCATCAGCATGCTCAACCCCGCCGCCGCGTTCATCAAGGCGTGCAAGCTGATCTACGACGTCGTGATGTTCTTCGTCACGAACGCCGGCCGGCTCGCCACGTTCGTGAACACGGTGATCGACTCGGTCGCCGACGTGGTCCGCGGCAACGTCTCCGGCGTCGTGGACAAGATCAACGACGTGCTCGGCCAGATGGTCCCCATCCTGATCGGCTTCCTCGCGAGCGTGATCGGGCTCGGCGGCGTCGGGGAGAAGATCCGGCAGATCGTCCAGACGCTGCAGAAGCCCGTGAACAAGGCCCTGGACGTCGTCATCACCACGGGGCTGAAGCTCGCCGGTCCGCTCATCCGGGGCGCGAAGCGGCTGGGCGGGAAGCTCAAGGCGAAGCTCCGGGGCGGCGACGACTCGCCGGAGGGCAAGCAGCAGCGGCTCGACAAGGGCATGGCGGCGGGGCTGGCGGCGGTCCGCCGGTTCTCCGGGCGCGGGGTCTCGCAGAAGGTGCTGACGCCGTTGCTCGCGGGGATCAGGGTGCGGTACGGGCTCACGGCCCTCGAGCCGGTGCAGCAGGGGAAGGTGTGGGCGGTCCACGGCGCCGTGAACCCGACGCGGACCACCTCGACCGGCGTCCTCATCTCGGACGAGCTGCTGCGCAAGAGCGTCGAGGCGATGCACGGTCGGGTGCACGGCGTCCTCAAGGAGGGCAAGCGCTGGGCGCAGGGGAACGGCCGGCCCACCGCGGTCGTCACGCTCGAGACGCTCCGGACGGCGTTCGAGGCGGAGGAGCCACGGTTCCGCCGGCTTGCCGCGCTGAGCCCGGCGGAGCAGCTCGCCCTGCGCGACGTCTACACCCGGCTCGACTCGCAGGGCGACGCGGTGCTCGGCGAGCTCGAGCGGCTCGACAAGCGCACGGAGGCGCTGCAGCAGGTCCACGACCAGACCCGGACGACCAAGAGCGACCTCGCCAAGCTCGTGAAGAAGAGCCCCCACCCGGCGTGGGCGGGCTTCATCCGCGACTACGAGGCGGCCGAGACGTCGTACCAGGCGCTCTGGAAGTCGGGGGACGACAACGCGATCGCCGCCGCGCGGGTGCTGTGGGACGCGCTGCACGCACGGTCCGAGGCCATCCGCGTGGACGTCGAGAAGCCGGCGGACCTCGCCCTGGAGCGCGTGACGGCGAAGGCGGACGCCGCGCTCGCGTCCTCGGCCACGCTCGTCGAGGACACGAGGCTCTCGGCTGCCCAGCGCAAGGAGCTCGTGACGGCACGGACCGAGCTCACGAGGCTGCGGGACGGCGCGCAGGCGCTGACGGCGCCGGCCCCCTCGGCGCTGCTGCCCCTCTCGCAGGCAGCCGATGCGCTCACCAAGCTCGCCGGTGGCCTGGCGCCACGCCCGGAGGTGCCTGCCGACGCGCGCGCCCGGGCGCTCCTGGCGAGCATCGCCCAGGTCATCCGGGACGCCTCGCCCACCGGCCGTCCCCACTTCAGGATCGGGACCGGCACGACGGAGGACGCGCTCGAGCACGAGCGCGAGCACGGGCTGCCGATCGGGACGCGCGAGGGGCACCCGGTGAAGCTGCGCGAGTCGATCACGTCGCTCGCGAAGGCGACCGCGGAGCTCACGACTCTCGAGCCCTCGCTCCAGGACGAGGCGCTGCGCTCGACGGTCCGGGGGGCGGTCCGGGACGCGGACGCCCGCCGCGCGCTCATGGAGACCGAGTACGCGGCGTGGGAGCGTCGGCTGGAGACGCAGAAGGGACCGGAGGGCGACCGGCTGTGGTTCAAGGACGCGGACGGCGTGGTCCGGTCGAAGCTCGTGCCGACCTGGCCGAGCACCGCGTAGCCGCACGCCCCGGGTCGCGGGTGCGGCGGAGGGCGGGGTCGTCGTCGACCCCGCCCTCCGTGTCACCCCGGGGTGTCAGCGCCGCGGCGCGGCGCTCGTCACTGCTGCTGCGACCGCGCGACCAGCCGCTGGCCGAGCTGCCCGGCGGTCTGGTTGTCGAGCAGGTTGGTCTGCGCCTCGACGATTCGGGCGAGCGCGGGGTCGTGGCGCTGCACCTCCGAGGACTGCAGCAGCACCGTGCCGGCGCCGGTGAAGTCGTACTGGCGCTCCTCGCCGGACTCGCGCCCGAGCATCGCCTGGACGCCGGACATCAGCGAGTACGCCATCCAGTTGTAGTCGTAGTGCTGGCTCGGGGACGGGCAGTCGGCCCAGCCGAGCAGCGCCTCGGGGTCCGCGCGGAACGGCGGCTCGACGAAGATCACGGGGCCGTTGGACGACGCGAGGAACTTGCCGGTGCCGATGAGCGTGACGAACCCGGGGACGATCGACTGCTTGAGCTCGAGGCCCGTCTCGAACGCGAGCAGGTTCACCTGCTTGATCGTCAGGTTCCCGTTGTCGAGGTCGTAGGAGTTGATGTCGTTGCCGCGGTCGCCGATGACGAGCTTGCCGCGGCCGCTCGCGACGACCCAGTCCTGCGCGTACAGCGGCGAGGCGAACCGGGCCGCGACCCAGGCGGCGCGGGACGCGAACGCGCTCACGCCGGAGAAGTCGATGGTCCCGTAGTAGGCGATCATCGCGCCCTTGGACGTGAACCACTCGCCGTTCAGGTCGATGCTGAACGCGTAGGCGTTCACGTTGTCGTTGCTGGGCAGCGTCTGCGCGTCGAGGACGGCCGCGTCGATCCCGGTGATCATCAGAACTTCGCCTCCGAGGCCTGGACGTAGACGGTGCCGTGACCCGACACGTGGAGCTGGAACGCCTCGCCGGAGCCGCGCCCGACGAGGTCACGCATGCCGACGCTGGCCTTGAGGTCGACCTGGAGCGCGCCGACGTGGCCGACGTACGCCTGGGGGTCGACGCCGACGACCTCGCCGCTGAGCTGGAGCGGGAACGTGCCGCCGTGCGAGAGCAGCGCGACCGACCCGTGCCCGCCGACGCGGGTCGTGAACAGGCCCTGACCCGTCATGGCGCCGCGCACGGCCGAGCGGATGCCCCCCTGGCCGATGAACTCGACGCTCGTCTGGAGGTTCGCGTCGTGCGCGAGGAGCCGGTCCGCCTCGACGGTGAGCGAGTCACCGGTGAGCTCGACGACCGTGACGTACAGCCCGCGGAACCCGTAGAGCACCGAGCCGGTGCCCTCGGTCGCCATCATCGGGTTGGACTCGCCGGACATCGCGGCACCGACCATCCCGCCGACCCCGTGGCCCTGGCCCTGGACCGGGCGGAACGTGACCTGGCCGTCGTAGCCGAGCATCGCCCCGCGCCGGGCGAGGACGGGGCTCTGCTGGCTGACCTGGGCACGGACGACCTTCTTGTTGACGATCTCGAACGGCATGTCCCCGCCCCTCAGCGCTCGGCCGGCTGGATGTACACGGTGCCCTGGCCCTCGAAGCGCAGCGAGAACGGCTCCCCGCCCCCGTCGCCGACCATCGAGCGCCACGAGACCCCGGAGACGAGGCTCATCTGCGTCTGGCCGACGCCGGCGACGTACACGTCGGGGTCGACGACGAGCGGCTGCCCGGGCGTGACGGCGAGCGCGATGAGGGGGCCGTGCGACATGATCGCGCACTGCCCGGTCCCGGAGATCTTCGTCGTGGCGAGGCCCTGGCCGGTCGTCATGCCGCGCAGCCCGGAGAACTGGACGTCGAGCTGGAGGCCCTCGGTCACGGCCAGCACGTGCTCGGACTCGACGGTGAGCGTGTCGGCCTGGAGCTGCACGACGGTCACGTCCATGGCGTCCTGCGCGAGGTACACGCGGCCGGCGCCTGCGCACGTCATGAGCGAGATGGACTCGCCCGCGACCTTCTGCTTGAGCGCGGCGCGGAACCCGCCGCCGCCGCCCATGCCGGCCGACTTGAACTCGACCCTGCCGGTGTACGCGACCATCGAGCCGGACGCGGCGCGAACCGAGTCCCCCTGCAGGTCGGCGTGGAGCACCCGCTTGTCCGCGGTGAGGACGGCCACCGGATCCCCTGTCTTCTCGTGCCCCTGACGGGCGTGGCGTGTGCCCGGCCCGGGCATCACGGGGGGCGGTGCGGACCAGGTCCGCCGTCGCCCCGCGGCAGCCTAGCCGCGGCGGACGGCTTCTCGGGGACGTCCGGCCGGACGTCACCCGCCCGGGCTCCCGCGGGTGCGGCAGCGGTCCGCCGGTCGACGCCGCCGTCGAGCCGGGGACGGACCGGGGGCGGGCGTCAGGCCACCAGACCCCACGCGAGGCGCACGATCAGCCCCGTGACGACGACGAGGAAGACGACGCGCACGAACCCGCTGCCGCGCGCGACGGCCATGCGCGCACCGACGTAGCCGCCGACGATGTTCGCGGCGCCCATGAGCAGCCCGAGCGCCCACAGCGGTGCACCCTGCAGCGCGAAGACGACGAGCGCACCGAGGTTGGTCACGGTGTTGATGATCTTGGCGTTGGCGGACGCCTCGAGGAACGCGAAGCCCAGGAGCCCGACGAGCCCGATGACGAGGAAGCTGCCGGTGCCGGGCCCGACGAGGCCGTCGTACCCGCCGACCGCGAGGCCGAGCACCACGGCGGCCGTGGTGTGCCGCGCGCCCGACCACCGCAGCCGCGTCACCCGCCCGGCGGCGGGGCGGGCGAGGGTCCACACGGCGACGACGACGAGCGCGACGAGGACGATCGGGGTGATGACCTCGGGCGGCAGCGAGCTCGCGAGCGCCGCGCCGCCCGCACCGCCGAGCAGCGCGGCGACCGCCATCGGTGCCGCGGTGCGCAACCCGGGCCGCACCCGGCGGTAGAAGACGACCGCGCTCACGCTCGTGCCCATGATCCCGGCGAGCTTGTTCGTCGCGAGGGCCTGCACGGGGGAGACCCCGGGGACCAGCAGCAGCGCCGGGAGCTGGAGCAGCCCGCCGCCGCCGACGACGGCGTCGACCCAGCCCGCGAGCAGCGCCGTGAGCAGGAGGAGCAGGACGGTCGAGGTGCCGAGGTCGGCGACCCGCGCGAGCGCGTCGGTCACGGGGCCGGGGCGGAGGTGCGCCGGGGGACGGCCGGGTCGTGCGGTGCGGTGCGGCTCGGCGCACGCGTCGGTCGCGGCATGGGCCCAGTCTCGCGCACGCCTGGGGCCGCGAGGGTCGTCGCGGTCGCGGCCGCGGTCGCGGACGTGCGGTGCTGCAGCCGCTCGGTCGTCAGGCTCGCGTCAGGGCGCCGCGACCACGTACGTCGCCAGCCCGCCGGTGACGACTCCGAGCGAGATCACCAGCGAGACCAGCCACACGACGGCCACGTCACCCAGAGACCGGCGACCCGGGCTCGCGCCGCAGTGCGCGCACGGTGCACCGCGCGCTCCCGGTTCGGCGGTGTCGACGGCGGAGGGCAGGTCCACGTCCCAGAGCCGGTCCTCGACCGGCGTCCAGCGGTGCCCGTCCCAGAAGAACCTCCCGTTCGGGGAGTACCGGGGCTGGTCTGCGTATCCCATGCCGTGTGGATCGGCGGTCCCCGGGCGCCTCGTGAGCCGTGCCGGGGGTGGTTCGTGCGTCGGGTCACCGCGGGCAGGCACGTCGTCCCCTTCGGCTGCCCGGTCGACCGCCGGCGGACCGAGGAGGCGCGAGGACCCTGGTCGGGACCGCACACCCGGGTCCCTGCCGGCCCCGGGTGGCGACCACGAGGGCGGCGGTGCGGATGGTCGGTCCCCAGGAGCGGCGCGGGGTCGCGGGTGAGCGCCGCACGGGCGCGGTGCAGCGGTCGGCCGTGCCCGGCGTCGACGTGGGCGCGTCCCGGCCGGCCATCGGCAACGCGGTCCTGGCCGCGGCGGCGACGGCGGCGCTCGGGCGCGCCGTGCAGCGTGCACCCGACCCCGCGAAGGTCGCCGCCGCGGCGGCGCAGGCCACCGGGGCCACCGCGGACGCGCAGCTGCTGCGGGCGATCCAGACCTTCCCCTCGCTGCCGGGCCCGTTCGGGGCCGCCGGGGCGCTCCTGCGGGCCGTCGCCCAGGCCGGCGTCCCGATCGGGCTCGACGCGGCCGGCGGGGCCGCGACGACGGCGCACCTGTTCGTGGGCAAGGTCCCGGACGTCGCGCTCGTCGTCGCGGGCGTGCACGGGTCCGAGCAGTCGGGCGTCGAGGTCGCGGAGCGGCTGCTCGTGCAGCTCCAGACGATGCAGCCGCACTTCACCGTGGTCGTCGTCCCGCGCCTGTTCCCCGCGAACGTCGCGTCGCGCGCGGCCTGGGAGGAGAAGCTCGCGAAGGCCCAGTCGGGGATCGCGGTCGCGAAGTACCAGCAGCTCCGGAACGCCGCGCACGACCCCGGCCGGTCGACGCCCGGCGAGATGGACCCCAACCGGCAGTTCCCGGACCTGGGCAAGGACCTCGACCTGACGAAGCCGCTCGACGCCAAGGGCCGGGTCGTCGAGCCGTCGAACATCGCGCTCCTCGCCCTGATCGAGGCCTTCAAGCCGTCGCGGATCGTGTCGGTGCACGCGATCAAGGACCTCGGGCAGGCGGGGATCTTCGCGGACCCGCACCCGTCCACGGCCCCGGCCGGCGACCCCCAGGCGCAGGCGGCCGACGCGCTCGCGCTGACGATGGCGAAGCGGGCCGACGCGCTCGGGGTGAACACCCGCGGCAACCGCCGCGGCGCGGCGTGGACGAGCCTGTACCCGGGCCAGGACAAGGCGCTCTCGGCGAAGCAGATGAAGGTCGAGGCGGCGCGGGGCCGGTCGCTCGGGCAGTGGGCACCGTCGCGCGGCATGACGGTCGTGACGGTCGAGGTCGCGGAGCAGCACCGCAGCGGCTCGGCGGTCGCCGACCCGGGCCGCGCCGCCGAGCTCGAGGCGGAGGCCACGGTGATCCGGGAGATCTTCCTCGGCCCGCCGCCGCCCGCCCCGGCTCCGGTGCCGGCGGCTCCCGGTGCGGCGACGCCGGCGGTGCAGCCGAGCGCCGTGCAGCGCGGCGCCGTCCAGCCGGGCGCGGTCCAGCGGCTGCTGGTGCAGGGTGCGGGCGCGGCCGGGAACGACGCGGCCGCGTGGCTCGTGGAGCGCCTGCGCCGCTGACCGCGACCCGGCGTCGCTCCGCCCAGGGCAGAACGACACGCCTTGTGGCCTGTCCGGGCACCGTGCCACGGTGGCGGGACGCCCCAGGGAGGCACCATGACCGAGCCCGCCGCACCGACCGTCGACGCCGCGCCCGCGTCGCCCGCGGACACCGAGAGCCTGTACGAGCACGTCGGCGGGACGGACGGGCTGCGCCGGCTCGTCGCCGCCTGGTACCCGACGGTGCTGGCCGACCCGCTGCTGCAGCCCCTGTTCGGTGCGGGCCACCCCGCGCACGTCGACCACCTGGCGGCGTTCCTCGCGGAGGTCTTCGGCGGCCCGACCCGGTACACCGACGAGCTCGGCGGGTTCCCCGCGCTGCTCGCCCCGCACCAGGGCAAGGCGATCCGCGAGGACCAGCGGCGCCGGTTCGTCGACCTCTTCCTCGCGGCCGCCGACACCGCCGGGCTGCCCGACGACGCCCGCACGCGCGACGCCCTGCGCGACTACCTCGAGTTCGGCACGGAGGTCGCGGTGCAGAACTCGCACGCGACCGACGCGGCCGGGCTGCACCCGTGCCAGGAGGTCCCGCGCTGGGAGGCGTGAGGGCGGCCGGGCGGGGTCGTCCCTACGCGGACCTGTGCCCGACCGCGAAGACCCGGGAGAAGCCGAGCACGACGCCCCACTCCTCGCGGGGGTACGCGCGGTCGAGCGCGGCGGTGTAGTCGTCGAGGAACGCCGCGCGCTCGGCGTCGTCGGTCAGGACGCCCAGCACCGGCCGCAGCCCGGTCGCCCGGACCCACTCGAGCACCGGGGACCGCTGTTGGGCCGCTGGGTCGAGGACGTGCTCGTACGTCGTCGTCCAGACGTCGGGCTCGAGGCCGAGGCGGGCCAGCGCGCCCAGGTACTCGCGGGGGGAGGCGACGGCCGCCGCCCGGTCGAGCTGCGGGAGCAGGTCGGCGGCGCGCGGGTGCCGGGCGGCGACCTCGCGCATGAGCCGGTGCGACGGGGCCCCGGTGTTGGCGGGCACCTGCAGCGCGAGCCACCCCCCGGGCGCGAGCGCGCGCACCCAGCGCGGGAGCAGGTCGAGGTGGCCCGGGACCCACTGGAGCACCGCGTTCGTCACGAGGACGTCGACCGGGGCGCCGAGCGTCGCGGGGTCCCAGTCCTCGACGCACGCCTCGACCCACTCGACGCGACCCTGGGTGTCGAGAGCGCGGGCGGCGCCGAGCATCTGCGGCGAGGAGTCGACGCCCACGACACGCGCCCCGGGCCACCGCTCGGTCAGGCTCAGCGTGAGCGGCCCGTCACCGCACCCGAGGTCGACGACGAGCCGGGGGTCGGGCGCGTCGACGCGTGCGACCAGGTCGGCGAACGGCCGCCCGCGGTGCCTGCCGAAGAGGGCGTACTGGCGCGGGTCCCACATGGCGGCTCCTCCGGCGCGACGGCGGATCTCTCGACGTCAAGATATCCGCCCGTGGTCCGCGCGTCGACGTGCGTGGGGGCGCGATGTCGGGGGCACGCCCTAGCGTGGGTGCTCCGAAGCGTTCGACCGTCTGCCCGGGCGGTCCGCCGACGGCGGGTCGCGCGGGTGGGAGCGAAGGAGAGCTCGATGGCCGAGGTCCTGCTGTTCCACCACGTGCTCGGGCAGACCGAGGGCTTTCACGCGTTCGCCGGCGAGCTGCGCGCCGCCGGCCACGTCGTGCACACCCCCGACCTGTTCGACGGCGCGACGTTCCCCACGATCGACGCGGGCGCCCGGTTCGCCGGGGAGATCGGCTTCGACGTGCTCGGCGAGCGCGGTGCCCGAGCAGCGGAAGGGCTGCCCGACGGCCTGGTCCACGCCGGCATCTCCTCGGGCGTCATGACCGCGCAGCGGCTCGCACAGACCCGGCGCGGCGCCCGCGGAGCGGTCCTGCTCGAGGCGTGCCTGCCGGCGGCGGAGCTCGGAGGCTGGCCCGACGGCGTCCCGGTGCAGGTGCACGGCATGAGCGACGACCCGTTCTTCGCCGGCGAGGGGGACGTCGACGCGGCACGGGCGCTGGTCGCCGAGGCCGAGGACGGCGAGCTGTTCCTCTACCCCGGCGACCAGCACCTGTTCACGGACCGCTCGCTGCCGTCCCACGACCCCGCCGCAGCGGCCCTCGTCACCGAGCGCGTCCTGGCGTTCCTCGCCCGGGTCGGCTGACCCGCGCTCCCCGTCCCCCGGCTGCTCGGGCTGCCGGTCGGCGCAGGCGGCCCGGCCTCGGCTGCCGGCCCGCAGGCCGATGCGGACGCTCGGGCCACCGACTGCCCGGGCCCCTCCGGCGCGGGCGGCCGGTCACGGGCTGCAGTGCCGCCCTCCCGGGGCGGAAGGGATGCGCGTCCCGCCGCCGGCCGCGCGGCGCCGGGCGACGGGTCGCCTGTGCCCCCGTCCGCTCAGTGCGGGGCGTCCGCCGGCCGGCGCACCGCCGACCCGACCGCGGTCAGGAGCACCCCGAGCGCGATCCACGCGGCGAGGACCGTGACCGGGCCCGCGGCGCCGGCGCCGTCGAAGTACGCGGTGCTCCGCAGCAGGGTGCCGGAGGTTCCCGGGGGCAGGAGCTGCCCGAGCGCGCCCCACGGCGGCGTGAGCAGCTCCGGTGCGGACGTCATCCCGGAGAGCGGGTTGCCGACGAGCATTACGAGCGCGGCGCCCGCCGCGAGGCCCGTGGTACCGGCGAGCCGCTCGAGCCCGAGCAGGGTCAGCGAGATCGCCGCGATGCCGAGCGAGAGGCCGAGCGCGACGGGCCAGAACGCGCCGGACGTGCTGCCGTACCAGGCGTCGAGGATCACGGCGAGCGTGGTGCCCGCGGTCAGCGAGTACGCGCTCGCGGCGGCGACCCGCAGCCACGGCCGGCGGGGGAGCGCCCGCACCAGCGCGATCGCCGGGAGCATGGCGCCGAGCGTGATCGGCAGGGCTGCTGCGGCCAGACCGGCGCCGCGGGGGTCGTCCTCGGGCAGCGGCACGACGTCCTGCGTGGTGACGGGCGTGCCGGTCTGCTGGGCGAGCGCGCCGCCGACCCCCGTGAGCAGCTGGGCCACGGCCGGGCCGGCGCCGCTCGCGACGACGACCGTCGCGCCGCCGGGCGCCAGCACGAACCCGCCGTCCACCTCGCGGTTCAGCACCGCCTCGCGGAGCGCGCCGGCGTCGGGGTAGGTCGTGGTCGCGAACGCACCTGGCTGGGCGGCGGCGAGCGCCTGGTGCACGCCCTCGACCGCGGGCGCCGGTCCGGTGAGGCCGATGGGCACGTCGTGCGGGGCGGACGTCACGGCGGGGAGGGAGAAGGCGACGAAGATCGTGGCGATCACTGCCGTCAGCACGAGGGTCAGGCCGCTCGCGGTGACCCACGGGTGGCGCGGGGAGGCCGACGCGGGGTGGGCGGCGCCGTCGCGCTCGGGAAGGGCCGTGGCGGGGGTCGCCGTGCCGGTGGCCGCGGAGGGGTGAGCGCTCGACGCGGCGCGGCCGGGCTGCGCGATGCCGGACGAGGCGGTGCCGGACGAGGCGGTGCCAGACGGATCGGTGCCGGACGAGGCGGTGCCGGACGGGTCGGCGCCCGTCGGGACGGTGCCGGGCGGGACGGTGCCGGGCGGGGTCGTGCCGTGGGGTGCGTGCACGTCGGTCATGAGGGGCTCCTCGGTCGCCGCGTCCCCGGGTCGGGGAGCGATGGTCCGAGCGTAGAACTCATCACCCGATGAATTCAACACCTGATGAGTTCGTTAGGCTGCAGCCATGGCAGAGGTGGCACGGCGGGGCGGGCGGCGCAGCGGGCAGAGCGGCACGCGCGAGGCGATCCTCGGCTCCGCCCGGGCGCAGTTCGCGGAGCACGGCTTCGACCGCGCCACGATCCGCGGCATCGCCACGGCGGCCGGCGTCGACCCCGCCCTGGTCCACCACTTCTTCGGGTCCAAGGACGAGCTGTTCGCCGCCGCGCTCGAGCTGCCGTTCGACGCGGCCGTCATGCCCGACCTGCTCGCGGGTGACCCGGACGGCGTGGGCGAGCGCGTCGTGCGCCACTACCTGGGCGTGTGGGCGGACCCCGTGACCGGGCCGCACCTGCAGGCGGTGTTCCGGTCCGTCGCGTCGCGCCCGGAGGCCCTGCACACCGTCCGCCGGTTCGTCGTCGAGCAGGTCCTCGAGCCCGTCGCGGCGTCGCTCGGGCGCGACCGCCCCGCGCTGCGGGCCGAGCTCCTGGGCGCGCAGCTCGTCGGCGTCGCGTTCGCCCGGCACGTCGTCGGGCTCCCGCACCTCCAGGACCTCGACCTCGAGGAGCTCGTGGCGCTCGTCGCGCCCTCGGCCCAGCGGTACCTCACCGGGGACCTGCCGGGCGCCTGACCGCACCCGCGTCGGCGGCGGCGCGGGACGGCGGCGGCGCGCGACGACGGCGGCCAGCGACGACGAGGCCGCCGGGACCGGCCCCCGCAGGTGCGGAGCGCCGGGCCCGGCGGCCTCGGTCGGTCAGGGGGAGGTCGCCCTCCCCGTCAGGTGGAGGTCGGCCTCACGAGCACGTCGCGGGTGGCGTGTTGCTGTTGCCGTTCTTCATCACGGTGACGCCGAACGAGTTCCCGTTCCCGTTGGGGGTGAACGAGGTGCCGTTGCGCGTGGCGTTCCAGCTGCTCTGGATCGACTGACCCGAGCCGAGGCTCAGGTTGACGGTCCACGCCGAGCTGCCGCTCACCGTGTAGGTCACGTTGAAGCGGTCCGACCAGTCCTCGGCGCGGGTCGCGGTGACCGTGCAGCTGCCGGTGCCGGGGTTCGTCGGGTTGGTCGGCGTCGTGGTGCCGCCCGACGGGGCGACCGCGCGGCCGGTGCTGCTCGAGATGTGGCCCGTGCACAGGTTCCGCGACGCGAGGTCGGAGAGGATGCCCGGCAGCGCCTGGATCGTGTTGGCCGGCCAGTCGTGCATGAGGATGATCTGGCCGCTCGTCAGGCGGCTGGCCGCCTGGCGGATCTGGCTCGCGCTCACGTTGTTGTAGTCCTGCGAGTCGATGTCCCAGATGACCTCGCGCAGACCGAGCGAGGACTCGACCGACTTCAGCGTGCTGTTGGTCTCGCCGTACGGCGGTCGGAAGATGTTCGGCGTGACGCCGGCCGTCTGCTGGATCGCCGTCTGCGTCCGGGAGAGCTGCGACTGGATCTCGCTCTGGCTCATGTTGACCAGGTGCGGGTGGTCCCAGCTGTGGTTGCCGATCTGGAACCCGGCGTTCTTGTAGGCCTGCATGAGCGAGGCGTTGCTGGACGCGTTCGAGCCCGTCGGGAAGACGGTCGCGGTCGCGCCGGCGTTGCGCAGCGTGCTGACGAGCTGGTTCGTCGTGGCGGCGGTCGGGCCGTCGTCGAACGTGAGCGCGACGTAGCCGGCCGAGCAGCTCTGGTTCGCGGGCGGCGTCGTCGTGGTCGGCGTGGGTGTCGGGTTGGTCGTCCCGCTGCCCGCGCACGTGGCCGACGGCGTCGTGGTGTTGCCGTTCTTCATCACGGTGACACCGAAGGAGTTGCCGTTCCCGTTGGGCGTGAACGTGCTGCCGTTGCGGGCGGCGTTCCAGCTGCTCTGGATCGTCTGGCCGCTGCCGAGGCCGAGGTTGACGGTCCAGGCGGAGCTGCCGCTCACGGTGTAGGTGACGTTGAACCGGTCGGACCAGTCCTCGGCGCGCGTCGCGGTGACGGAGCAGCCGCCCGTCCCCGGGTTCGGGTTCGACGTCGTGGTCGGGTTGGGGTTCGGGTTGCTCGACCCGCCCTCGCTGACCGTGATGTTCGAGCTGCCGGAGCTCTGGTAGCCCTCGGTGGCCATGACCATGTAGTCGTGGGTGCCGAGGTTCATGCCCTTGCTGGCCCACGCGTCGAAGTGGTTGCCCGTGGTGATCGTGCCGCCCGTGCGCTTCTGCTGGCGGACGCTCCAGTACTGGTAGAACGTCGAGCGGTCGCCCTCGATGGAGGGCTGGTTGACCCGCTGGGTGCGGTAGATGTCGTACGTCCCGCCGTCGCTCGTGACCGTGCCCATGTTGGTGCCGGTCGGGCGGTAGGTGCCCCAGTTGTCGACGATGTAGTACTCGACGAGCGGGCCCCGGGTCCATCCGTAGAGCGTCAGGTACGAGTTGCCCCCGGGGTTGAAGGTGCCGGAGTAGTTGACGACCTTGCGGCCACCCGTCTGCCAGCCCTTGCCGCCGACCCAGTTGTTGATGCCGGACCACGAGGTCCGGTAGTTGCCGGCGTCGCCCATCGTGAACTGGACGTTCCCGCTGTCCTTCCAGAACGAGTAGAAGAAGCCGTTGTGCGTCCCCGTGCCGTTGTTGGTCAGGGTCACGTCGGCGGCCTGTGCCGGTGCGGCGGCGACGAGGGCGCCGACGGCCAGCGTGCTGGCGGCGGCGAGGCCGGCCAGTGCTCGGACCAGTCGGCTGCGCCTCGGCGCACCGCGGGTGAGAGTCGTGCTTGCGGACATCCTGCACTCCTTCGTGCCGTATCGGCGTCGAAACTTTCGGGTCCTGCAGCGTGGTCCGCGCGAGGGTGCGGCGGTGCGGAGACCCGGGCGGACCGCGTCGTCGTCGACGCGGTGGCCGTTCCCGGCGAGTGTGGAGCCGTTCTCGGGCGCGGGCAAGGAGTTGAGCGCCTCGTGGGTGCTCTATGAAACGATTCTCACGGCGCGATAGTTTCGCTGTATCGCTCCGCGCTTTGCGCGGTCTCGGCCGCGATCGGCCCGCCGCGGAGGTGGCCACTCGAGGGAAGCGGAGCGCGTGACGGCCGCACCCGGAGCGACGACGGTCATGGACAGGCTCCGGCCGCGAGGCCGACCATGGGACATGACCCCCGGACCCGTGGCCGACGGCGAGACCGGCGACGCGCTGGTCGAGGTGCCGCTCACCGGGCTCGACGCCGCGCAGGTCGACGCGGTCCACGCGCTGCTCCGGGCCACGTTCCGCGCCGACGAGCTCGGCTCCCCGACGGACCTGCTGGCCGGGTACCGCGGGGTGGCCCCGCAGCCCTCGGTCGTCGTGCTGGCGGGCGGCGCGCCGGTGGCCGTGATGCTCGCCTCGTGGCACGTCGACCACCAGGTGCTGCTGCTGGCGTACCTCGCCGTCGCGGCGTCGATGCGGGGTCGCCGGCTGGGGGCGCACCTCGTGGGCGAGGTGCTCCCGCGGTGGGCGGCGGAGCGGGGGCACGCTCTGGTGCTCGCGGAGGTGGACGACCCCGCGTGCTGGCCGAGCGACGCCGGCCAGGGGGACCCCGTCGCGCGGCTGCGGTTCTACGGACGGCTCGGTGCCCGCCTCGTCCCGCTGCGGTACGTCCAGCCTGCCCTGCGCCCGGGATCGGGCCGCGTCGACGGCATGCTGCTGCTCCGCCTCGACCGCGGCACGGATGCGCCGGGGAAGCGGATCGCCGCGTTCCTCGAGGAGAACGTCGTGGCGTGCGAGGGCGCCGCGGCGCTCGACGACCCGGACATGGCCGGGCTGGTGGCCGGCGCTCGGGCCCTCACCGACGGGCGTGCGCTGTGGCCGGTCGACCGCTGGCCGGACGTGCGCGCACCGTAGCCCGCGCGGCCCGAGCCTCGCGCGCGCCGCTCAGGCCCGCTGCGGAGCGCGGGTGCCCGGGTCCGTGCGCAGGTCGTGGAGCAGGTCGCGGTCCTCGCAGACGAGGCGCAGGCGGGCGCGCCGGACGGCCCTCGCGCAGGGGCCGGACGAGTTGCCCAGGTCCTCGGCGTGCGGGCCCTGCGGCCACAGCAGGTGAGCCAGGGTCCGGGGCCTGCCGGCCGCCGCGGCCAGGACCGCGCGCGTGCAGCGCGGACCGTCGTCCACCCCCGGGACCGCGTCCTCGACGGGGAACGCCAGCAGCCGCAGCACCTCGCGCGTCAGCTCCTGCTCGCTGCGACGGACCACGTCCTTCACGAGGAACCGCAGGGCCCGCGCCCGGACGTCCACGTACAGCTGCCTCGTGTACGGGTCCGGTGGTCCGCCGACGTTGTGGTAGAGGTACGCGTGCATGACGGCACGCTGATAGCTCCAGGCGGCGGCGTGGACGTCTCCCCGCGCGCGCAGCATGTCGGCCCGCAGCCGGTGCAGGTGACTCATGAGCTCGTGGTCCGGCTCCGGCGGGTCCGCGGACGTGCCGCCCGCGGACCGGTCCGGCTGGGCGGCGTGCGCGGCGGCGTCCCACAGGTCCTGCACGCGCGAGAGCGGCGGCAAGGCGGCCGTCACCGCGGCGTCGGCCGACGACCGCGCGTTCTCGTGGGCGATGAAGAGCAGCTGCGCCCGCTCGTAGGCGAGCCACGGGGCGACCCACTGCTCGTGACCGGCGTCCGCCACGATGTCCGCCGAGCGCTCGTACGCGGCGTCGGCCAGCCGGAACGACCGGACGGTCCACGGCGCGTACGTCCAGGCCCGTGCGACGAAGAGCTGCGCGGTCGCCGTGACGCGACGCTCCGTCGCGGCGTCCTCGTCGCCGGCACCGCGGATCTCCTGGAGCGTCTGCAGCGCCTCCTGGATGCGCAGCCAGTCCACCTTCTCCGACTTGGTCGACCAGGGCGGGTACAGGTCGGCGATGTCGGCGAGCGCGCGGTGCAGCTCGGCGAGCTCGGGCCACGCCCGCCGCCCGACCAGCGCGGCGACGCTCGACGGGTTGTCGTTCGTCCGGCGTCGCGTGACGAGCTGGTGCAGGTCCGTGACCAGCTTGTCGCAGAAGTCGAAGTGGACGTAGTTGCCCCACCAGTGGAACGCGTCGAGGAACAGCGCCGCGGCCTCGAGGACGAACCGGCGCTGCTCGGCGGGCTCGGTCAGCGCGCCGGAGTGGTAGAGCCACTCGCGGGCGGATGCCTGCCAGTCGGGGTCCTCGTACCGGAACTGGGCGACGAACGACCCGCCGGCGCCGTCCGCACCCTGCGCCCCGCCGTCCGTCCGCGACCGGAAGTACGCCGCCGCCGCCCGGGACAGCGAGGCCCCCCGAGCCTGGTCGCTCGCCTGCAGGCGAGCGAGGAAGCTCGCGCGTACGTGCTCCTGGATCCGCAGCACCGTGCCGTCGCCGTCGACGGTGTCGACGAACGACAGGGTGGCGAGCTGGTCGAAGAGCCGCGGGACGCCACCCCGGTGGCCCCCCGACGCGAGGAGCGCGCGCAGGAGGTCGGCCGTGACGACGCGCGGGACGGCAGCCGCCTGCACGGCGCGGAGCAGGTCCTTGCGGCCCGAGCGTTCGAGCAGCTCCGTGACGAGGAGGGCGAACTGCTGCGGGCCCGGGCGCGGGAGGCCGAGCAGCACGGCGTCGAGGCTTCCGGGCTCGGGAGCCGCCGGTCCCCACAGGATCTCGGCGACGAGCCGCAGCGTCGCAGGGTGCCCGTGGGTCAGCGCGAGCAGGCGAGCGGCCGTCAGCTGGTCGAGCGACGCCCCGCGGCCGTCGGGGGACCGCTCGGCCCGGAACCGGCGGACGAACGCCCGCATCGCCGGCTCGTCGAGGTCGGACAGCACGTGCACGGAGGCCTGGTCGGCGCCGAGCCTGCGCACGGCCCGGTCCGGCGCACCCCCGGCACCGGGCGGCGCGGTGAGGCCGAGGACGGCGACCAGCCGGCCGTCACCCGCAGCACCCGCACCGCCCGCGCCACCCGTCGCCGCGAGCTGGTGCAGCAGCTCGGTGAGCCAGGTCCCGATGGGCTCGTCGAGCACCTTGTCGACGTCGTCCAGGAGGAGGAGCGGTGGACCGTCGGGACCGTCCGCGCGGCGCCGCCAGCACTCGGCGAACCTCGCCGCCACGTGCTCGGCCGCCCTGCCGACCGCCCGCACCTGCTCGTCCGGCTCGACCGGCCTGCGGAGCCGCTTCATGCTGGCCGCCAGGTCGGCCTCACCCTCGGTCAGCAGGTGCTCGCGCGCCTCCGCCGCCGCACGTTCGATCTCGCTGAGGTCCCCGTCGACCAGCAGGGCGCGGGCGACGTCCGAGAGCAGCTCGACCCACAGCGCGTAGCTCGCGTGCGCCCCGCCGACGGACGTCGTGGTCGCCTCGCCGGTGTGACCCGGGTCGTACCGCTCCAGGTCGACGAGGTACGTCGGCCGCCGGCACGTGGCGGCGATCTGGCGCAGGACGCTCGTGCGGCCCGACCCCAGCTCGCCGTGCAGCTCCGCGAGCGGCCGCGCGTCGCCGGCCCGCAGGACCCGCTGCACCAGGTCGTCGCGCCCGACGAACCCGGCCGCCCCGCTCATCCCCGGAGCCGCGCTCGCCGGGGTGAGGTCCTCCTCGACGTCGATCGGGGTCCCCAGCCTCTCGGCCTCGTGCGCGCCCGGATACTCCCTCGGCCACGCGACCTCGCGGTACGTGATCCCGCGCGGGTGGACCCCCGTGAGGTCGGCCTTCTCGAGGTCGGTGCGGTCGAGCCGCGCGCCGTCGAGCACCGCGCAGCTCAGCGTCGCGTCGACCAGGACGGTGCGGGTGAGGTCGGCCCCGTCGAGCCGAGCGCCGTCGAGCGCCGCGCGGTCGAGGTGCGTGCGGCCCAGGTACGCCCCTTCGAGGTGGGCGCCCCGGAGGTCCGCGCGGCTCAGGTCGAGGCCACCGAGCCGGAAGAGCTCGACGCCGTACGCCGACGCCGGTCGGCTCACCAGGAGGGTCAGCGCGGTCTGGGCGTCGAGGGGGAGGTCCACGGCGTCGCCTCGCTGGACGACGCACAGCTCGCGCACCACGGTCTCGAGGACGCGTGCGCACACGACGCTGTGGGTCGCGCTGTCCGCGAGGCGGTCGAGCAGGTGGAGCGCGCCGACGCGGGTCTCGAGGTGCCCGTCACGCAGGCGCTCCATCGCGTCGGCGAAGCGAGCGGCGCGCTCGTCGACCGTCCGGTCGTGCCGCTGGGCGGCGAACTGACGCCAGGCCAGGGCGGCTCCGGACAGCGCGATGACGGCGGCGAGCGCTTGGGCGATCGGCGCCCGCGCGGCGCTCTGCACGGTGAGCCGGGCGGTCTCGGCCGCGATCCGGTCCTTGCCGGTGACGTGGGCCTCGGCCAGCTCCGCTGCGGTCAGCGGCGGGTAGAGGACCTGCGGCAGGAGCACGAGGGCAGCGAGCGTGAGGACCGTCCCGACGACGAGCGCCACGACCAGCGTCCTGCGGCTCGTGGGCGCGGAGGCGTCCGGGTCGGCGGGCAGCACGTACGGGACGCCCGCCGAGGGGCAGTCGTCGGGCGCGCCCGGCCGGTCGCGGTCGGCCCTGCCCAGCGCGGCACGGACCCGGTGCGCGGGCGACGGGCGCGGGTCGACCGCGTCCGCCGGGGCGCCGCGGTGGCCCGCGCCGCGCCGGCCACCCTCGGCCGGGGTGCTCCGCGTCGTCGTGCCGTGCTCGGACATGGCCTTCCTCGCCGGGAGTCGTCTCCACCCTTCGGCGAGGGGAGACCCGGGCGCGGGCCGAGATACCGGCTGCCGGCTCGCGTGGGCCGCCGGCGGTGCGCGGCTCCGAGCCCGCCGACCGGTGCGGTTCGCGGCGGAACCGACGACGGCGCGCACCGCGCGGGACAGTGCCCCGTGCCGTGCGCGCCGTCGCGTGCGCTGCGGCCGTCCGTAGACCGGGCCGGCGGACGGCCCGGCGTCAGCCGACCGTGCCGGTGACCGTCGTGCCGTTCCGGACGACCGTGTACGCGACCGTCTCGCCGCTCCAGAAGTGGAACGTCAGCTCGACGGGGGCGCCGTCCGTCACCTCGGCGAAGAACGCCGGCCGCAGCACGATCGAGCCCGCCGCGGTGTCGGGCGCGAACGTCACGTCGTACTCCTTGAAGGACGTCCAGCTGTGCGGTCCGGCGTTGGACCCGTCGAGGTAGCGCGCCTCCATCGTGGCCAGGCGGTCACCCCGGAACGCGGTCGGCACCGCGAACGCGTCCGTGGTCCCGGTCGCACCGGAGAGCACCGGGGTCTCGGCGCTGACGACCTCGAGCCGCCACGGGACGCCCTTCGAGAACCGGACCTCGAGCACCGCGCGCGTGCCGTGCTCGCCGGAGCCGACGAGCCGGGTCAGCAGCGCCGCCGGCAGCGTCAGCGCGTCGCCCGCGAGCGTGAAGTCCTTGCCGGCCTTGAGCTTCTTGCCGTCGAGGTAGAGGCCCGTGAAGGTCTGGCCGTGGGGGTTCAGCGTGACCGTCTGCGCGGCGACGGCGCCGGGGCGGACGAACACCTGGTCGGTCGACGCGGTGCCGGAGCGGCGCGTCCAGCTCGACCGGAGCTGCGCGTACAGCGCCGGGTCGCTCCACGTGAACGCCGTGCGGCTCAGGTGCTGGCCGTTGTCCCAGAGCATCGTGGTGACGCCGGTCGTGCGCGCCTGGTGGCCGAGGGCCTCGAAGAACTTGAGCTTCTCGCCCTGCTCGATCGTGCCCGTGTGGCGGTCGAAGCCGAGCAGCCCGTACTCGCCGAGGATCACGGGGATGCCGCGCGCGACGAACGTCTCGCGCACGCGCGTGAACGTCCCGGTCAGGTCCGTCTGCGCCGCGGCGTCGAACCGCGTGCCGCCCGCGACGTTCACGCTGAACGGCCAGTACCCGTAGTAGTGGAACGTCGCCGCGAGGTTCGGGTCGTCGAGCTCCTCGAACGTCGCGACGAGCGCGTCCAGGCGACCCTGGTCCGCGTTGGTGTGCAGCGTCGGCAGCACGAGCACGCGGTCGGCGTTGCGGCCGCCCGACGAGCGCACGACGTCGTGGAACGCCACGTTGAGCTCGTGCAGCAGCGCGTAGCTCTGCTCGTCGCCCGACGCCCCGGCGAACTGCGGCTCGTTGATGCTCTCGAACAGCAGCGTGCGGGGGTGGTCGCGGAACCGCTCGGCGAGCTGCTCCCACGTCGCGGTGAACTGCGCGAGGACCTCGTCGTGCCGGGTCGGCATCTGGTTCGTCCACATCCACGAGTCGTGGTGCAGGTCGAGCAGCACGGTGAGGTCGGCGTCGAGCGCCCAGTCGACGACCTCCTCGACGCGGTCGAGCACGGCCGGGTCGATCGTGAAGGTCGGCGCGGGGCCGGAGTGCTGGCCGAGCGTCACGGGGATGCGGACGCTCTGGAACCCGGCGTCCTCGACCGCGCGGAGGAGGTCCTCGGTCACGCGCGGGTTGCCCCACGCCGTCTCGTCGGCCCCGACGGCGTCGAGCGTGTTGCCGAGGTTCCAGCCCGGCTGCATCTCGGCGACGACCTCGGACGCGGGGTCGACGGCGGCGGGGCGCGGGCCCGCCTGCGGTGCTGTGCCGGCGCTCGCGGGAGCGACGACGGTGGTGGTCAGTGCGAGTGCGGCGGCCAGAGCGGTCAGGCTCGTCCAGGCGGGTCGTCTCACGGGTTGCCCTTCTACGCGGGGGGCCTCGTTGCCCCGGGGCGCGGTGCGACGCGGGCCGCGGCGGATCGGTCCGTGTCGAAGCGCTTCGATTGCAGCGTAGGCACTCCGGGCCGGAATTGCACCCCCCGTCTCGGCGCGGTGTGTGGCGGGCCCGCGGCCCGCACCTCCCTCGGGCCGGCGACCGGCCGGACGTGCGCTACGCCTCGCCGCCGACGCGCGCCGGGTCACCGTCACGCGCCGGCTCCTGGCGCAGGAGGTCGCCGGGCTGGCAGTCGAGCGCCTCGCACAGGGCCTCGAGCGTCGTGAACCGGACGGCCTTGGCGCGGCCGTTCTTCAGGACCGCGAGGTTCGCCGGCGTGATGCCGACGCGCTCCGCGAGCTCGCCGACCGACATCTTCCGGCGCGCGAGCATGACGTCGATGTCGACGACGATGGGCATCAGATCACCTCGTCGAGCTCGGCGCGCAGCGTCGTCGCGGTCGAGTCGAGCGCGACCGCCTTGGCGAGCAGCGCCCGCATGACGAGCACGAGCAGCGCGATCCCGATCCCGCCGATCGCCCCGACGCCGATGAGGAGGACGACGCCGGGCGCCACGGCCTCGCCGGGCGCCAGGACGGTGCCGAGCGCGAGGGCCAGCACGGAGCCCGCCACCGCGGCGCCGATCACGACGTCGACGTACCGGAAGGCCGCGGTGCTGAACACGGTGTCGCGCCGCACCATCGTGAGCAGCCGCCAGAGGCACACGAGCGCGACCTCGACCGCGGCGACGGCCAGGAAGCAGATCACGACGATCGGCCAGCGCAGGTGCGTGAGCTCGCCGACCTCGCCGTCCGGGTCGACCGCGAGGAGCGGGAGCATCGCCGCCTGGAGCGCGAGCATCGCCGCGAACATCAGCACGATCACCACCCGGAGCGCGAGAACGGCCATGCGTCCCATGTGAGGCACCTTCCCGTCGACCTATCGAAGAACGATAGGAATCTATCGTTCTCAATGTGGACAGGCAAGGGGCGCGACGAACCTCACCCGAACGTCAGGCGGGCAGGCGCGCGCGTTCCCGAGCCCGCCCCTGCGTCCGTGCCGGCATCCGTGCGCCCGTCCGGGTCGCCGTCGGTCGCGACCGCGTCGAGCACGTCGCCGCCCGACGCGAGCTCGCCGAGCACGACGGGGTCGCGCCGTCCCCGGGTCCGCGCGGCGACCTGCTCCGGGAGCGTCCGGTGCGCGTGCACGTACGCCGGCACGAGGAGCGCGAGGGCCGCGAGCCACGCGAGCGGGTTGCCCCACACGACGCCCTCGTAGCCCCAGGACGCCCCGAGCACGACGGCCGCGCCGACCCGGCAGACCAGCTCGAGCACCCCGGTGAGGGTCGGGACCCACGTGTGGCCGAGCCCTTGCAGGGCGCCGCGCAGCACGAACAGCGCGCCGAGGATCCCGTAGAGCGCGCCGTTGACGTGCAGGAAGTACGTGGCCATCGACACGACGGCCTCTTCGCCGGGGCCGACGAAGACGCGCACGAGCGTCGCCCCGCCCAGCGCGATCCCGGCGCCGAGGACCGCGGAGCCGCCGACCGTGAGCCACAGCGCCTGCACGACGCCGGTGCGGATGCGGTCCGCGCGCCCGGCGCCGAGGTTCTGCGCCGCGAACATCGACACCGCGAGCCCCGCGGAGCCGAGCAGCGCCATCGCGAACTGGTCGACGCGCGAGGCCGTCGTGTACGCGGCGACGGCGTCGGCGCCCAGCTCGTTGAGCCGGACCTGCACCGCGAGGATGCCGATCGCGATGATCGACGCCTGGAACCCCATGGGCAGCCCGAGCCGGAGCTGGTGGCGCAGCTCGTCCCGCGTGACGCGCCAGTCCTCGCGCCGCACGTGCAGCGCGGGCACCCTCCGCCGCACGTGCGCGAGGCACAGCGCCACGGACACGCCCTGCGACAGCACGGTCGCGAGCGCCGCACCCCCGACGCCCAGCCCGAGCCCCGGCACGGCCCCCAGGACGAGCGCGATGTTGAGCACGCAGCTCGCGACGAGGTAGATCAGCGGTGTCCGCGAGTCGCCGATCGCGCGCAGCACCGCCGAGAGGTAGTTGAAGAACATGATCGCCGAGCCGCCCAGGAACGTGACCACGGCGAACGTCGTGGCCTGCGGCAGCAGCTCGGGCGGCGTGCGCAGCAGGCGCAGCGCGGGCTCGGCGAGGAGCGGCGCGCCGGCGGTGACGAGCACGCTCACGGCTGCGCTGAGGATCGTGCCCGCGGCGACCGACCGGCGCACCGCCCGCGCGTCGCCCGCGCCGAACGCCTGCGCCGTCGGGATCGCGAAGCCCGTCGTCATGCCCCACGCGAAGCCCAGCAGCAGGAACAGGAAGCTGCCCGTGGCGCCGACCGCGGCGAGGGCCTCGACGCCGAGCACCCGCCCGACGACGATCGCGTCGGTCACCTGGTAGAGCTGCTGGACGACGTTGCCGAGGAACAGCGGCACGGTGAACAGGCAGATGACGCGCCAGGGGCTTCCGGACGTCAGGGATCGGGGCACGGCAGGTCCTCCGCGAGATGGGGCTGGTGGGGTCGCGGTGGTCGGTCGTGCCGGTCGCTCGCCTCCATCGAATCGTTTCGACCGGGCGTTCGTCAAGCGGGATCGCGGGTGGTTCCTGGGGTCGGTGAACCGCGGGCCGCCCCGATGACGGGCGGCGGCGTCACACGCGTGCGGCGCGCGCTGGGGGGCCCCCCGCCGCGAGCCCGCCGAGCGCCACGGCGACCAGCCCGAGCACCACGGCGACGACCGCGCCGCCGATCCCGCTGCCCGAGCCCAGCCCGCCGTCGGCCGTGGCCGCGAGGACCGCACCCGCGCCCGCCCCGAGCACCCCGAGCACGACCGCGACGACGCCGCCCCGCCCGCCCGGGGCCGAGCCCGCGGCGCCGCCCCTCCGGGCCCGGGCGAGCGCGAGGCCGCCGACGACCGCGGCGACCAGCGCGAGGACCGCCACGCTCGACGACGCCAGGCGCCCCGAGGTCATGCCGTACACGGGCGTCGAGGCGGTCAGGGCGTGCGCCGAGGCGGGTGCCGCGAGCGCCCACCCGGTGAGGACTGCCGTGGCCGACGCGGTGGTCCTGGTGAGGACGCGTCGGGCCGCCGTCCGGCGTGTGCGTGTGCGTGTGCTCATGTCGCTCTCCTCCGTGCGCTCCGTGCGCTCCGTGCACCCCGGGTCCGGGGTCGACGCCAGCGTCCGCCCGGCGCGCCTGCGCCGTCGTCGTCCCGCCGTGGACGTTCCGGGCTGCCGCGGTCGCCGTGCGCTCCTGCCGCGGGCGCAGCAGGGACCCGCCCGGCTACCGCGTCCGCAGCAGCCGGCAGTCCTCCCCGGGAGGGTCCCGCCCGGCGTGCGCGCGGGGCTACGGTGCCCGCATGAGCGCAGGACGGTTCGGCGTCCCGCCGCATGCCCGGGACGCGCTCGTCGCGGTCGGCGTGGCCGCGGCGCTCGTCGTCACGGGGCTGTCGGGCGAGCACCCGGGCGGCGGCCCCGGCGTGCTCGGTGCCGGGCTGCTCGCCGCGGGCGGGCTCGCGCTCGCGGGCGGCCGGCGCGCCCCCGTCGCGGTGCTCGTGGTCACCGGGCTGTGCGCCGTGGGGTACCAGGCCGCCGGCTACGACGTGCCCGCCGTCGCGTTCCTGTTCGCGGTCTACGCCGCCGTGCGCGCCGGGCACCGTGCCGCGACGCTCGCCGCGAGCGTCGGGATGCTCGTGGCGCTGCCGCTCACCGGGGTCCTGTCCGGGAGCGACGCCGGTGCGGCTCTCGCGCAGGGGCGGGACGCGCTCGAGCTCGCGTGGCTCGTCGCGGCCGCCGCCGCGGGGGAGGCGCTGCGCCAGGCCGAGCAGCGCGCCGACGAGGCCGAGCGCACCCGCGAGGAGGCCGCACGGCGCCGGGCCGACGAGGAGCGGGTCCGCATCGCCCGCGAGCTGCACGACTCGCTCACGCACCAGATCGCGATCGTCACGGTACAGGCCGACGTCGCGGTGCACGTCGCCCGGCGCCGCGGCGAGGACGTCCCCGACGCGCTCCTCGCGATCCAGCAGGCCGGCCGCGAGGCGTCCCGCGAGCTCCGCGCGACCCTCGCGGCGCTGCGGGACGACGACACCGCCCCGCCGCGCGGCCTCGACCACGTCGCCGAGCTCGTCGACCGGGCCCGCGGCATCGGGCTCGACGCGACCCTGACGATCGACGGCGACGGTCGCCACGTCCCCGCGGCGGTCGGCCGGACCGCCTACCGGGTCGTCCAGGAGTCGCTCACGAACGTCGCCCGGCACGCGGGCGCGACGACGGCGACGGTGCTGCTCGAGCTCCACCCCGACCGGGTCGCGATCCAGGTCGACGACGACGGCGGCGCGCGACCCGGTGCGGCTCCGGTGCCCGGCGTCGGGCTGCTCGGGATGCAGGAGCGGGTCGGCGCGCTCGGTGGCCGGCTGCGCGCGCTGCCGCGCACCGAGGGCGGCTTCCGGGTGCGGGTCGAGCTGCCCGTGGACACGGCGCCGTGACCGTGAGCACCGCGCCGTGATCCGGGTCCTGCTCGTCGACGACCAGCCGCTCCTGCGCAGCGCGTTCCGCGCGCTCCTCGACCTGGAGGACGACCTCGAGGTCGTCGCCGAGGCGGGCGACGGCGCGCAGGCGGTCGCGCTCGCCCGCGAGCACCTCCCGGACGTCGCGCTCGTCGACGTGCAGATGCCGGGGGTCGACGGGATCGAGGCGACCCGGCGCATCGCGGCCGACCCGGCGCTCGCGGGCGTGCACGTCGTCATCCTCACGAGCTACGGCTTCGACGAGTACGTGCTCGACGCGCTGCGCGCCGGGGCCGCCGGGTTCCTGGTCAAGGACGTCGTCCCCGAGGACCTGCTGCACGCGGTGCGGGTCGCGGCGCGCGGCGACGCGCTGCTGGCCCCGGCGATCACGCGCCGGCTCATCGACCGGTACGTGCGCGGGCCGGCGCCCGGTCGGGCCTCCGCGGGGACGGCGGCGCTGACCTCGCTCACCGACCGGGAACGGGAGGCCGTCGCGCTCGTCGCGCACGGGCTGTCGAACGACGAGGTCGCGGCCCGCATGGTCATCAGCCCGCTGACCGCGAAGACCCACGTCAACCGGGCCATGACGAAGCTGCACGCGCGCGACCGGGGGCAGCTCGTGGTGCTCGCCTACGAGTCGGGCCTCGTGGTGCCGGGCGGCGGGTGAGGGCGTCGGTCCGCTGCGCCGGCCAGCAGGCGGTCCGCGATCGCGCGGCTGATCGGGAGCCCGGCCTCGATCTCGATCCACAGGTACTGGCCCTCGGGGTTCGACTCGAAGAAGACGTACCCACCCCCGTCGGTGCAGCGCAGGTCGATCGCGCTGTAGACGAGACCCGCCTCGCGCACGAGCCGGATCAGCGCACCCGCGACCGGCTCGGGGAGGACGTGCGGCGTGACCCGCGTGTCGACGAACCGTGAGTCGACGACGTCGTCGCGCCGGTCGAAGTCGATCCGCGCCGCGAAGAGCCGGTCGCCGACGACGACCGCGCGCACGTCGAACAGGCCGTCGACGTGCTCCTGGAAGATCGCGGGGCAGCCGACGAGCTCGTCGAGGTGGTCCAGGTCCGCCTGGTCGAGCCGCCGGGTCCCGTACAGGCCCAGCGGTGAGCCGTGGAACATCTTGCAGACGGTGCGTCCGCCGGTGCTGCGGTGGAACTCCCGGACGGTGCGCGGGTCGTTCGTGACGACGGTCCGGGGAACCGTCAGCCCGAGGTCCATCGCCCGGACGAGCTGCCGCGGCTTGCGGGCCGCCCGGCGGCTCGCGGCGAGGTCGTTGAACGCATTCCCGACCAGCGCGTCGAGCGAGCCGATCAGGGCCGCCCGCCGTTCCGCGCGCACCGCGTCCTCGAGCACGGTGCCGGGCTCCTCGGCGCGCGGGTTCCCGGCGTAGCCGTAGGGCCGGCGCCACCACAGGCCGACGATGTCGTCGAGCGCGACGATCCGCTCGCCGTCCGGGTCCGTGAGCTCGAGCCGGCAGCCCGACGCGGCGAACGCGCTGGACAGGTGGAACTGCGTCGTGAGCTGCGCGACGTCGAGGAGGAGCGCCTCGGCGCCCAGCGACTCGAGCGCGGCCTGCACCCCGTGCGCGTGGACGTCGCCGGGCTGCGCGGCGATCACCGCGATCGGGTGCGCGGACACCGCCGTCAGTAGTCCTCGCGCTCGTCGTCGCCGAGGGTGTCGTCCAGGATCCCGGCCGAGTGCGAGTCGCAGCGCGTGTACGTCGCGAACGCGCTCAGGTAGGTCTCCAGCGACGGGTAGCGGCTCGTGTACCCCGAGGACACGCGCCACGCGAGCTCCTGGTCCGACACCACGACGGCGCGCGGCCGGAGTGGCTTGCGCATCCCGAAGGGCACCGAGCCGGTGAGCGACTCCGCGGCGACCGCGTGCACGGCCGCGAGCGCGGCGTCGCGGGTGAGCGTGAGCACGACCCGCCGGTCCGCGGGGCGCTCGCCCGCCGGCTCGATCGACACGACGTCCGCGCGGTCCACGCTGTAGTCGGTGCCGAGGTGCGTGAACCTGACCTGTGCGGCGGTGATGCCGAGCAGGGTCACGTCGAGCCGGATGTCGCCGGTCGAGGTGTCCGTCCCGTCGTCCGCCGCGTACTCGGGGTAGGAGCTGAGGAAGTCCTCGACGCTCGCCATGGCGACCTCCTTCGGTCGACGCGGTCACCCGTTCGACGGTATCGCCGGACGCCGGCGTCGGGGACGTCGCGGCACCGCGACGGCGCTTTCGGGCGGCGGGCGCTCCGGCCTACGGTGCTCCGGCCCGCGGGCGCTCCGACCCGCGGGGTCACGAGACGCTCGCGGCCTCTGTCGGTGGTTCGTCGTGCGCCCGGGCGGCGAGCCGGGGCCGTCCGGATGCACAGCGCTGCACGGGCGCCGACGATGGGATGGACCTGGTCCGCGACGGCCCGGGCACGGCAGGGAGGACGACCATGAGCGACGCACCGCAGGAGCCGGACGCCGGGGCGCAGGACGGCGGCTACGGGTACCCGACCCTCGAGCAGGAGGTCACCCCGGAGGTGCTGGCGGGCGGTGCGGAGGCGGAGGGCTCGGGCGACGCGCTGGACGTCGGCGCCGGGTCCACCGAGGACGCCGGGTCCACCGAGGACGCCGGGGCGCCGGTGCCTGGCGAGCTCGAGGAGGACCCGGCGGCGGTCGAGCCGACCGACTGAGCGCACCGGCCGGGCGGCGCCGGCCGGGGGCACCGGCCGAGCCGCACCGACCGGGCGGACCCGGCGAGCGGACCGACGGGGCGGGCCGGTGCCCGGTGCCCGGCGCGCGCTCCTCCGTCGGAGCGGGCACCGGGCCCCGGGGTGAGGCGGCCGGTCAGAAGGTCGGGTAGCCCGCGCAGCTGGCCGTGCCGAGCTCCTTGACCGAGGAGATCTTGTCGTTGAACTTCCACGCGTCGGCGCCGAGGTTGGAGATCGTCTGCCCCGGGAGGATGCAGAAGCGGCGGTCGCTGTAGCCCGTGTCGTCGTAGAGGACCCACGCGACGGTGCTGTGGTTCTTCACGGAGCTCGCGGTGTCGCCGAAGCCCTTGTTCCACCAGAGGTTGCTGTCGCTGCTGTAGAGGCTGACGTGCACGCCGCCGAAGCCCTTGTGCTCGTACAGGCTCAGCGGGGCGGACGAGGCGGCGCTGGAGGTGGCGCTCAGGATCGTCGTGGCCGCCACGCCCGCGGTGACCAGCGCGGCAGCAACCTTGGTCTTGACCGAGATCTTCATGATCGTCCCTTGTTCGACACGCCGCCGGGGGACTCCGGCGGCGTGCAGGACCCTAGCGACGGGCGCCGGTGCGCGCTGGCTGACCGGGCACATGTCGACCACTTGGCCCATTTTGCCCGGATCGGGTGAGCCGACGTCATCCCCGGAGCGCCGGGAGCCCGGAGGACCACCCGCGGGCGAGCAGCCGGGGGACCAGCCGGTCGACCGCCTCGACGGTCGCGCTGCGGTCCCCACCGCCGTCGTGCAGCAGCACGACCCCGCCCGGCGTCACACCGTCCTCGAGGCGGCGCAGGAGCTCGTCGGCGGGCGGCGGCGGGTCCCAGTCGCCGACCGCGAGGCTCCAGCCCAGCGGCTGCATCCCGAGCCCGACGGCCACGCCGGGTGTGGCACCCCACGCGCCGAACGGTGCGCGGAAGTACGGCACGGGCGTCCCCGGTGCGGCGCTCTCGATCGCCGCGGCGGTCTCGAGCAGGTCGGCGCGCACCCGGTCGGGGTCCCACGCGCTCAGGTCGTCGTGGTGCGCCGAGTGGTTGCCCAGCACGTGCCCCTCGGAGACGATCCGGCGGACCAGCTCGGGGTGCTCACGGACGTGGTCGCCCCACAGGCAGAACACCGCGCGGACGCCGTGCCGCGCCAGCACGTCGAGCAGCGCCGGGGTGCTCACGGGGTGCGGGCCGTCGTCGAAGGTCAGCGCGACGGTCCGGCCGGGGGCGCCGGTGCTCTCCACGAGGCGCGTCGTCGGGCTGCCGGGGGCGGTCGGGTCGGGACGCATGGGTCGATCGCACCACGCCCCGGGCCGTTGCGTGCCCGGTGTCGCGCGCCGTCTCCACGACGAGGGCCGGCGGGTCCTTGCCGGTGTGGGCGGTCGGCGGTAGACCGGAGCTCCCCGAGCGAGGAGGCGACGTGGCGGACACGACCCGGTCCGGCGACCTGAGCGGCACGAGGTTCGTGGGCGCGGACCTGCGCGGCGCCCGGTTCGTCGAGTCCGACCTCACCGGTGTCGTCATGCGCGGTGTCGAGGTGCGGGGCCTCGACATCGACGCCCCCTGGCTGGCCGGCGGCGACGGTGGCCTGCTCGTCAACGGGGTCGACGTGACGCCGTTCGTCGAGGCGGAGCTCGACCGCCGCTTCCCGGGCCGCAGCCAGCGGTACGCGCAGGACCCCGACGGCCTCCGGGCGGCCTGGGCGGTGCTCGAGCGCGCGTGGGACGCGACCCTCGCGCGCGTCGCCGGGATGCCGGACGGGACGACGGACGTGCAGGTCGACGGCGAGTGGTCGTTCGCGCAGACGCTGCGCCACCTGGTCCTCGCGACGGACGTGTGGCTGCGCCGGGCGGTGCTCGGGGTCGAGCAGCCGTTCCACCCGCTGGGTCAGGCGGACGCGGGGGCCGCGTCGGCGGGCATCGACCCGACGGTGTTCACGACCGCGAACCCGACCTACGCCGAGGTGCTCGAGGCACGCGCGGACCGCGTCGCGATGGTGCGCGACCACCTCGGAGGCGTCACCGCGGACGACCTCGCCGTCGCGCGCGCGAACCCGTGGTCGCCCGAGCACCCGGAGACGACCCTCTCGTGCCTGCACACGATCCTGGAGGAGGAGTGGGAGCACCACCGCTTCGCCGTGCGCGACCTCGACACGATCGAGGCCGCGTCGCGCGCGTGAGCGGGTGTCCTTCCCGGCATGCCCCGTTCGTTCCTGAGGTGAGGGCCACCGTGGTCCCGACCCGAGCGGAGGAGAGACCGATGCCGCACTACCTGGCACTGACCTACACCCCGGACGTCGACTGGTGGGCGCCCGAGCAGGCCGACGAGCTCGCCGAGTACCGGGAGTTCGCCGTCGAGCACGCGGGCGCGATCCGGTCGAGCGTGGTCCTGCACCCGACGAGCACCGCGACCGTCGTGCGCGTCGAGGGTGCGCGCGGCGGGCACGTCGTCACGACCGACGGCCCGTACGCCGAGACCAAGGAGGCGCTGACCGGGTACTACCTGATCGAGGCGGCCGACCTCGACGAGGCCGTGGCGATCGCTGCGGAGATCCCCGCGGCCCGCAACGGCGCCGTCGAGGTCCGCCCGGTGATCGCCGCCCGGTGAGACCGGTGCCGACCGAGCACGACGCGCTCGCGCGGACGGTCCGGGCGGAGGGGGCGCGCATCCTGGCGACCCTCGTCCGGACCGTCGGCGACGTGCGGCTCGCCGAGGACGCCGTGCAGGAGGCCGTCGTCGCGGCGCTCGGCGCGTGGCCGGTGACGGGGGTCCCGCCCGAGCCGCGCGCGTGGCTGACCGTGACCGCCCGGCGCAAGGCCGTCGACGTGCTGCGGCGCGAGCGCGTCCGCCCCCTCAAGGAGCGGGACGCGGCGCTGCTCGTCGAGCTCGAGCGGCCCGACGTGCCGCCCGACGACGTCGTGCGCGACGACCTCCTGCGCCTCGTGTTCACGTGCTGCCACCCGACGCTCGCACCGGACGCGCGCGTGGCCCTCGCGCTGCGGACCCTGTGCGGGCTGTCGCCGGCGCAGGTCGCGGCGGTCACGCTGAGCACCGAGGCGGCCACGAGCAAGCGCCTCACGCGTGCGCGGCAGAAGATCGCCACCGCCGGCATCCCGTACCGCGTGCCCGCCGCGCACGAGCTCCCGGACCGGCTGCCCGCGGTCTGCGCGGTCGTCCACGCGCTCTACACCGCGGGTCACGCACCGGTCGACGGGCCTGCGGCCTACGACGTGGACGCGTGCGCCGAGGCGCTGCGGCTCGCCGAGCTGCTGCACGGGCTCCTGCCCGGCGAGCCGATGCCCGCGGGCGTGCTCGCGCTGCTGCTGCTCACCGAGGCGCGGCGACCGGCCCGGCTCGACGGCGCCGGTGACGTGGTGCCGCTCGAGGCGCAGGACCGCGGGCTGTGGGACGCGGCGATGATCACCCGGGGGACCGCGCTGCTCGGCGCGTCGCTGCGCCGGACGCGCGGGCAGGCCGACGTCTACCAGCTCCAGGCCGCCGTCGCCGCGGTGCACGCGCGGGCCCCGCGGTGGGCCGAGACGGACTGGCCGGAGATCGTCCGGCTCTACGACCTGCTGCTGTCCGTGGACCCGAGCGACGCGGCGGCGCTCGCGCGGGCCGTCGCGACGGCGCAGGCCCGGGGCGCCGCCGCGGGGCTCGCGCTGCTCGACGACGTGGCCGCCGGGCCGCGCCGGGACGCCGTGCGGGCCGAGCTCCTCGCGCGCGACGGCCGGCACACCGACGCCGTCCGGGCGCTCGACGACGCGCTCGCGGGCCCGGCGACGGACGTCGAGCGCCGGCACCGGCTGCGCCGCCGCGCGGAGCTCGCGCGCGAGGCCGCCGGGGTCGCCGGCGGGGTGCCGGTGACAGGTGGCTGACCGGGACCAGGCCCTCCGTCACCCCACGGACGCACCGACCGCCGCAACCACCGCCGCCCGGTCCAGCGTCGACCGCGGGGCGACGACGATCTCGACCGCCGCGTCCGGCCCGAGCAGCTCGCGCGAGCCCTCGGGGACCGGCACGCGCACCCGCCAGCTCGCGGGCCGCTCGTCGAGGTCGGTGAGCGGGTCGGTGGCCGTCGGGTCCCAGTCACGCAGCGCGCCGGGGATCTGCGAGCTCCAGGTCGCCCACGTCCCGTACCGCCCGCCGGTGTCGGGGCCGATGTCGACGACGAGCGTGTCCGACCAGTCGGCCGCCTGCTCGAGGTGGTCGAGGAACGAGAGCAGCCCGTCGCGCTCGCGCAGCGACACGAGCCGCAGCCGCAGGACGTGCCGCATCGCCGTCACCACGTCCCCGGTGCGCTCGTCGGTCGGTCGGGTCGCGCCGCTCGACAGGAACGTCGTGACGAGCGGGACGGGGGTGTCGACACCGTCGCGCGCCGTGCGCCGCTCGATCTGGACCGGGCACAGGTGCGCGGCGGTCTGCTGGTGCAGCACCACGGGGAGCCCGCGGATCGACAGCGCCGTCTCGAGCTGCCACGACGTGTCGTCGGTGTCGTTGCCGGGCAGCCGGAGCCCCACGAGGCGCGCGGTCACGGCGAGGTCGCCGAACAGGAACCGGCGCAGGTTCTGGTAGCCCTCCTCGGAGTTCACGATCCCGTACCGGCCGCTGTGGCTGCGGTGCACGAGCGAGCGCGGCGCACCCTCGACGAACGCGTTGTCGACCTGCACGAGCCCGTCGCTGCGCGGCCCGACGGCGCGCGTCGAGAGACCGAGCGCCGTCGTGTAGTCCGCCGAGTTCGTGCCGACGAGGCAGAACAGCCGGTCGACGGGGAACCCGCCGTCGGGGATCGCAGCCGGCCGGAACTCGTCCCGGTCGGCGGCACCCGGCACGCGGGCCGGCGTCAGGTACTCGAACATCCGGTCGGGCCCGAAGATGTCGGCGCCGAGCACGCCCGTGAGGTCGCGGACCTTCTCGAGCAGCCCGAAGCCGACGAACTCGATGCCGCCGTGCGGGCTCGCGTACGTGAACACGCGGTCGACGAGCGCCGTCGCCGCGTCGAGCGTGCCGCCGAACCGCTCGTCGTCGGGCACCACCCGTTGCAGCAGCGAGCGCACGATCAGGCCGCCCATCGAGTGCGCGACGAGGAACACCCGCGGCGCGCCGGTCGTCCGGCGCACGAGCAGCACGAGGTCGAGCAGGCTCTGCGCGGCACGCTCGAGCGAGAAGCCCGCGGGGTCGTGCGTCAGCGTCGAGGCGAACTCGTCGTAGAAGCGGTGCACCCACACCGTCGCGGACGGCACCGCGCCCGGCGCCTGCTGGCGCAGGTACGCCTCCTGGTTGCCGTGCACGAGCAGGCGGTACCCGTGGTCGGTCATGAGCCGCAGCAGCGGGCTCTCGAACTGGTGGAACGCGGGCCGGTCGGCGCCGTCGACCCGGACCTGCACCGACCCCTCGTTGAAGCCGTAGAACGGGTCGTCGACCGCGGTGTCGATGCCGCTGCCACCCCCGGCGAAACCTCGGACGTAGATGATCGGCAGGCGACCGTCGCCCTCGTACGGCATGGCTGTCCTCCTCGCTCGGGACGCGACGACCGGCGGCGCCGCCGGCCCGTCGGGCACTCGTCCGCACGGAGGACGGCGCCGGACGCGCCCAGATACGCCCGACGCCGGTCGCGTCGCGAGCCGCTCACCGGACTGACGCGGTCACAGGCTCCGACGCTGCCCCCGGCCTGCCGGCGCGGTCACCGGCGGGTGCGTCAGTCGCCGAGGACCAGCGCCGCGTACCGCTCGTAGACGTCGAGCGGCAGCCCGTCCTCGGTGTCCTCGTCATCGACCATGGGCGTCCCCGCCGCGGGGCGCAGCATGAGCTCCGGCACCGGCCGGGCGACGGGGGCGAGGCCGTCGTACTCGGTGGTCCAGCTCGCCCCGTCGTCGTCGGTGGGGTCGAAGCCGAGGCCGTGGTCGGCGTAGAAGCCCGCGGCGTACCGGTCCTCGATCGTGCGCAGCAGCTCCCACGTGCGGCGCTGGTAGTCGTGTGCGTCGGTCGCGGTCGCGAATCGCGTGTGGAAGCCGGCGCCGAGCATCCAGTACGCGGCCAGGGCCGTCGCGCGGTCGGTCGACGGGTCGTCGAGCACGAACCGGATCAGCGCGTCGCCGTCGTCGTAGTTCGTGCCGCGGACGAACGTGTGGCGCTGCTGCGGCGTCGCCTCCCGCAGGAAGTCGCGCAGGAGCTGCTGGGCCGGGGACGGCGCGTCGGTGGTCACCACGGGACCGTACCGGGCGCCGGCGGACGGTCAGGCGGTGAAACCGGTCGCGCGGATCACCCGCGCCGGCACCCCGGCGACGACCGTGTCCGCCGGCACGTCCTTCGTCACGCCCGTCCCGGCGGCAGCCCGCGCTGCGGCCTCGACCTGCGCCCGGTGACGTGCCCGGGCGTCGCGGGTCGCGTCGTCCACCGGGCTGCCCGCGGTCGCTCCGGTGCCGACGACGCCGTCGAGCCCCTCACGGAGGATGTCGGCGTGGCCCGTGTGGCGGCTCGTCTCGACGAGCACGTGCACCACGACGTCGACGAGGCGCACGTCGGGCCGCGGCCACCACGGCACGTGCCCGGGGGCGTCGAGCGGCAGCGCGTCGATCGTCGCGTCCGCGTGCCGGCATGCCCGGGCGTAGCGGTCCAGGACGTCCGCGCGGGTCTCGTGCTCGGTCGCCCAGAAGTGCGCGCGGTTCGCCGCGGAGTCGTCCCACCGGGGCAGCGGCTCGGGGAAGGGGCGCCCGACGACCTCCCCGAGGTACCGGGCCTCCGTGAGGGCGAGGTGCTTGACGAGCCCCAGCAGGTTGGTGCCGGTCTCGGTGAGGGGACGGCGGACGTCGTGCTCCGGCAGCCCCTCGAGCGTGCCGAGCAGGGACGCGCGGATCCAGCGGAGCTCGTCGTGCAGGGACGCGCGGACGGGGTCGTGGGTCATGCCACCACCCTCCCAGCCGCACCCGCCGGCTCGGGCCGGCACGCTCGTCGTGGGTCCGCTCCTCGCACGCGCCGACGCCGTTGCACGATGGGGCGTCGGCCCCGGTCGACGCGCCGACCACACCCAGCGGACGGCGGTCCCGACCCGGGAGGACACCCATGAGCGAGCAGCCCGACACCCGGACGCCGGTCACCTACGACCGCTGCGACCACGTCACCGGACCCTTCTTCCACGGCACACGGTTCACGGTGGCGGTCGGTGCCGAGCTCGTCCCCGGTTACGGCTCGAACTACCAGCAGGGCCGGGTGTCGCGGAACATCTACTTCAGCGCGCTGGTCGAGACCGCGGTGTGGGGTGCCGAGCTCGCGACGGCGCTCGCGGCGGACGCCGGGCGCGGCCACGTGTACGTCGTCGAGCCGCTCGGCCCGTTCGAGGACGACCCGAACGTCACCGACAAGCGGTTCCCCGGCAACCCCACGCAGTCCTACCGGACCCGTCACCCGCTGCGTGTGGTCGCCGAGCTCGAGGACTGGGAGGGGCACGCGCCCGAGGTCCTCCAGGGCATGCTCGACGGCCTCGCACGGCTGCGGGAGCAGGGGCTCGACGTCATCGAGGACTGAGCCCTGCGGTCGCGCGCGCCGACCCCGGAGCAGGGGACCGGCGACCCCCTCCCGGCGGGGCGCGCGCGTGCGACGCGACACCGGACGGGTCGCTCACCGGGTGGATGTGGGGAGCTGTGCTTGCGGCCGGTCCACCCGGACCATCACCATCGTGGGCGCGACCGGCACGATGCCGGCCGCCCGACCTCCGGAGCGTCCCATGTCGCAGCACCCCGTCCCCGCCCGACCGACCGCCGCGTTCGTCGGTGCGTCCTGGGTGGCGCTGGCCATCGCCCTCACCGCGTTCGGGGTGGGGCTGTGGAACGCGACGATGGAGCTCTCGGAGAAGGGCTTCTACGGCACGCTGCTCCTGCTCGGCCTGTTCTCCGCGATCGCGCTGCAGAAGTCCGTGCGCGACCGTGCCGAGGGCGTGCCCGTGACCTCGATCTTCCTCGGGCTGTCGTGGAGCATGGTGGTCGTCTCGCTCGTGCTCATGGCGACGGGGCTGAGCAACGCGGCGCTGGAGCTCTCCGAGAAGGGCTTCTACGGCCTGGCGTACACGATGGCCATGTTCTCCGTGGTCGCCGTGCAGAAGAACGTGCGCGACCTGGCCGCCGCCGGGCCCGCGGCGCCGCAGCTGCCGGCCGAGCCGGAGGTCCAGGCGACCGTCTGGCAGTGAGCCCGCGCCGGTGGTGGGCTGACGGCGTGACGCACGCGCCCGTCCCGGCCCGGGCCGCCGTGCACGGCCCGCCCGTCAGAGCGCGGCGGCGCGCTCCAGCAGCAGCGTCCGCTCGCGCACGTTGCGCGTGAGCGACGCGGCCCGCTCGAGCTCGGCGCGGGCCTCGGTGTGCCGGCCCAGCCGCGCGAGGAGGTCGCCGCGCACGCTCGGCAGCAGGTGGTAGCCCTGCAGCACCGGGAAGGCGACGAGCTGGTCGAGCAGCGCGAGCCCGGCCGCCGGCCCGGACGCCATGGACAGCGCCACCGCGCGGTTGAGCTCGACCACGGGGGACGGCGTCCGCTCCGCGAGCTGCTCGTAGAGCGCCGCGATCCGCTCCCAGTCGGTGTCCTCGAAACGGCGGGCCCGCGCGTGGCAGGCCGCGATCGACGCCTGCAGCAGGTACGGCCCGGGGGCCCCTCCGGCCAGGGACTCGGCGCGCTCGCACGCGGCCAGGCCGCGACGGATCAGCAGCTGGTCCCAGCGGGCCCGGTTCTGGTCCGCGAGCAGGACCGGTTCGCCGCCCGGCCCGGTGCGCGCAGCCACCCGGGAGGCCTGGATCTCCAGGAGCGCGACGAGGCCGTGCACCTCGGGCTCGCGCGGGGTCAGCCGGGCCAGGACGCGGCCGAGCCGGAGCGCGTCCCCGCACAGCGCCGGGCGCATCCAGTCGTCCCCGGCGGTGGCGGCGTAACCCTCGTTGAAGATCAGGTAGACGACCTCGAGCACCGAGGAGAGCCGGCGCACGAGCTCGTCGCCCTGCGGCACCTCGAACGGCACCCGGGCCTTCGCGAGGGTCCGCTTGGCGCGGACGACCCGCTGCGCGACGGTCGGCTCCGGCACCAGGAACGCCCGCGCGATCTCCTCGGTGGTCAGGCCGCCGAGCAGCCGCAGGGTCAGCGCGACGCGCGCCTGCGTGGACAGCACCGGGTGGCACGCGACGAGGACGAGCCGCAGCAGGTCGTCACCGATGCCGTCGTCCTGCGCGACGACCTCGCCCACGTCGGGCGCGGACTGCTCGAGTCCCCGGCCGACCTCCTCGACCTTGCGCCGGAACGTCGCGTCGCGGCGGATCCGGTCGATCCCGCGGCGCCGCGCGGTGGTCATGAGCCAGGCGCCCGGGCTGCGCGGCACGCCGTCCGCCGGCCACTGCTCGAGCGCGGCGACGAGCGCGTCCTGCGCGAGCTCCTCGGCGACGCCGACGTCACGGACCAGCCGGGTCAGCCCTGCGACGAGCCGAGGTGACTCGATCCGCCAGACGGCCTCGACCGCGCGCGGGGTGTCGGTGACCGAGGACCCCGTTCCCGGCGGCGCGCGACCGGGCACGCCGGTGCTCGGGCGGGCCGCGCCGCCCCGCCCGAGCACCCGCTGCACCTCGCGTCCCTGCGCTCAGACCACGCCCGCGGCCTTGGCGCGGCGCCGCTCGACGGCCTCCTGCTGCTCGGCCGTGAAGCTCTCCCCGAAGTCCTCGGCGGAGACCACCCGCCGGATCTCGAGGTTCGTCGCCCCGTCGCCCGGCCGCGTCACCGGGCACCGCCGGAACCACGCCACGCACTCCTCGAGCGAGGACGTCTCGACCAGCCAGAAGCCCGCGACGAGCTCCTTGGTCTCGGTGAACGGCCCGTCCACCACCGTCGTCTCGTCGCCGTCGAAGAAGATCCGCGCCCCCGCGCTGCTCGGCAGCAGGCCCTCCGCGGCGAGGAGCACGCCCGCGTCGACCAGCTCCTCGATGAACCTCCCCATCGTGTCGAAGTCCTCGGTGGCGGGCATCACGCCGGCCTCGCTGTCCGCCGTCGCCTTCAGGATCACCATGAACCGCATCGTCGCCTCCTCGTGTCGGGGTCTGTCACCTGTGCGTCGAACGGGCGGGCGCCGGATCGACACGTCGCCGGACCGGGCTGGCCGCCCCGGCCGTCGGCCGGTGCTCGCGGGAGGCGCGGCTCAGCCCACGCCACGGCCCGGGGCGCTCATGTCCCCGGTCCCGGGGACGCCCTCGGCGCGTCCGTAGCGCAGGAGGACGGTCCCCCGCGGGCCGGCGACCGGGGGCTCGAGGAGAGACAGGTTCGTGGGGACGGCGCCGCCCGCGAACACCGTCTTCCCGGTCCCGAGGAGGATCGGGTGCACCCAGAGGTCCAGGCGGTCGAACAGCTGCTCGCGCAGGAGCGTCTGCAGCAGGTCGAGGCTCCCCACGACCTTCACGTGCTCGTGCCGGTCGCGGACCTCCCGGACGGCCTGCGCCAGGTCCGGGCCGAGCAGAGTGGACCCCGCCCACGACAGGTCGGGTCTGCCGCGCGACGCCACGTACTTGGGGACGCGGTTGAACAGCGTCGCGATGGACTCGTCGGGCCCGCCGGCCTGGTGCGGCCAGTAGGCGGCGAAGATGTCGTACGTGCGCCGGCCGAGCAGCAGCGCGTCCGTGCCCTCGTAGGCCGCGGCGACCTGCGCGCCGGACACGTCGTCCAGCAAGGGGGCCTGCCAGCCACCGAAGGGGAACCCGACCGGGTCCTCGTCGGGACCTCCCGGCGCCTGGGCGACGAGGTCCAGCGTGGCGAACACCTCGACGTGGATCAGTCCCATGGTGCGCTCCTCGGTTCAGTGCGTGGGTCCGTCGGGCACCGTGACCGCGGTGCCGCGCTCGCGGTCCGGCGCGGGGGTGGCGCCGTCGTCCTCCTCCGGCGACGGCGCCGCCGCGAGGTACGTCCGGGAGATCGCGCGGTACACCGGCGTGCGGAACGCGAGGAGCGCCGCCCCGGTGATGACCAGGCCGCTGACCAGGAAGATCAGCGCGATGCCGCGCGCGTCGCCCGTGCCGAGCACGGGCTCCAGCGTCGCGGCGCCCTCGTCGGACGCCGCCCACGGGATGATCCAGAACTGCGCGAGCGGCGAGATGACGAACGCGGTGATCGGCGCGGCAGCGCTCTCGAACGCCATCGCGAAGCCGAACACCCGCCCCTGCCGCTCGAGCGGGACGACGCGCTGGATGACCGTCTGCTCGGCCGCCTCGACCGCGGGGATCAGGCACAGGTACAGGAAGATCCCGAGGATGTAGAGCCACGCCCACTCACGGATCGTGAACATCGCCCCGAGCACGCCCATGGCGATGACGAGGACCAGCATCGTGCGCATCGGGTTGCGGCCGAGCCCGAACCTGGCGACCGCGAGCCCGCCGACGATGAAGCCGGTCGAGCCGATGCCGAAGAACACTCCCCACATCTGGACCGAGAACAGCTCGAGCCCGTAGGGGTCCATGAGCGACATGTAGACGCCGCCGATGAGGTTGTTGAACGTCGAGAAGATGATGAGCGCGAACAGGCCCTGGGCGGCGCGCACCACGGCGATCGAGCCGCGCAGGTCGATCGCGGCGGCGGTGCTCTCCGCCGGGGCGGCCGCGACCCGGTCCTCCGGGAAGCTCATCGTCATGAGGTGCACGAGCGTCACGGCGGTCAGCCCGAGCGCGACGGCGATCGTCCAGCCCATGCCGAGGAACCCGACGGACAGCCCGGAGACGACGGCGGTGACGATGAACGCCGCGCCCTGCACGGTGCCGACGAGGCCGTTGGCGTTCGCGCGGCGCTCGTCGGGCACGAGGATCGTCACGACCGTGGACAGGGCGATGCTGCGCATGTGCTCGACGACCGCGCCCGCGAGGATGATCACCGCGAACACCCAGAACCAGGGGGTGCCGAGGTCGGCGACGGTCTCCTCCCCGAGCGCCAGGAACAGCCCGCCGGCGAGGGCGAAGGCGACGAGCGTGGCCGTCGTCGACAGGCGCATCACCGTGAGCTTGCGGCGGTGGTCGACGACGGCACCGAAGAAGATGCTGCTGAACGAGATGAACAGCATGTACGCGCCGCCGATGAGCCCCGTCGCGAGGACCGACCGGGTCGCGAGGTAGGACCAGAACGTCAGGGCCCACCACAGGTAGCTCGTCGTGATGTTGGCGACGGCGGTGTTGACGAGCACGTGGCCGAACGTGCGCATCGCGGTCGACGGGTCGGGGGCGACGGTCGGCGGGGCGGTCGGTGCGGCGGGATGGTCGGAGCTCACGGGCGGTCCTTCCGGCGCGTACGGGGTCTCCAGCAGTAGACCGCGCCACCGCCCCGAAGTCATCGGAGATCCGCCCCTGACCGCCATCGATGACCTGACGCTCCGCCGGACGGTGCGCGGGGATGAACGACCGCCGGGACGCGGTTGACCTCGACGTGAGCCGCCCCTGGACCGAGGAGACGCCATGACCACCGACACGTCCCTGACCGCCGCCGACCTCGCGCTGCTGCGCCGGCCCCTGCACGGGTTCCTCACCGTGGCGGACGGGCCCGTGCCGCCCCAGCCGCGACCCGTCTGGTACGAGGTGACCGACGAGGGTGACGTCCAGCTCTTCACGGGCCCGGACACCGTGAAGGTGCGCCGGCTGCGCCGCGACCCGCGCGCGTCGATCGTCGTCGCCGCGCCGGTGGGGGAGCGCGAGCACTGGGTGTCGGTCGCGGGCCGGGTGACGGTGGAGACGGACGGGGCGCGCGACCTGGCGTCCCGCCTCGCCGCGCGGTACTGGGACCTGACGGACCCGGTGCGTGCGCAGGACCTCGCCGCGATCCTCGCGGAGGTCCAGGTGCGGCTCGTGCTCCACCCGGAGTCCGTCAGCCGCTACGCGTACTGACCCCGGCGTCCCGGCTGCGCGAGCGGACGAGCCACCATGGCCCGAGTGGCCCGCGCGGCCCGACGGGCGGCCGCGGTGCCGCGACCGCCCGTCGGCCCGTCCGGGCTCGCGCGCGTCAGGTCCCGGCGCGCGTCACGAGCTCGTGCAGGTGAGCGCGGGCGCCGGCGCCGCGCCGGTCCCGAGGAAGCCGAACGTGGTGCTGCCCCCCGCGGGAAGGCGGCCGTTCCAGTCGGCGCTGCGGACGACGACCTGACCGCCCAGCGTCGTCAGCGTGCCGTTCCACGCCTGGTCGACGCGCTCGCCCGACGGGCGCCACGTCACGCTCCACGAGGTCGACGGCGACCCGGCCGTGACGGTCACCTCGCCCTGGAAGCCGCCCGACCAGGTGTTCACGGTCCGGTACGTCGCGGTGCAGGCGCCGGCCGGGACCGGGGTCGTCGGCTCGGGCGTCGGCGTGGGCGACGTCGTCGGCGTCGGGCCCGTCGTGGGCGTGGGAGTGGGCGTCGCGGACGGGGTGGGCGTCGGGGTCGTCGTGGTCGACGGCAGGGACGTGAAGAACCGCCAGACCTCCCCGGGGACCCACGACTGCTGCTGCCCGCGGTCGCGCGCGTCCCACTGGTGGCCGCTGTCGGAGGCGAGCCAGACGACGGGGTAGCCGTCGCGGCACGTGTACGCGGTGCGGGTGTGGGTCCCGCTGCCCGCGGCGGGCTCGGGCGCCCCCTGGGCCTGGCAGCCGTTGGTCCGCAGCGCGCGGTCCCGCAGCGCGCGGCCCCGCAGCGCGCGGCCCTGGGAGATGTTCAGGACGTCGTCGACCACGCCGTGCGAGCCGAGGTACGCGATGGGCTGCGTGCCGCCGGCGCAGCCGGAGAGCTGCGCGCCGTTGAGCACGGCGACCGCGCGGAACACGTCGGCGCGCGTGCACGCCAGGGCGTTGCTCATGCCGCCGCCGTAGCTGAAGCCGGTCGCGAACCGCTGCGTCGTGTCGATGCACAGCGCCCCCTCGACGCGGCGCAGCACCTCGTCGACGAACGCGACGTCCTGCCCGCCCGAGTTGGGCCAGGCGTTGTCGATGCCCTGCGGCGCGACGAACACCGTGCTGGTGCCGGCGAGCGGCTTCAGGCCGTAGAAGCCCTGGTTCACGACGTCGGCAGCGGTGCCGTGCCACCAGTGCAGCCCGACGACGAGGCGGTACGGACGGTCCGGGTCGTACCCGGCGGGCACGTCGAGCCGGAACGTGCGGGACTGGCCGCCGCTCGTGACGGTGTGGGTGCCGGTCGCGAGGGCTGCGGGCCGGCCGCACCCGCCCGTGACGGCCGCCGGGACGGCGCCCCCGGGCAGTCCCGCGGCGGGCGCCGTGAGCCCCGCGACGGCGAGCGCCGCGGTCGCAGCGGCGAGGAGGACTCTCCGGCCTCGGGACGAGGTGGTGTTTCGCACGTGCCGCTCCCTCGGGCAGGGGTCCGCGCAGCGTCGCGTCGGACCTTCTCGGCGGGGTCGAGGCCCGCAGGGTCCGGCGAATCTACACCGGTGGAGAAGGGCCTGAGCAGGGGGTTGAAACGGTTCGGACCCGTGCCGGGCGGTCCGTCCGGTCAGTCGTGGCGACGCGGCGGTCCCTCGAGCCAGCCGCGTCGTGCCACCTCCCAGCCGAGCTGGAACCGGTTGTCCACGCGCAGCATCCGCATCAGCCGCGCGAGGTCGCGCTGCAGCGTCCGCTCCCCGACGTACGCCGCCGCGGCGGCGTCGTGGTCGCTCAAGCCGGCGGCGAGCAGCCGCAGGATCGTGAGCTGCCGCTCCGTGACGCCCACGGCAGGGGCGGGACCCGGCGCCGCGCGTCGCTGCGGCACACCCGTCGTCCCTCGAACGGACAAGGCCGGTCCCCCTCCGGCGTGCCGGCCGGGCACCGCCGTGTGCCCGCCCCGCGGCGCGTCCAGGCTGCCGGACTTGCGGCGGTTTGGGAACCCTCCCACGGCTCGCCGTCGACCGCTCCGGACGCTCGCGCGCGGGGTTGGCGGATTCTCGCCAACCCCGGCCGCGAGGGGTCCCGCAGGCGCGGGCGCCCGCCCTATGCTCGCGCCGCCACGCCACGTGCCTCCCGGCCGACCACTGGGGGCAGGAGCTCCACCGTGGTGCGACGTGCCGACCACTCGACGAGGGAGCCCTCATGAGACGAGCCGTTCTCGCACTGGCCGTGAGCGCCGCCACGGTGCTGGCCACGGTCGCACCCGGAGCCGCGGCGTCCACCGCACCGCCGGAGCCGCCACCCGCGGCGGCGTCGGCAGCCACACCCCCCGGTGCGGAGGAGACGAGCACGACGATCGAGCGGCTCGACGACGCGGGGTCCCCGGGCCCGTCCACCGCGCGGTCGCAGGCGACGGCCGACGGCGACGCGCTCGCCGCCGCGGCCGCGCAGGAGCGCCTGAGGATCACGCAGAACGGTCTGCGGGCACGCCCGCCGGTCCCGGAGGGCACCGAGGTGCCGCCGGAGGACCTCGACCCGCCCGAGGACGACCCGCAGCTCGACGTGGTTCCGGAGGACGCGCCGGCACCGCCGGCCGACGGGCCCACCGCCGAAGGCCTGACGCCGCAGGCCCTCGCACCCCTGCAGCAGGTCAGCATCACCGACTGCCAGGACTCCGACGCCGCCCGGGCCGACGAGGGCTTCGTCATCAGCCACTACTTCTGGTGCCAGACGGGCCGCTACCGCGCGAAGACCGAGGTGTGCGTCCGGATCGGACCGCTGCGCTGCGTCTACAAGCGGGAGACCGCGTGGGCGACGTTCCGGCTGACCACGATCGGCTACGGCTGGGACGCCTCGATGCCGCGGTCGGACGTCGAGTACGTCGACGCCAGCTACAACCAGATCCAGTTCGTGGCCCTGATCGACGACGTCCGCACCGGTCTCGCGGGCCCGGCGATGGTCCTGAGCGTCGGCATGCGCTGCACGGAGCAGACGACGGGCGCGTTCTGCCGCCAGCACCCTCTCGACCGGGGGCAGTCGAAGACGGTCGCGCAGTGGATGGCGGACGGCGGGACGTACCTCCGGTTCCTCCACGACCCCACCGAGGGCCAGGGCCGCGACACCCTGGCGTACTTCGACTTCGACACCGAGCTGGTGCTCGAGGGCGTGGACCGCGACTCGGAGACGATCGACGGCAACGGCTGGCGCTGCGACTCGGCGAGCTACCTGCAGGGCGGCCGCGGCTGCATGTTCGACCGGGTGACCGAGCAGATCCCGGTGAGCACCGACAACCCCGCCTACCCTCAGGCGGCCGCGCACGTCTACGACGCCCAGTTCCGGCCCGAGCTCACGCTCCCGCCCTTGGCCGGCAAGTCGGTCCCGGGCAACCCGTTCTCGGGGAACACGACCCCGCTGCACCGCCTGTACCCGGGGTACGACAACGCGCTCTACACGGCGAACCGCAACGCGGCCCGCGCCACGTGCCGGCAGTACTGGGGCGCGAGCTACGCCGACGGCGGCAACGACTGCGACGAGTACCCGCTCGCATCGACGTACCAGGGCGCCGCGACCGGCGACGGCAACTACTCGGCGCGCGTGATGCCCGGCTGGGACAACCAGAACCTCGGCCGGCGGATCGGCGCCTGGTACGGCACGCAGCGGATCCTGCACGACGACCCGTTCTACGTCGTCATCGTGCGTGGGGACGACGGCCACACCGGCGGCGGCCAGGGCGGTGGCGGCGCCGATCCCGCGCACCACACGAGCGTCAACGCCGGGCCGGACGTCCAGGGCACCGAGGGGTCCCCGGTGACGCTGCGCGGCTCGGTGCACTCGCTGTCCGCGGGCGGTGCGTCGGGACGCTGGACGTACTCGACCGTCGAGGCCGACGCCGGCACGACGTGCTCGTTCGGCAGCGACACCAGGGCGGTCACGTCGTTCACCTGCACCGACGACGGCGTCTTCACCGTGACCCTGACCGCCGCGTCGCCGGACGGTGACGTCTCCGACAGCGCCCGGGTAGCCCTCGAGAACGCACCGCCCACGATCGAGCTCACCGGGCCGGCGCCGTGGTCGCTGTTCCGGGCCGGGGTGCCGGTCGAGCTGCGGGCGACGGTCCGCGACGCCGGGAACGACCCCCTGACGTGCTCGGTCACCTGGGACGACGGGTCGACGGACGCGTACGCGGCGGCCGGCGGCACGTGCGACCGGACGCACGTGTTCACCGCGCCCGGGATGTACACGATCGAGGCGACGGTCGCGGACGACGACGGCGGCAGCGCGAAGGACGAGACGATGGTGATCGTCTACGACCCGGCTGCGGGCTGGACGAACCTCGACGGCTCGTCCGCCCTCGGTGGGACGGCGCCGGCGGCCGTGCTGCGGTCGGCCACGGGCCCGTCGTGGCACCACCTCACGGGGCGGTACTACAACGGCTCGGCCACCCCGACCGGGCGTGCCGCGCTCTGGGTCCCCGGGACGTCGTTCCGGCTCGAGGCGCGCGAGCTCGAGTGGCTCGTCGTGACGCCGGACGGGAAGACGGTCGCCAAGGGCACCGGGAGCGTCGACAACCGGCCGGGGTACGGGTTCGTGATGTACGGCTACCAGGGCTGTGACCGGGAGCCCGCACCGTGCCAGCCGGGTGCCAGCAAGGTCCGCACGCTGGTGTGGCCGCTCACGGAGGGCCCGACGCCGGGGACGGGGACGCTGTTCGACAACGCCCCGGACGCCGACTTCGACGTCGACGTCGCGGACCCCCGGGCCATGACCGAGGGCACGGTGTTGATCAGCAGGCCGTGACTGCGGTGGGATCGGGTCGGCGTCCCGGTCCGGTGGTCGGGGTGGCGCTCCGGGGGGAGCGCCACCCTCGGTGGGCGGGGCGGCGGCCCGGGCAGCGAGAGGAACCCTGTGACTGAGGTCGTGGCGCGGTACCTGCAGTTCCCCGATGTCGAGTTCGGCGTCTACGTGCTCGTGGACGTGCTGGCGCCGGAGAGCCCGCTGGAACGGTCCGGGGTGGGGCCGGGGGAGGACCGGCTGGTCTCGCCGGCACCGTACGGCGTGGCCCTGCACTCGGCGGGCAACGACTTCGCGCCGTCGGTCGAGCTGCGGGTGCTGTCGGGCGAGCCCGACGACGGCCCCGCGGACGACGGTCCGGCCGGCATCGGACCCGGCGGGAGCTGGGAGCGCGTGGCGACGGTCGAGTTCGAGGCGACGAGCGGGACGGTGCGGCTGGCGTCGGTGAACGGCGTGCCCGGGGGCGAGGACGTCCGGCTGCCCGCGCGGGGCCGGTACGCCGTGCGGGTGCGCTGCCGTGGGCGTGCCGAGGTCGCTGCGCTCCGGTCGAGCACGTCGTTCTTCACCGGCGTCGAGGAGTGGTCGCTCGACCTGTGGCCGCGGTGAGCGACGGGTTCGCGGCGGGGGCCGGCGCGGTCCGACCTCGCGCTCGGACGCTCACCGGGCCGCGGGACCTGTCGGGCGCACTACCGTTCGGGCATGAGCAACCTCACCGCCGTCGGCGACCGTGACTCCTGGCGCTGCTGGCTGTGCGACGAGCCCGTCGACCCCGACGCCTCGGTGAACTCCGACCTGGGCCCGAGCGTCGACCTCGGGGTCACGAGGTCCAAGAAGGCTGCGGCCGGCACCGAGCGGCTCGCGCACCGGGCCTGCAACACCCGCAAGGGAGCGGTCACACCCGTGGTGCCGTGGTCGCCCGACCTCTTCGTCGTCGACCCCGCGCCGATCGTCGCGACGGTGGAGCGTCTCGGCCGCAAGGGCGGGCGCGAGGTCGTGGCGCGCTGCCCGAGCCGTGCCGACGCCGACGAGGCCGCGGCGTGGCTCGTCGACCGCCTGTCGCGGTTCGCCCCCGACCTGGCGGTCGCCACGCAGGTCGAGCCCGGCGGCGGGCAGTTCCTGCTGGTGCTGCGCGCCGCCTGAGCGGTTTCCTGTTCCCCGCGCCGGGGTCGCCTGCACCGGTCGAGGGCTCCGCGGACCCGGGTCGCCGGGCCGACGGGGTGCTCGGCGGCAGCACGGCCGACACGCCGCTGCCCGACGGGACGGTCGTGGCCGTGGACCCGGTGGCCGGCGGCTGGGTCCTGCGGCTCGGACCGTCGCTCACGGTCGACGTCGGCCACGGCGCGTGGCGCGAGAGCGCACCGCTCGGCAGACCCGTCGTCGCGTCCGGCGCCTGGCACGGCGACACCTTCGTCGCCGTCCTGCGCGTCGTCACGACCCCGCACCGCGTGCGCGTCACGGTCGACCCCAACGCCGGGACGGCCACCGCGACGTGGAGCACGGTGCCGCTGCCCACCCCGCTCCTGGAGCGGCACCTGCGGGCGCCGCTGAGCACGCGGCCGGACCACGGTAGCCGTCCGCGCGCGCGCGGAGGGCCCGGCGCCGCCCGGGCCGTCAGAGGTACGGCGTCAGCGCCGCTGCGCTCGCCCGGGCCACCGCGGCGGCGTCCGTGTCGCCACGCCCCGCGTGCGTCGTCGCCTCCTTCTCGAACCGCTGGACCGCCAGCGCCACGAGCGACGGCACGCGGCCCTCGAGGAACGGGGCGCCTTCCTTGTACTCGGCGAACTCGGCCCACCCGAGGACCCGGCTCAGGGCGTGCGCCTGCGCACCCCGGGGGTCGTCGAGCGCGGAGAGGTCGGCCCTGATCCGGCGCAGCGCCGGAGCCTCGTCGTCCATGCCGTCATCCTCCCGCCCGCCGGGCCGGTCCGCCGCCCCGTCAGCTCCAGCCCGTGCCGGCCGCCGAGCGCAGGACGCCGTCGAGCACGCCCGCGTCGTCCGGGCCGAGGTCGGGGGTGTACCGCCACTGGGTGCCCGTCCAGCCGTCCGCGAGGTGGTCGTCCGGTTCGAGGGGAAGCCGCATCGACTGGCGGAACAGCGTGGTGACGAGGGGGCTGCCGTCGTGGACCGGGCTGTGCTCGCCGGTGAGGAGCACCTGGACGCCGGCCGACGGGCCCTCGTCGACGAGGTAGCGCAGGCGGCCGACCGCGGCGTCGTCGAGCGCCGTCGGGAAGTCGTGCAGCACGAGGAGCCGGTCCGCGGCGTCGCCCCCGAGCGCGTCCATGGCGCCGGCCGACCGAGCCATCTGCACGAGGTCGACGCGGCGCACGAGGGCGTCGAGCACCTCGCCCGCCGCCGCGACGGACGTGGCTGCGGGCGTCGTCATGACGCGGCTGCCCGGCTGGGCGAGCGCGGCGAGGGAGGGCGCGAGCCCGCCGGTGAGGTCGACGACGTGCACCTCCAGACCGCCTGCCGGGTAGGCCGCGAGCAGCCGTGCGACGAGCGCGCGCACCGTGCGGACCGCCGCGCCGCCGGGGTCGGTGCGGGTGTCGACCCACAGGGGTCGGGTCAGCGGGAGGGCGAGCAGCATCGGGAACTGCAGCCAGGGCGCCTCCTCGACGTGGAGCTCCCCGACGCGCACGGCGGGCGCGAGCACCGGCGGGGGCCGCCAGCCACGCCACCCGGCCGACGTCCACGGCGCCATCGCGGACGGGAGCCGGGTGTCGAGCTCGGCGAGCTCCGCGGCGAGCTGCCGCAGGTCGGCGTCGTGCCGGGCACGGGCCTGGCCGACGAGGTCCGCGTGCTCGCGCTCCGCCGCCGCGGAGGCCTGCTGGTGCGCCGCGCCGCCGCGCAGCCGGGGGTCGGCGACGATCTCGCCGAGCGCCGCGTCACGCCGGCCGTCGGCGTACCCGACGCTCGACCGCAGCGCGGCCGTCGAGCGGGCGGCGTCCTCGAAGATCGCGGCGGCCTGCCGCAGGAGACGCTCGCCGTCGCTGGTGCCGGGCGGCAGGGGCGCAGCGGGCCCGGGCGGGGGCGGCGAGGCGGCGCTCGGACCGTGCGCCGCGGAGGGCGTCGGGGCGACGGGGGCCGGTGGCTCGTCGTCCACCTCGATCCCGTGCGCGGTGACGGCCTGCGCGAGCCCGCCGTCGTACCCCTGCCCGACGGCCCGGACCTTCCACGCCGGACCCCGGCGGTACACCTCCACGGCGACGACCGCGCGCTCGCTCGTGAGCCCGACCAGCGGGAACCGCGCCCGCTCCGTGCCGTCGCCGCCGCGCAGCACCGCGGTGAGCAGCGGCAGCCCGCCGAGCGCCGGGCGGTGCGGGTCGACGCTCACGACGCACAGGACGGCGTGGACGCGCGCGGGGATCCCGGCGAGGTCGAGGCGGACCCGCCCGGGAGTGCCGGGCTCGAGCACCGCGCCCGGCGCCGTGGGCTGGTTGTAGAACACGAGGTCGTCGGAGGACGCGACCCGCTGCTGCGCGTCGACGAGCAGCACCGAGACGTCGCAGTCGGCGGCCGCCGCCCCCGTGACCTCGACCAGCACACCGGCGTCGGGCCACGGGACGTTCTGCCCCCGGGCGAGCTCGAGCGGTGAGCTCACCCGAGGTACCGGGCGAGCGACGGGATGCTGTCGGCCGGGGTCCGGGCCTGCAGGCCCTCGCCGACGGCCTGCAGCTTCCACGCCGACCCCTGCCGGTACACGCGCGCCATGAGCATGCCCGTGAACGGCATCCCGCCGGCCAGGGTGTAGCGGGCGAGCTCGACCCCCGTGGTGTGGTCGACGAGCCGGCAGAACGCGTTCTGCACCTGCTCGAACGTCTGGCCCTGGTACGAGGTCACCACGAGCATCACGCTCGTCACGTGGACCGGCACGCGGGTGAGGTCGATCAGCATCGTCTCGTCGTCGCCCTCGCCCTCCCCGGTCCGGTTGTCGCCCATGTGCTGGACCGAGCCGTCGCGCGTGCGGAGCTGGTTGTAGAACGCGACGTCGACCGGGTCGGAGCCCGCGAACAGGATCGCGGAGGCGTCGAGGTCGATCTCGACCTCGCGGCTGCCGAACATCCCGCGCTTCTTGACCGGGTCCCAGCCCAGGCCCATGCGGACCATCGTGAGCGCGACGCCGCCGTCCTTGGTCAGCGTGACCTTCTGGCCCTTCGTGAGGCTCACGGGGCGCGCCTTGGTCAGCTGGACCTCGCCGCTGCTCGCGGCGTCGGCCCGGCCGGGCGCCAGCGCGGGAGGCGCCGGGGGCGCGGGGGGCGGCGGCGTGGTCTGCGCGGGCGGCGGGCCCCACGACCGGGCCGGGCGCTCGGCGGGCGCAGGCGGCGCGGGCGGCGGGACGGCGGCGGCGGGAGCCGGGGGTGCGACGGCCGGCGTGGCCGCCGGTGCGGGCTCGTCGTCGACGGACACGCCGTGGTCGGTGATGAGGTCGGCGAGGCCGCCCGCGTACCCCTGCCCGACGGCGCGCACCTTCCACGCCCCGGCGCGCCGGTACAGCTCGAGCGCGACGACGATGCTCTCCGTGGTCAGGTCCGTCATCGAGAACTCGACCAAGGGGGTCCCGGCGTCGTCGGCGACGCGCGCGACCGGCTGCCCGACCCGGCCGAACGCGGCCGTCGTGTCGTCGAGGCTCGTGACGACCCGGACCGCGTGGACGTCCGCGGGCACGGCGGCGAGGTCCACCTCGACGCGCCACGGCTGCCCGGCCGAGGGCTGCAGGCACCGGACGCCCGGCCCGGTCGGCTGGTTGTAGAAGACGAAGTCGGCGTCGGAGCGGACCTTGCCGCTCTCCGTGACGAGCAGGGCCGAGATGTCCGCGGGCGCCGGGACGTCGACGGTGAGCGTGACGCGGGACGCGGTCAGCGGGGCGTTGGCCCCCTTGGTGAGCTGGTCCACCAGGATCCTTCCGTGGGTCGCCGACCGGGCGAGGCACCGGCCACGGGGAATGTACCGGCCGGGCGGGACGGCCGGTCGGCTCCGCCCGAAAGAGCCGAGGATGAATCGTGCCGCGTGGGCTCAGCGGCCCTGCAAGAAGCTCCGCAGGTCGGTCGGGGGTACGCCGGTGACCCGCTCGACCGCGTCGGACGGCTCGGCCATGACACCGCTCGCGATCGCCGTGTACGTGCTGACCCAGGCGTCGACCTGCCATCGCGGTGCTCCGTAGGGGGCGCGGGAGGCGTACGCCTCCTCGACGGTCTCGTCGTGGAACGTGACGCTGCGCCCACGGACCTCGCCGACGATCCGGGCCACGTCGCTCATCGACAGCGGCTCCGGGCCCGTGACGTCGTAGGTCGCCCCCGCGTGCGCGTCCGGGTCGAGGAGCACCGCGGCCGCGACGCGGGCGACGTCGGCGCGCGCGACGACCGCGCAGCGCCCGTCCCCGGCCGGTCCGCGGATGACGCCGTCCGGCCCGACGAGGGCCTCCATGAAGTCGATGTAGAAGGTGTCCCGCAGGAAGGTCCACGCCATGCCCGAGGCCCTCACGTGCTCCTCGGTGGCGTGGTGGTCGCGGGCGAGCGTGAACGTCGCGTCGGGCGCCGCCGCGGCGAACGAGGTGTAGACGACGTGCCGCACCCCGGCACCGGCCGCCGCGTCGACGAACGTGGCGTGGTCGGCGGCGCGGGTCGGGCTCTCGTGCGCCGAGACCATGAGCAGGACGTCGGCGCCGCGCAGCGCGGCGAGGGACAGGTCGTGGTCGGCGTAGTCGATGCGGTCCACCGCGGTGACCGACGCGAGCCGGGGGACGCGCGCGCTCGACGGGTCGCGCACGAGCAGCCGCTGTGCGCGACCCGCGGCGTCGAGGTGACGGGCGACGAGGCCGCCGACGTGGCCGGTGGCACCGGTGACGGCGATGGTGGGTCCGGTCATGAGGGTGCTCCGTCGGCTCGGGGTGTCGCTCCATCGTGCTCGGTCTGGGGCGTGGCGGCGAGCCCCGTCGGGCCGCCCGAGCCGGACCGGACCCCGACCGGCGCAGATCGCGGCGAAGCGGGACGTATCCGGCGGTCCGGTCGTCGCTCTGTCCTGCGTACCGGATCGACGCCTCGCGGAGGCGCGCGGCCTCGCGCGGCTCCCGTGGCCGGCCGGGACCCGGCACAGGACCCCGAACGGAGACACCGATGCGCGCGCCACGGCTCACGATCGCCACCGCCCTGGTCGTCGCGGCCATGATCATCCCGGCCGCCGCGCCGGCGCTGCACGCGCGCCCGGTCGGGACGGTCGGCATGGGCCACGAGGGGTACGTGATCACCGGGGTGCCCGACGCCGAGCGCGGCGACGACGGCGTCCCCGTCATCACGATCAGCCGCGGCGACCGGCTGAGCTTCCAGAACGACTCCCGGTGGGTGCACATCATCGGACCCGGGTCCCGCGGGCTCGTCACCCACCCCGGCCACGGCGCCATGGCCCCGCTGAAGATGCTCGAGGAGAACGACGTCTACACCACGCCGCCGTGGACCACGGCCGGCACGTTCCTCCTCACCTGCACGGTGCACCCGGAGATGAACGCGAAGGTGGTCGTCCTCCCGTGACGGAGGCGTCCCCTCGATCCGACCGACCACCCGATCAGCCCTGCCCGGGCTCGTCACGACGAGAGGAGGGAAAGCCATGAAGTCTCTGCTGAAGACCGCGAAGCACGCGAAGTACGTGCTGGGTTCGATGTCCGCCGTCATGTTCGCCGTCGGCGCCGGGAACGGCTTCTGACCGCCACCCCGACTGCGCGCCCGCCGTCACCGCGGGCGCGCAGTCACCCCCCGCTGACACCACGAGAGGACCGAGCTGTGTTCGAGACCGGGGTACGCCAGCTCCGCATGGTGCTGAGCACGATCTGGGGTCGACCGTTCGACACCGGCTCCCTGAGCCGGCTCGTCGCCGACGCCGTCGCCACGATCACCGAGTTCGGCGAGCTGGGGCTCGAGGCGCGGGAGGTCATCGAGACGCCCTTCGCCGACGCCGAGGAGCGGGCCGACCACGCCGACCGCTCGCTGCGGCGCACCGCGCGCCGGCTGGCGGAGCGCTCGCCCTTCTACGCCGAGCACTTCGCCGCCCACGGCTTCGTGCCCCGCACCGCTGGCGCGGCCGCGCTGCTCGACCTGCCGGTGACCACGAAGTCCGACGTCGTGGGTCGCCCGCACGACTTCGTCTGCCACGGCAGCCACCCGCACCTGGCCACCCGCACCACCGGCACGACCGGCCGTGCGCTGGAGATCTGGCTGTCCCGGTACGAGCTCGAGGTGGCGGCGGCGCTCGGGGCCCTCAGCGCGGTGCTGCACGACGAGCTGCACGCCGACGACCTCGTGCAGGTGCACGTCAGCTCGCGGGCCACCGCGGCCGTGCAGCTCGCGTCGCTCACGTGCCGTCTGGTCGGCGCGCGCTGCCGGGTGATGGGCATCGTCCCCGCGGACGACGCGCTCGACGCCCTCGCCGGGGACGCCACCGCGATGTCGGTCAACGCGAGCTACCTCGCCGAGCTGGTCGTCGCCGCGGAGCGCCGCGGCCTGGGCCCTGCCGACTTCCGGCTCCGCCGCGTCGACTGCGTGAGCGAGATCCTCTCGCCCGCCGTGCGGCGTGCGGCCGAGCGGACGTTCGGGGCGCCGGTGTCGGACAACTTCGGGATGACGGAGACCATCCCGGTGACGGGCACGAGCTGCTCGGCGGGGCACCTCCACCACGACCTGACCATGGGGCACGTCGAGGTCCTGGGGCTCCGCTCGGGCAGCCCGGCCGAGCCGGGTGAGCTCGGCACCCTCGTGGTCACGCCGTACTTCCCCTACCGCGAGTGCATGCCGGTGTTCCGCTACGACACCCGCGACGTCGTCCGTGCGCCCGCCGGGCCGGCCTCCTGCGAGCTGGCGGGGATCCCCGGCACGAGCGCCGTGCTGGGCAAGGCGAGCCAGCTCGTCGAGGTCACCCCGGAGCGGCTCGTCACCCCGCGCGAGCTCGTCGAGGCCGTCGAGGACCTGCCCGGCAGGCCGTGGCCGGCCCGGTTCCACGCGGAGGTCGACGGCGACGGCCGGCTGCGTCTCGACCTGCCCGCCCGTGCGGTGAGCGGCCTGAGCAGCGCCGGGCTGGCCGACCACTTCGCCGAGCGGGGACTCGACGCACGCGTGCGGGTCCTGGACGACGACCAGGCCGCGGGGCTGCGGCGGGTGCGCAGCGACCTGCGAGAGCTGACCTTCGCCGCCCTTCAGCCGGTGGGAGCCTGAGATGCCGTCGCCGATCTCCACCACGCTCCCCGTCCTGCTCTCGCTGACCGTGGCGATCATCGGGACGCTCGTCACCATCGCTGCCGCGGTCCTGTACCTGCGGCACGTCCGGCTGGACCGGCCGGCGATCGGCACGTTCCGTGGCGTCGACATCGTCGTGGTCTTCGGGTTCATCGTCGCGCTGCCGCTGCTCTACCTCGTCCTGCCGCTCACGCCGCTGCTCGTCGTGCTGGGCCTCACCTTCACCTCGGCCCTCGTGATCGGCCTGCGGCCCCTGCTCGGGCCGACGTCGACGTGGGTCCTCGTCGGGACCGTGCTCGCCCTGAACATCTGGATGGGCCGGACGATGCTCGGCACCGTGGCGGGCTGGCAGCTGTTCTGGCTCGAGAACGACGTGCTCGTGATCTGCGCGGCCGCGATGACCGCGAACCTCTACGTGCAGGGCGGGATGCGACTGCGGCACGTCGCCTGGTTCGGCCTCGTCCTGGCCGTCTACGACGCCGTCTTCACGTTCGTCTGGCCCGTCACGAACACCCTCGCGCAGCGGTTCATCGGCTGGCCGTTCGACCCCTCGGTGGGTTTCCGGATCGGCATCTACAACGCGACCATCGGGCTCGGCGACCTGCTCATCTACAGCCTGTTCGTGGTCGCGGCCCTCAAGGCGTACGGACCGCGGGCGGCGCGGGGCGCGACGATCATCTCCGTGCTGTTCGGCGCGGTCGTGCCGGCGCTCCTGCCGGTCCTCACGGACGTGTTCATCGACGCGCGGACCGACGTCATCGTCCCGGCGCAGGCGGCGTTCGGCCCGGCCGGGTTCCTGTACTACCGGTGGCTGGTGCGCGAGCACGGTCCGGAGCGCACCATCGGCGCGTTCTTCCGGCACCTCGACGGGTCCCGCCGCCGGCCGTCGCCGGCCCAGACCGAGGCCGAGGTCGAGCCGGTGAGCGTGCCGGCATGACGGCGCCGCGCGGGTGGTGGGCGCGGCACGGGGCGACCGTCGTCCTGGTCGGCGCGGTCCTGACCCTCGGCGTCGGCCTCGGTCTCGCCGCCCCGAGCACGTCGCCCGTGAGCATCAGCGTGGACGTGCGGCCGGTCCCGGGCACGGCCCCGCCGTCCGTCCCCGGGCCGTGAACGCCGAGCGCCGGCCGCGTGACGCGCTGCCGAAGCTCGTCCTCGTGCTCGGCGCGCTGGTCGCGGTCTGGCCCGTCCGGCGGTCCGTCGTCGCCTCGGGCGCCGGGATCGGGGCCGACGTCGTCGTCGCGCACGTCTCCGGGATGCTCGCCGGGTACGGGGCCGTCGTCCTCGTCGCCCTGATGTCGCGGTGGCCCGTGCTCGAGCAGGCGTTCGGTGCCGACGGGCTGGTCCGGTGGCACGCGCGCGGTGGCCGTCTCGTGCTGACGCTCGTCCTCCTGCACGCCGGCGCCGCGGTCGCCGTGTGGGCGCGGCTCCGGGGCCTCGACCCCGGCAGCGCCCTGGTCGAGGTGCTGCGGATGCCGGGCGTGGCCGCCGCGCTCGCCGCCGCCCTGGTGCTCGTGGCGGTCGCCGCGACCTCCGTGCGGCGCGCCCGGCGCAGGCTGCGGTACGAGACCTGGCACGACATCCACCTCCTGAGCCACCTGGCCGTGGCCGCCGGGTTCGTCCACCAGCTCGCCGGTCCGGACCTGGCGGGGAACCGGGCGCTGCAGGTCGGCTGGTCGCTGCTCTACACCGGGGCGTTCGGGCTCGTCGTGCACTACCGGGTCCTCGTCCCGGTGCGCGCCGCCCTGCGCCACCGGCTGCGCGTCGCCGCGGTGGTGGAGGAGGGTGCCGGCGCGGTGTCCATCACCGTCCGCGGAGAGGATCTCGACGAGCTGCGCGCGCGGCCCGGGCAGTACTTCCGCTGGCGGTTCCTCACGCCGGACACCTGGCGGAGCGCCCACCCGTTCTCGTTGTCGGCGCCACCCGGCCCGGAGGCGCTCCGCCTCACCGTCCGGGTGCGGGGCGACACGACCCGCAGCCTCCAGGGGATCTCGCCGGGCGCCCGCGTCGTCGCCGAGGGCCCGTACGGGACCCTGACCGCGGGTCGGCGCACCCGCCGCGACGTCCTGCTGATCGCCGCGGGCGTGGGCATCGCGCCGATGCGGACCCTGTTCGAGACCCTCCCCGTCCCGCCCGGCGGCGACCTGCTCCTGCTGTACCGGACCGCCGACCCCGAGCGCGCCCTGCTCGGTGCGGAGCTCGACCGGCTCGCACACCGGGCCGGCGCACGGCTGCACTACCTGACCCGGCCCGGTGGGGGCGAGCTCACCGCGGCCTCCCTGCTCAGCCGCGTGCCGGACCTGACGAGCAGGGACGTCTACGTGTGCGGCCCGCCCGACATGACGCGGACGCTCCTGAAGGACCTGGCCCGGGTCGGGGTCCCGCGCGGACGGCTGCACGCCGAGGGCTACGAGGCCGACGCGTAGGACCGGCCGGGCGCAAAGGGTCGCGCGGACCGAGCGGCCTCGTCGCTGCTACGGTCCGCTCGTGGCTCAGGGGACGCGTCGGGACGTGCTGCGGGCTGCCGTCATGACCGTGGCCGTGCCGGCCGCGGTCGTCGCGGTGACGCTCGGGATCACGTTCGCGGTCGCGAACCGGGCCGAGGGCTGGTCGGGGCTCGGCTACGCGGTCGTCGGGCTGGGGGTCGCCGCGGTGCTCGGCACCGTGGCCGTGGTCCTCACCGCGCGGGTGGCGTTCGCCCGGGCGCTGCCGGCCGGGCAGCGGCTGCGCCCGGCGCTCGCGGCCGTCGCCGGCGTGGCCGCGCTCGTCGTCGGCACCGTGCTGAGCGACCGGACCGGCGCCGGGCGTCTCGTCGCGCTCGTGCTGCTGGCCCTGCCGATCGTGCTGCCGCTCGTCGCGGCGGGCCACCTGCGGGCCCGCTGGGTCGCGGCTCTGCTGACCGCGGCCGTGGCGGTCGGCGTGGCCGGTGCTGCGCTCGAGGGCCGGCAGGCGGAGGCGACCACCCGCGCCGCCCTCGCCGCCTTCGGCGACGACCTGCCCCTCGCCGGGGGGACCGACTTCGAGAGCCCCCTCCCGGGGTACCGGCACCTGTCCACGCGGGTGCCGCGCGCGGAGTGGGACCCCGAGCACGACCTCCCGCTCGACATCCAGTGGCGCCGCGGCCGGTACCCGGAGCCCGAGGACAACTACGTCGTGTCCGTCAGCCGGCAGCCGACCGACTGCGCCCCGCAGGGCGGCACCCCGACGTGCGTGGAGGTCGGCACCGGCGACCACGGCCGCGTGCTGCGCCACGACAACGCCGTCACGTACCTGTTCGTGCAGGTCGGTGAGGTCGAGTGGCGGGTCGACGGTCTCGACGACGCCGACGCGCTCGCGGTCCTCGACAGCCTCGAGGCGGTCGACGCGGAGACGTTCTGGCGCGCGGACCAGCGATCGGGCGAGCTCGACTGAGCCGCGCGCGTCGCCGGCGCCACGGTCGGGGACACTGGTGACAGCAACCGCCGCTCGACAAGGAGTTCACCGTGCCCGAAGGAACCGTCCGCTGGTTCGACGCCGAGCGTGGGTTCGGCTTCCTGTACCTCGGGGACGACGCCGAGGACCTGTTCGTGCACGCGTCCGAGATCCTCGACGAGGACGGCCCGCGGGTGCTCCGCGAGGGTCAGGTCGTCGAGTTCGAGCTCGGCGAGGGGGACCGCGGTCCGCAGGCCCGGCGCGTCCGGGTCACCGGCGACCACGATCCCGGCGCGGCGCTGGGCGTGCTCGGCACCGTGTCCTGGTACGAGCCGGGCAAGGGCTACGGCTTCGTCACGCCGGACTCGCGGGGCACCGAGATCTTCCTCCACAGCTCCGCGATCGTGGGCGGCGGCGGCGTGGTCGTGGAGGGGCAGCGGGTGGCGTTCCTGATCGTCGAGGGGGAGCGGGGGCCGCAGGCGGACCACCTGCTGCCGCTCGGTCCGGAGGCGGCCCCGCGCGCTGTGGCGTCCGACGGCGCCGACGGCACCGTGTCCTGGTACGACGTGGACAAGGGCTTCGGGTTCGCCACCCCCGACGCGGGGGGCGACGACGTGTTCGTGCACGTCCGGGCGCTGCCCGCGGGCCTGGCCGGGCTCACCGAGGGGGACCGGATCTCCTACGACATCGCCGCCAACGAGAAGGGGCCCCAGGCCCGCAACGTGCAGCTCGTGCGCGGCACGACGCAGCGGGGTGCGACCGCGGCGCCGGAGCGCGGCCGGCCCGAGCGTGGCCGTCCCGAGCGTGGTCGGCCCGAGCGCGCGGCGGCCTCCGCGGGCCCGGTGCGCGGCGGCGAGGGCGTCGTCGCCCGCTACGACGCCGACCGCGGGTTCGGCTTCATCACGCCCGACGCGGGCGGCGCGGACCTGTTCGTGCACGTGTCGGTCGTGCGCGGCGCCGACGTGCTGATGGCCGGTGACCGGGTCCGGTTCTCGGTGCGGCAGAGCGACCGCGGACCGCAGGCCGACCGCGTCGAGCTGGCCTGACCGACGGTCCGCTCCCGGTGCCCCGCCCCCGCGGACAGGGGCGGGTCGGGCACGACGACGCGGACTCCGTGGACCCTGGACCCCCGGCTCGTCGAGCCGTAACGTCCCGACGATGGACATGCTGTCGGGCGAGGAGATCGCCGGGGCCGGGCTGACCGACTGGCGCAAGCTGGCCCAGGGGCTGCACGCCCGCTACCGGGTCGACGACTTCGGCGCGGCCGCACGCTTCGTGGCGGCGGTCGGGGAGGCGGGCGACGCCCTCGGGCACCACCCGGGCGTGTCGATCGGCCCGGGGTACGTCGACCTCAAGCTGGTCAGCGCCGACGCCGTCTACCGCGACGGCACCGGCACCGAGCACGTCGTCGAGTGGGTCACCCAGCAGGACCTCGACCTCGCGCGGCGGATCACCGAGGTCGCCGCCGAGCACGGGCTCGCCGCCGACCCGGCCTCGGTCAGCGTGCTCGAGCTCGGCCTCGACACGGCACGGCCCGGGACCATCGCCCCGGTGTGGGCCGCCCTCCTGACCGGCGACGCGGCGTCCCAGGGCCGCGGGTCCCCGAGTGACGAGGTCCGCGACGCGACGGGCCGGGTGCCGAACTTGTGGTTCGCGAACGCCGACGCGGACGAGCCCGCGCGTCAGCGCTTCCACGTCGAGGTGTACCTGACGCCCGAGGCGGCCGAGCGGCGCATCGCCGCGGCCGTCGCCGCGGGCGGGACCGTCGTCGACGACAGCGACGCGCCGTCGCTGACCGTGGTCGCGGACCAGGACGGGAACACGGGCGTCGTCTGCGTCGCGTAGCGGCGCCGGAAGCCCTGGTCCGGGTGGTCTGGTCCGTCTAGTCTGTCGTCATGGACACCGTCGTGAACGTCCAGGACGCCAAGGCGCACCTGTCCGCGCTCCTCGCCCGCGCCGAGTCGGGCGAGGTCGTGAAGATCGCGCGCGCCGGCACCCCGGCCGTCCAGCTCGTCCCGCTGGGCCGGGTGCCACGTGCGTTCGGGATCATGACCATGCCGCCGGTGCCCGACTCGTTCTTCGAGCCGATGAGCGAGAACGAGCTGGCGGAGTGGGAGTGAGCCGCACGTACCTGCTCGACACGCACGTCGTGCTGTGGCTGCTGGCCGAGCCGGACACGGTCGACCCGACGACCCGCGCAGCGCTCGCCGACCCGGCGAACGACCTGGTCGTGTCGGCGGCGTCCGCGATGGAGGTCGCGACGAAGACGCGGCTCGGCAGGCTCCCCGCCGAGTTCGGGGCGCTCGTCCAGGCGTGGGAGCAGCGTGTGCGTGACCTGCGCGCGACCGAGCTGCCGATCAGCGCGCAGCACGCGGTCCTCGCCGGCTCGCTGGTCTGGGACCACCGCGACCCGTTCGACCGGTTCCTCGCGGCGCAGGCCGTCATCGAGAACGTCACCCTCGTCACCCGGGACGCGGAGCTGACCGCCTTCGCCCAGGTCGCCACGCTCCCCGCATGACCGGCACGCACGGCACGATGGGGCCGTGACCACCCAGTCCCGCACCCCGCAGCCCGCCGTGGCCCGCACGCAGCAGTTCCTCGACCAGCACGCACCCGGTGTCAGCGTCCTCGTGCCGGACGCGGACACCTCGACCGTCTCCGCCGCCGCGGCCGCGCTCGGCGTGCGCCCGGGCCAGATCGCCAAGACCCTCGCCGTGCGCGCGGGCGAGAGCGTCCTCCTGCTGGTCATGAGCGGCGACGCGCGCCTCGACAACCGCAAGTTCCGCGACCGCTTCGGCGCCAAGCCGCGGATGCTCGGTGCGGAGGAGACCGAGCAGCTCACCGGTCAGCCGGTCGGCGGCGTCGGGCCGCTCGGGCACCCGCGCGAGCTGCCGGTGTACGCGGACGCGTCGCTGCGGGCGTACGACGTGGTCTACCCCGCGGCGGGCAGCCGCTCGAGCGCCGTCCGGCTCACGCTCGAGCAGCTCGAGACGCTCACGCAGGCGACCTGGGTGGACGTCGGCACACCCCCCGCGGTCTGACGCCCCTCGTCCCCGACGCATCCCGGCGCGAACGGTCGCTCCTCGACGCCGACGCGCGGGCGATCGGGGACGCCCTCGCACCGACGAGCTGCCGGCGCACGTCGGCTCGTCGACCCCCACGACGACGGTGCGTCCCGTGCTCTCCGGTCCGCGGGCGGCCCGCTCAGCCGAGCGGCTCCTGGTACAGCCCCACGACGCTGCCGCCGGGGTCGCGGAACCGGGCGGTCAGCTCACCCGGGTCCTCGCCGACGGGCTGGACGATCTCGCACCCCTCCGCGGTCACGCGCTCGACCGCGGCGGCGAGGTCGTCGACCCAGACGTACACGAGCACGCCGGGCGGTGTCGGCTCCCGGTGGCGCACCCAGTGCCCGCTGACCTCGTCGGTCGGGTCCTCGAAGAACCAGGTGCCGTGCGCCGAGCGCACCTTCCAGCCGAAGACGCGCGCGTAGAACTCCGCGGACGCCTGCGGGTCGACCGCGGGCAGCTCGACGTGGCAGATCTTCCCGTGGCGCAGCGTCGTCATGGCGACCACGTCTAGCCCAGGACCGCAGCCTGCCGGGCCTTGCGGCGCAGCTTCCGCGCGATCGGGCGGACGCGGCGCGGCCGTCGTGGTCCGGACCCGGGAGTCAGGACCACGACGGCCGCAGCCCGCCGAGGTGAGGTGCGCGCGCCGCGCCCCCGTCAGGTCGCCGTCAGCGCCCCATGATGGCGTCGATGATGCCCTGCTGCGTCACGGTCGCGGTGCGCCGGTCGAACAGCGCGAACCCGTACTGGCCGTTGTGGCCGTTGTCCCAGTAGGCGGTGACGGCGCCGTACTTCGCCGCGGTGGCGACGAGCGTGCGGGCGTAGTCGGCGCGGTACCGGTTGTTCGACGGGTCGAACGCGGTCTTGTCGATCGACCCGTACTCGCCGACGAAGACGGGGTAGCCCTTCGTGGCGAACGTGTCGTGCATCTTCTTGAGCTGCGCGTCCATGAAGTCCTGCTGGCCCCACGTGGTCTTCTTCGCCGGGTCCGTCGCGTTCGGGCCCCACTGCGTGGTCGCGCCGCTCTCGGTCCCGGTGAAGTCCCACGGGTCGTAGTAGTGGACGGAGATCATGATCCGCCGCTCGGCGCTGGGGACGGCGGTCGACCGGTACTGGTCCGTCGGGACGACGAAGCCGTAGCTGCCGGCGGTGTAGTCGATGTTGGTGTTCCAGCCCGGGACGAGCAGCCACCGGGACGCGTTGTTGCCGCCGGTGCGGCGCACCGTGTCGACGAAGATCTGGTTGTACGCGTTGATGTTGGAGTAGCACGGCTGGGTCGGCGCGCCGTACTGCCCGTCGAAGTTCTCGTTCATGGACTCGAACACGAGGCGTCCGCCGTAGGTCTGGAGCTCCGACGCGACCTGCTGCCAGACCTTCTGGTACTTCTCCTTGATGGTCGTCTGGGAGGACGCGTCGCAGATGAGCCAGGCGCCGCCGACGCTCTTGTAGCCGTCGCCGTGCATGTTGATGACGACGTAGAGCCCGCGGTCGTACGCGAGCTTCACGACCGCCTCGACCCGGTCGAGCCACGCGGGGTCGACGGTGTAGCCCGGCGCGGAGCCGATCTTGCTGAGGTAGGAGACCGGGATGCGCACGGTGCTGAAGCCGGCGGCCTTGACCCGGTCGAGGAGGGCGCCCGTCACGACGGGGTTGCCCCACGCCGTCTCGTCGGGCGTCCCGTTGATGTTCGCCTCGAGCTGGTTGCCCAGGTTCCAGCCCTTGCCCATGCCGGCGACGAGCTGCGCGGCGTCGACCGTGACCGTGCCGGCGGACGGCGTGGGGGTGGGGGTGGCCGTGGGGGTCGGTGTCCGCGTGACCGTCGGGGACGGGGTGGTCGTCGGCCTCGGTGACTGGGTCGGCGTGCTCGTCGGCGACGTGGTGGGCGAGGTGGTGGGGGTGACCGGGGCTCCGGTGCACGCGACGCCGTTGAGCGTGAACGCGCTCGGCGCGGGGTTCGAGCCGGTGAACGTGCCGTTGAAGCCGAATGACGCCGTCCCGTTCGTGGCGAGCGACCCGTTCCACGCCGCGTTGCGCACGGTCACCGCGGCGCCGGACTGGGTGACGGAGCCGCTCCACAGCTGCGTGACGGCCTGGCCCGCACCGAACGTGAAGCGGAGCTCCCACCCGGTGACGGGGTCGCTGAGGTTCGTCACCCGGACGTCCGCGCCGAAGCCGCTCTGCCACTGGTTGGTGACCGCGTAGTCGACGCGGCAGCCGGCGGCGGCGCTCGCCGGGGCGGTGACCGCGACGGAGCCGGCGACGGCGACTGCGGCCGCCGCGGCGACGGTGAGCGCCTTGCGTAGTGAGAACACGGGGGGCCTCTCGGGTGAGCGGACGTGCGGGGCGTGTGCGCCCGGCGACGGACTGGCAAGTCCACCAGACGGGCGCCGCGCGAGCCGCGCTATGAATCGATTCATTTGATGATGGTCTTCTCAGGATCGCCGTGCGCGCCCGACGTCAGGAGGCGTTCGCGCAGTCGCTCCGGTCCGCGGCCGGCGCCCCGCCCGCATCGCGGCTCGGGCCTGCGCGGTGGGCCTGCCCGATCCGGATGACGTCGTCGAGCTTGTCGCGCGTCGCGGTGAGCTCGTCGAGCTGGGCCTGCACACGTGCGCGCTCGGCGAGCAGCCGCTCGTGCATCTCGTCGGTGAGGACGCCGCGCTCCATGCACGGCAGGATCCCCAGGACGGCCTTGCTGCCGAGCCCGGCGGCGTAGAGGTGCTGGATGAACCGGACCCGGTCGACCGCCTCCGGTGCGTAGTGGCGCTGACCGCCGGCGCTGCGCTCGGAGACGAGCAGGCCCTGCTCCTCGTAGTACCGCAGCGCCCGCACGCTGACGCCCGCTCGTGCGGCGACCTCCCCGATGCGCACCCGATCCCCACCTCCCGACCCGGACTTGCCTCTGACGTCAACGTCAGGTTATAGCGTCCCGCCCATGACAACAGCACTCGTCACCGGCGCCAACCGCGGCCTCGGTCGCCACTTCACCCTCGAGCTCCTCGCCCGAGGGGCGACGGTCTACGCCGGCGCCCGCAACCCGGACACCCTCGACCTGCCCGGCGTCCGGCCCCTCGCCCTCGACATCACCGACCCCGACGCCGTCACCGCGGCAGCCGCCCTCGCCGGCGACGTCGACCTCCTGATCAACAACGCCGGGATCTCCACCGGTGCGCCGCTGCTCGGCGACCTGGACGGCGTGCGCGCCGAGCTGGACGTCAACTTCTGGGGATCGCTCGCGATGGTCCGCGCCTTCGCCCCCGTCCTCGCGGCCAACGGCGGAGGGGCGATCGTCAACGTCGCCTCCGCGCTGTCGTGGTTCGCCGCCCCCGGTGCCGGCGCGTACGCGGTGTCGAAGGCCGCGAACTGGAACATGAGCAACGCGCTGCGCCTCGAGCTGGCCGGGCAGGGCACGCAGGTCACCTCCGTCCACCTCGGCCTGGCCGACACCGACATGGCCAAGGCCCTCCAGGGACCCAAGACCGACCCGGCTGTCGTCGTGCGCAGGACGCTCGACGCGGTCGAGGCCGGCGACCTCGAGGTCGTCGTCGACGAGTGGAGCGCGATGGTCAAGGCCTCGCTCGCCGAGGACCCCCGCGCGTTCTACGACCGCTTCCGCACGGCCTGAGCCGCTCGCCCACGGGGGCTCGCGCGCGGATATTCGGTGCTCCCGCGAGCCCCCGGCCGGGCATGCTGGCCGCCGTGGACACCTACCTGCGGACCGACCGGGTGACGCTGCGCCGCTTCCGCGCCGACGACGCCGACCTGCTGATCGAGCTCGACAGCGACCCCGCCGTCATGCGCTACCTGTCCGGGGGCGAGCCGACCGCGCCCGAGCTGGTCCGCGACCGCATCCTGCCCGGCCTCCTCGCCGCCTACGACCGCTGGACCGGTGCCTTCGGGCTCTTCGCGGCGTACGAGAACGCGCGCGGCGCGTTCGTCGGGTGGTTCTGCCTCCGACCCGAGCGGGACGGCCCGCTGGACGAGGTCGAGCTCGGGTACCGGCTGCGGCGGGCCGCCTGGGGGCGCGGTTACGCCACCGAGGTGTCCGCGGCCCTGCTCGCGAAGGCGTTCACGGAGCTCGACGTGCGTGCCGTCTGGGGAGACACGATGGCGCTGAACCGTCCGTCGCAGCGCGTGATGGAGAAGGTCGGGATGACGGTCACGCGGACGTTGCCGACGCCCGACGACATGCTGGCGGTCGAGGGCTCCGAGCTGGGTGGCTACCGCTACGAGATCACGAAGGACGAGTGGGAGCGTCAGCGGGAGGTTCGTCCCTGACCGCCCGCGCCGCGGGCTCGCGCCACGTCAGGGCGCGCGTCGGACGGCGTGGCGCACGTAGACCACGCCGTTCGCGAACCGCCGGCTGTCGAGCAGCTCCAGGTCGAGCCGGACCCTCCGGGGCAGCGCCGGCTTGCCGCCGCCCACGAGGACCGGGCACACGAGCAGGACGCACTCGTCGACGAGCCCGTGCCGGAACGCCTCGGCCGCGAGCGCCGCGCCACCGACGCTCAGGTCGGAGCCGGACGCCTCCTTGAGTCGCCGCACGGCCTCCGGGTCGAAGCCTCGCTCGATCGTCGTCCGCGCGGTCGTGACGGCGTCGAGCGTCGTGGAGTACACGACCTTGTCGGCGTCGCGCCAGATCCCGGCGTACTCGCGGACGACAGCGGGCTCGTCCACCAACCAGTCGTCGGTCTCCCAGACGCGCATCGTCTCGTACATGCGCCGGCCGTAGAGCGACGTGCCGATGCCGCGTTCGTGGTCGTTCCAGAACGCGTGCACCTCCTCGTCGGGCTCCGACCAGTCGAACGAGCCGTCCTCGTCCTCCAGGTAGCCGTCGAGCGAGGTGTTGGCTGCGTAGACGAGCTTGCCCATGAGTGCCTCCGGCCGGACGGGGGCTCCAGGCTGGCAGCGCCTCGGGAGTCGCGGCAAGGGTGCCGAGCGTGGAGGCATGCCCTGGGCCCGGCGGACCTGCCCGCTGCGCAGGTTACCGACCGGGCTCGACGCGGACGTCCTGATGGACGCGGAGGTCGAGGGCGTGCTCGTCGCGGCAGGGCCGCGCGCCCGGTGACGGCGGCTGCACCAGCGCTGGGCCGCCGGTGTCGCACCGCCGTCGTCGGGTCGGCCCGGTCGGCCCGAAGGTCGTCCCGATAGGGCAGCGACGGCCTCCTCGCGATGGATAGCGTCGACCCGTCCACCGTTCCTCGGAGGGGGTGACCGTGCCAGCCGGCCCCCGTGCGATGCGCCCACGGACCGCGCGATGACGCCGCACGACACCGCGCACGCCGGCCCCGTCCCCGCAGCGGAGGAGCGGCAGCGGGCCCCGGCCCCGAAGCCGGCGGGAGCGGCGGGGCCGGCCGTCGCACCGTCGTCCGCGGTCCACGTCCTCGCGCTCCAGACGGTGGCGGGCAACGCTGCGGTGACCGGGTTCCTCCAGCGCGACGCCGCCGAGCTGACGAGCGTCGCTGACGTCATGGGCAGGTACGCCACCGCCTACCTGTCGCCGCGTGCCTACCTGTCGGTCGACGACGAGGGCCTGGGTCGGCACCTCGCCGACCGCCTCCTCGCCGGGAAGGACATCGGGTTGGCGCACCAGGTGCTCGACGCCCTCATGACGTCGGACCGGGACGACGTCGCCGAGGCGCTGTGCGTGCGGGCCGCCGGCAGGCTGGGCGACCTCGACGCAGGCATGAGGATCCGGCTGATCCGCGAGATGCTCGACACCGTCGTGGACAAGGGCGCCGAGCGGCAGGTGACGGACCTCTGGCTGAGCTTCGGCGGCGGGCTCGGGACGGTGATCGCCGAGCAGAAGGCGCTGTGGAAGCTGTCCCTGGCCGAGTGCGAGCCGCTCACCGAGCGGTTCGCGGAGGACATCCGCGCCTTCGGTACCGACATCATGGACGCGGCCCGCGCCTACCTCCAGGAGAACCGTCGCCTGACCCAGGAGGAGGGCGGCTCCGTCGGGCTCGACCTGGGTGGCGGGGTCGCGGCCAAGCCCGCGGCAGAGGTCGACTCGTACGTCGACGAGATGCTCAAGGCGGCCAAGATCGCCGCGCAGCTCGAGACGCTGTCGAAGGAGCTCGCCGAGGTCGCGGTCGGCTACGACATGTCGCAGGCGCTGATGGTCGCGGTCGGGAACCGGCACCCCGGCGACGAGGCGGGCGCGTATAAGGAGCTCCAGGCGCCCCCGAAGGAGCTCCTGGTCCAGCACGGCACCGTCGCCACCTTCAGCCCGACGACGAAGCCGTCGTACGCGCCGACAGGTCAGGACCCGGTGGACATGGCGCCGTACACCGAGGTCGCCGGCCACCACCAGGCCCTCGCCGGGCAGATCGCCGCCTACGCCCGCGCCTACCCGTCGATCCACGCCGCCATGACCCAGGGCCGGCTCCAGGACCTCGGCACGACGACCGACGCGTCCAAGGCCCGCAAGGAGGTCGAGGCGACGCTCCGCGGGACCCTCCGGGCGATCGGCGACTCCGAGAAGGCGCTCGGCTCGGGCATCACGCAGTACGACCTCGTCCCCATCCAGCAGCAGCTGCTCACCGGCACGCTGCAGAAGCCCGCGACGAGCACGCGTGCCTGGGACACGCCGCTGTACTCCGCGCTCGCCCGGGACGACCTCGACAAGAAGAAGGCGCGCGACTTCTGGGTGGACCTCGGGCTGGGGATGGCGTCGGCGTTCGCGCTCATCGCTGCACCCTTCACCGGCGGGCTCTCCGCGGCCGTCCTCGTCGGGGCGGGCATCGGGATCAGCGCGGGGATGGCCGCAGCGAGCTGGGACAAGTACCTGAACCTCCGACCGCTCGAGAACGCGGCGATCAAGGACGAGCTGCAGCTGGTGCAGAAGGGGGCCGTCGACGGCGCCCTCCTCGAGGCCGTGGTGGCGAGCGTGGGCGTCTTCCTCGACGCGATGGCGGTCGGCGGGGCGATAAAGCAGGCACGCAGCGCCACGCGCAGCGCTGCGCGCGCCGAGCTGCACGGGTCGATCGAGGCCCAGGAGGCGGCAGCCCAGGCGCGGATGGCGGTGACGAAGGGCGCCCGCAACGACCTCGGTGGCGCGGTCGCCGGCGCCGGCGTGGCGGTCGGCGCGCACGAGCTCGCCGACGAGGAGCCGGTCGAGCCGGCGCTCGAGGTCACCGGCGGTGGGATCGCGTTCGCCGTGCCCGCCGAGGCGACGCCTCCCGTCACCGTGAGCGAGCTGCGCGTGCAGCGGACCCCTCAGCAGCTCCGGTCCGCCGAGTCGGCGATGGCGGCGATCGACGCGGGCCCGATGCCGCGCCACTGGGGCGACCGGTTCGAGCTGTCGGTCCTCGCCAGCACGCTGCGGGGCGAGGTCGCGGGCATGGAGGGAGTCACGTACGCCTTCCGGGCCCAGCACCGCAGCGGCCAGGGGATCGACATCATCGCCTTCGGCACGGGCCCGGACGGCAGGTTCAAGATCTGGCAGATCGAGTGCAAGTGGACCGAGGGAGGGCCCTACCTGGCGAAGCTGGGCAGCCGTGGGGGCGCCATCCAGACGAGCGAGGCGTGGACGCACGCCAACATGGTCGAGTGGTTCAAGGTCGCCCCCGCCGCGGAGAAGAGCCAGCTGCTGCGGGCGGTCAAGGCCGCGAACGGCGGCCGCGCGGTCTCCGAGGCGCACCTGGCGACCCTCATCGCGAAGGCGGACGTCATCATCGCCGGCCCGCTCGGCACCGGTGCCGCGGGCATGATGCGCCGGATCTGGGGTCAGATGAGCGCGCTGTCACGCGCGGGGCGCGTCATCAGCTACCGCGAGTTCCGCCCGCACTGACCGCGGGCCGGGAGCTCGTGGCTCCCGGTCGGACGGTGCTGCGGGTGCAACCGGTGCGGGACGTCGCCGTCGTCCGTCCTGCGCGCTGCTCCACGCCGGGCCCGCGCGCACTAGGTCGCACGCGCCGTCCGGCGCGCGGACGCCCCCGGGGGTGCGCCCGCGCGCTCCGGCTCAGGCGAGGGGGTCGTGTCCCCAGTTCATGAGCGACCACCGCCACGGCGTGTCCGTCACGTCGCCGTCGGGCCGCTGCGCGAGGTGCCGGTGCACGTACCCGACGACCTTGCGCATGTGCGCCGCGTCGTCGGCCGTGAGCTCCGTCTTGTTCGTGCGCAGGATCTCGACGATGCGTCGCCCGGACCGGTGGCCCGTCGACTCGCCGTCGCCGACCGCGTCACCGACCGACCCCGACTCCTCGCTCTCGAGCCACCGCTCGAGAGCCGCGGGCGTCATCGTGACCGCGGCCTGCCAGTCGTCCCAGACCTCGGCGACCGCGTCGTCCGTCCGTGCCATGCGTGCGCTCCTCACCGGGGGTCGGTCGCGACGGTGTCGCAGGTCTCGGGGCTGCTCCCGTCGCCTCCGATGGTGGACCACCGTCGCCGCCGCTGCTCGTCGGAGCCGCACCCGACCCGGAGCGGGCACGTCGGACGCGGTCGCCCGGTGCACGTCCGGGCGCCAGGGCGAGTGATCAGAGCTGCATCTGGCCGAGCTCGCCGACGCCGCTCAGCGCCGCGACGAACAGGAGACCGCCGACGACGACGGCGATGACGTGCGGCAGGACGACGTGCGGCATGGACCACGAGCGGCGGACCAGCCGCCGGACGGCGGCGGGGTCGCGCCGCCACGGGGGGTCCCCACGCCAGTCAGGCGCGCGACCGGCGTACGACCACGACCCGTCGATCCGCGGTGAGGAGAAGTCCCCGAGCAGCGTCGGCAGCGCGACCCGGTTCAGGTGGAAGGACGCGACCTCGATGTCGCGCATGCGCGAGTAGTAGCGCACCTGATGGGTCTTCGTGAGGGCGTCGATCGTCCAGAAGCCCAGCGCACTCACGGCCGCGAGCCCGAACAGTGCGTAGTGGTCGTGCTGGAACCCGAGGACCAGGGCGGCCAGGGACAGCGTCACCGACCAGCCCTTGATCGTGAGCAGGCGGGTGTCGAAGTCGGAGACCACCTTGACCAGGAGCTCGTACTCGCTGCGCATGCTCGCGGCGAGCGCCGCTCCGTCGGGACCGAGCGGTGCGCTCTCGTCGGACGCCCGGTACCTCGGGTCGTCGTCGGCCCTCCGGTCTGACATGCCGCCGATTGTCCCGGCTCGGCTCGGGAGGAGGCAACAGCCGCCGCGTGGTGCGCCTCCCCGGCGGCTCACGACTCGACCCGGGCGGCTCGCTCCTCGACACGGACGCGTCAGGGCTGGCCGATCGCCGCCTTGTAGACCTGCGTGACCGTCTGCTGCGGGTAGAGGGCGGGATCGGGTCCGACGCTCACCACCCGGCCGGCGGACAGGTGGCGAACCGAGACCACGTCGCCCACGTACGTCAGCTCGAGGTGGTGCAGGCCGATCGCCGGAGCTCGGCTCAGTGCCTGCTCGGCAGGCGTCCCCAGGAAGACCGTGTGCTTCAGGCCCTGACCGTGGAAGACGCCCGGGTCCGGGGCGAAGTAGTCGACCTTGTCCTGCCTCGGGACCTGGGCCAAGGGGCCGCTCGGGTGCTGCTGGCGGAGGCGACCGCTCGACCCGCCGGCCTGGAAGTACAGCGTCGGCAGGCGCCCGGCCTGCTGGGTCGCGAAGACCAGGTCCCCGGCCCGGTACGGCGACGGGGGCAGGGAACCGACCGCCGCCCCCACGAGCGGCATCCGGAGCGCCCTCCTGATCGCCTTGACGAGCGCGGCAGAGCCGGCGAACGAGTGCACCGTCGGTGACTGGCACCACGTCGAGAGGATGTCCAGCGCCCGAGCACTGCTCGCAGCGCTCCGCGCCAGGAGGTAGGCGTGGACCTGCGGCTGCAGCTGCAGCTGAGCGGCCGTCATCGGAGCACCGAGGAGGAGGACGGTGCGCTGGATGGTCGGCGCTGGTCGCCAGGGTCCGCGGGGCGGAGCGTCGAGCCGTGCGCCGGGCCGAGCGTCGAGCCGGCCCGCGCGCTCGGACGCGAGCAGCTGGGTCACGGCGTGGTTCCCCGCCGAACGCTGCAGCCGGTGCAGGGCGTCGCCGTCGGCCGTCCGCGCTGTGCTCCCAGCCGGCACACCCTCGACGGGGCGGTCCGGGTGCGCGGCCCGTGCAGGTCGATGCGGAGCCATTCCCCACCCCCTGGAGCCACGGCGGCCGCGCGCGTCGGCCGTCACGCCCACTGTTCCACGCCAGGTTCCCTCGAACACCCGGTCACCCGCGGCGATCACAACCGTCGCCGCGGTCGCGGCCCGGGATCCGTGCCTGGCGGAAATCGGGGTGTGGTGCGGCGGCCGCTCCCGGACGATGGGCCGGTGAGCAGCAGCGACGGCGTCCTCGACGGCCCACCGTTCGTCGTCCTCGGGGACGGCGTCGTGACGCTGCGCTGCCTGCGCACCTCCGACGCCGCGGCGATGCTTGCGGGCGAGGACGACGACCAGGTGCGGTGGCTCAATGAGGGCCACCGGTCCGAGCCGGGGCGGCTGGCCGCGTGGATCGGCGAGAACCGGCAGGCGTGGCGCACGGGCGGCCCGCGTCGGCACCTCGGCGTGGTCGACGCCGCGTCGGGCGAGCTCGCGGGGACCGTCGAGGCGCACCTGGCGCTCCCCGGGCTGGCACCCGGGTCGGTCAACCTCTCCTACGCCGTGTTCCCGCGGTGGCGCGGACGCGGGTACGCAGCGCGCGCGGTGCGGCTGGTGTGCGCGTGGCTGGCCGACGGCGGTACCGGCCTCGGTGCCGCGCGCACGGCGCTGCTGCGGGTCGACGCCACCAACCTGCCCTCGCTGCGCGTCGCCCGGGACGCCGGCTTCGTGCCCGTCGAGCCCCGGCTGGTCGACGCGACGCGCGCGCCGCACGACACCACCGACGGGCTACGGCACCACACGCGGTCGCTCCACGAGCCCGCGTCGGTCGTGCTCGTGTGCGGGCCGGCCGGGTCCGGGAAGTCGACGCACGCGCGCCGGCTCGAGCGAGCGGGCTACGCGCGGTTGTCGTTCGACGAGGCGGCGTGGCGCGCCGGCCACCGGGTGCACCCCCTGCCCGAGGAGGTCGCCGCCGAGGTGCACGCCCACCTGCGGGCGCGGCTCGTCGAGCTCGTCGGGCAGCGGCGCGACGCGGTCGTCGACGCCTCGTTCTGGTCGCGCGCGACCCGGGAGTCCTACCGCGAGCTCGCCGCGGGGCTCGGCGTCACCGCGGTCGTCCACCACCTGGTCACGCCGCGCGAGACCGTCCTGAGCCGGCTCGCCGCACGCACCGGCACAGGGCCCCACGATGTCGCCGTGCCGCCGGACCTCGCCCGCCGCTACCTCGACGGGTTCGAGACCCCGACCGCCGACGAGGGGCCGCTCGTCGCCGTCGAACCGGAGTGACGCGCCCGGCTCAGCCCACCTCGACGGGCTGCCACTGCTGGTTGGAGCCGTTCCAGTCGGAGTACTGGACGATGTTCCCGCCGTCGGCGGTGGAGGCACCCTGCACCTCGACGGCCTTGCCGCTGTTCCGGTTGATCAGCTGGACGTACCCGTCGATCGTCTGGATGCTGAACTGCTGGTTGGCGCCGTTGTTGTCGCTCCACTGCTGGATCGCCGCACCGTCGGCGGTCGACTTCGCGGCCACGTCGAGGACCTTGCCCGACAGCCGCGACCTCAGCTCGTCGTAGCCGTTGCCGGTGCTGACGAACTGCCACTGCTGCCGGGTCCCGCCGTTGCGGGACCACTGGGTGATGCGGGCGCCGCCGGCGGTGGACAGGTTGTACACGTCGATGGCCTTGCCGCTGTTGCGGTTGACGAGCATGTACCAGGCCGAGGTGTCCACCGGGCGCTGTTCCCGGGGTTCTCGGGGTTCCCGGCCGGGTTGCCGATGCTCCCCGGCACGGCTCGCAGCGCGGCGAACCAGGTGGCCGCCATCGTGTCGTAGCCCGTCGCGTTGGGGTGCACGCCGTCGGCGAGGTCGGCGGTGGTCAGCGCCCGGTACATGTCGACGAGGTGCACCCGCTTCCCGGCCCGTTGAAGCCCGACCCCACGAAGTCCGTGGTGTAGCCGTTCTGGGCCAGGCGCTGCCACAGCCCGACGCGGTAGCCGCCGCCTCCGGGGAAGCCGACGCCGTCCGTGATCGAGTCGCCCAGGGGTATCACGCGGGTGCCCCCGTTGCTCTCGGCGGAGGCGGGCGGGGCCGTGACACCTCCCGCGAGCGCGACGCAGAGCGTGACGGCGAGCAGCAGCCGTCGGGCGATTCGGTGCATCTCGTCTGCCTCCTGGATCCCAGATTCCGCCGATGTGAGCGCTAACGAGGCGAGGGTGGCCTCACCCTGGCACGAGGCTCGTCGGGGGCGCGATCGGCGCAGACGATGAGGTGCGAGGCGTCGTCGGCCGCGCGCCGCGGCGACGGGACGGCGACCCGGGACAAACCCTCGAGCGACTCGCGAGGGCCGGACAGAGCGGTGCCTGAGTCTCCGGTGACGGGCGAGTGATGTCGCGGCTCGTGCCGGCTGCGGCTCGAGGTCGACCAGGAGGGTGCTGCGGACGCTAGCCGGGCGCGCCCGCACCGTCGCTGCGGTTGCTGTCGAGGCCCATCGCGGCGATGGTCTCGCGCAGGAGCGAGTCGAAGTAGGCGTCCGCCGGGCTGACGAGCGGCCGGAGCTGCCCGAAGACCTCCATGACGACGAACCCGTGCACACGGACGAAGGCGTCGACGGCGAGCGCGACGGCTGCGACCGGGAGGTCGTAGGACTGCCGCTGCGCGAGGGCTGCGAATCCGCTCGCGGTCCCGTCGTCGAGGAGCGCGGCGCGGCGTGCCAGCACGTCGGGGTCGACGAGGCCGGCAGCGTGGGCGCATCCGTAGAGGGCCATGATGCGGCTCCCCGGGCGGACGGCTGCCGCGACGGTGCGGTCCGCGGGCGCGCGGTAGCCGGGCACCGGCGCACCGAAAGCGAGGCCGAAGTACGCAGGATGGCGCACGGACCACGACCGGTACGCGCGCAAGGCGGCGGCGATCGCGCCGGGGACGTCGTCGGGGTCGGCGGCGTCGACCGCGGCGTCGACCGCGGCGGCGTGGTCGGTGAAGGCATCGACGAGCAGGGCGGTGATGAGCGCGTCGCGGTCGTCGACGTACCGGTAGAGGGCGGAGACAGCGATCCCGATGTCCCTCGCGACCTCGCGCAGGGCGACGCCCTCGACCCCGGCCGTCTCGAGCTGCGCGCGTGCGGACCGCAGGATCGCCGCAGACATCTCCTGGCGTCGCTGCTCGCTGATTGGTCGGGCCATGACCGCAGAGTAACGAGAACAGCGCTCTTGACTCCGCGCGAGGGGCCTAGGAGACTCGGTGCGTCAACGAGAACAGTGTTCTCGCCACTGCCGTCCGAGGAGCCTCCATGCCCAGCGACCGCCGCACCGCCGCCTCCTCGCTCATCGCCTCGGCCGCGATCGCGGCTGCCGCCAGCGTCGGTCTGAGCGTGGTCTTCGGCTGGCCCGACGTCCTGGACGCCCCGGCCACGGAGGCCCTGCCCGCGTTCGCCGAGGACGAGGCGGTCGTGCGGGCGTTGTTCGTCCTCCAGATGGTCGGGAGCCTCGTCCTCGTCCCGGGCGTGATCGCGCTGCACCGGATCGTCGCCGGAAGCCGCGGGACCGACACGGCGCTGCTGACCGTCACCGCGTTCGGCGTCCTCGCGCCCGTCGTCCAGTGCCTCGGCTGGGTGCGCTGGCCGCTCGTCGTCCCCGGTCTTGCCGAGCGCTACCTCGACGCGTCCGCGACCGCCGCGACCAAGGACGCCACCGCCGCGGCCTACGACCTCGTCAACGCCTACGCGGGCGGCGCGCTCGGCGAGCACCTCGGCTGGCTGCTCCAGGGGGCCTGGGCCGTCGGGATCGCCGTGCTCGCCTGGCACGCCGCCGACGTCGCACCCGCGTGGCTGCGCAGGTCGCTCGCCGTGCTCGCGGCCGCGTGGACGGTCACGCTCGTCCCGGCCGGGTGGTTCGAGGTCGACCCTCTCGCCGCGGCCGGGTCGACCGTCTACGCCGTCTGGTACCTGGGACTTCTGGGTCTCGGCGTCGTCCTGCTCCGGGCGCCGCGCGTCTCGGGCGACAGCGTCCCGGGGACCGGCGTGTCGTCCTGAGGAACCGGCGCGACCTCCCGACAGAGCGCCCGCGCCGTCCAGCGAGTGTCCACGGTCCTCGGTTCCGAGTGTCCTCCGCGGACGTGCAGCTCAGATCGGGGCACGTTCGGATAGGTCGAGACCAGCGACGTGGTCGCCGCGCGGCGGACCGCTCCTCACGCTCTGAGGAGCTGCTCGACCAGCGCCGCAGCCTTGCGGCGCACGGGTGCCGAGCGCGAGGTGGCAGCGAGATCGCGCAGGCCCGGCCACGCCGCGGCGTCTCCCGGCAGCAGACCGCGGTCGGCAGCCTCCCGCAGGGTGGCGGCGTGGTGGAGCGTGACGTCGAGCACGCGGTGCAGCCACTGCGGCGGCGTGCCGTCGACGGTCGCGGCGTGCCGGACCGACTCGACGAGGACGGGCCACAGGACCGCCAGCGTCGTGGGCTCGGCGTCGAGCGGCTTCGCGATGCGTGCCGGGCTGACGAGCGGCGAGGGCAGCAGCGCCCGCATCGCGGACGTGACGGAGTCCGACCCCACGAGGCCCCGGCCGACGACCTCCAGCACGTAGTAGGTGTGCGGAGGGTCCTGGCACAGCGCGAGCAGCAGCGACGCGACCATCGACGTCGTCAGCGGCGGCGTGGGCGTGCGCGGGCTCAGCGGCCCGTCGTCGCCCCCGCGCCAGTTGCGGTGCGGGGAGACGACCAGCCGGCCGGCCGCCGCGTCCCATCGCAGCCACGACCTTGCCTCACGCGTGGCGACGGCGGTCACGGGGTGCGCGACCGCCTCGCACTGGCCCTCGTGCTCCAGGTCGTAGAACCACTGCTTGTCGACGCGGTACGCAGCACCGTCCGGCAGCGCCACGTCGAGCGCCAGCGACCGGCGCCACACCCCCGGGACGACCGTGAGCGTCGCACCGTCGGCGACAGCGGGCCGGGTCCCGGCACCGCGTGGCCACAGCTCGTCGAAGGGCCGGGCCGGCGCGACGACCACCTCCGGCGCGGCGGTGGGCGCGGCCGGCGGCGGGAGGTCCGCGACGACGGCCCGCGCTGCGGTGACCGCCCGTGACGACCCGCTGCGAGCGGCGAGCGCGCGCACACCGGGCAGGTCCAGCGCCGACGCCGGCGCGATGCCCGCGGTGACCGCGGCGCGCACCTCCGGCAGCAGCGTCGCCACGGCCTCGGCGACCTCGGCCGTCCCCGAGAGCAGGCGCGACGCTCTCGTGGACGCCCCGAGCGCGTCGTCGAGCAGCGGCCAGACGACGCTCAGCACCCCGTCGGCCGCGAGCTCGAGCGCGGCGGCGGCGAACGACCCGAGGCCCGCGGGCGTGTGCGACCAGCCCAGCAGCCCGACGTCCGCGACGCCGGGGACGAGCAGCCCGCGCTCCCACGCCTCCATCACGGCCGCCGAAGCGTCTGGCGCCGCGACGGGGTGCAGGTGGCGCTGCGCCCCGACGAGGTTCACCGCCAGGCCCGGGGGCAGCGGCGTGGCCCGGCGCGCCACCTGCCGCAGGCGCAGGCCGCCCTCGGCGCCGTCCGCCGAGCCGACGTCGACACCGGCCGCGTCGCCCCAGGTCGGGAACACCTCCGGACCTGCGGGGTTGTCGGGACCGACGCGTACCGGCAGGCTCGCCAGGGAGCTCGGCGCCGGGAACACGCCGGGCGCCCAGTGCCGCCATCTCTCGTCGAGGCGCCGCAGGCCCGGGTCGACGAACGGGTCGAGGAGGTAGCGCGCGGCGAGTGGCCCTGCCGCGACGTCCGGGTCCGAACCGCCGGCCACCCGGCCCAGCGCCCGTCGGATCGTCTCCCGCACGCCGGGGCGGGTCCCGGCGGACGCCCCGCCGAGCACGACCGGCACGTCCAGCGTCGCGAGCTCGGCGCGCACCTCGTCCGTCGCGAGCGCGACATCGGTCCGCGTCAGCGCGAGGTAGAGGTCGCCCTCCGCGACGGCCGCACCGGCGTCCGCGCAGGCGCGCAGGCGCACGACGAGGTCCGCCGGGTCGATGCGCAGGTCCAGCCACGTGGGCGTCGACAGCAGCACCGGCACCTCCCCGAGCCGAGCGACGACCGCGGCCTCCCGCGCCGCGAGCGGCCCGTGCACGACCGCGCGCTCCGGCCACTCGCCGCGCGGCGCTGCCGGCCGGTCCGCGAGCGGCGACGTCTCGCCCGCGAGCCAGGACGGGACGCAGCGCAGCCCCGCGACCCACTGGTTGCGGACCCCGCCCAGGGCGGTGCGGGCTGCCGCGGGGTCCGCGTGCGCGACGGCGTTCGAGAGCGCGAGGAACCGCTCGACCTCGATGTCGACGACGTCGTTCTCCGGACGTCGCGTCAGGGTCGCGGCGGCGGCCGTGAGCGCGTCGGCGCTCACCTCGCCGACGTCGAACCGGGGCACCTGCCACAGCGCGGGCGTCGGCCGCCACAGACCTTGCGGCGTCGGGGTGGCCCGCAGCTCCGGCTCCTCGGGGATCGCCCACGCGCGGACCAGGGCGGCGGCGGCACGGGCGAGCGTCCGGTCGGTCGACGCCGCGAGCGGCAGCACCAGCGGCGCCACCGCCTCGACCACGTCGTCCGCGGGCCGCGCCCGCCCCGCTGCGGTCGTGAGCAGCAGCCGCTGTGCCTTGCGCGTGCGGACCAGCAGGGCGACGGTGAGCACCTCGGCCAGCGCGTCGTCCGGGACGCCCGTGACGAGCGCCGGCGCGAGGGCCTCGACCACGGCGGGCTCGCCGTGCGCGAGCGCGGGGACCAGAGCGTCGACGCGCGCCACGAGCTCGGCGCCGGTCACCGCGAGCGGTCCGGTGAGGACACGGGCGAGGGCCGCGCGGTCGCCCGGGCGCCTCGCGGCGTCGAGCGCCGCGACCGTGAGCTCCAGCCCTTCCTCGCGCGGCAGCAGGCCCCGCCGCACGGCCGTCGGCAGCACCAGGGCGAGCGGTCCGGTCGCGGGGACACCGGCGGCGACGGCCGCCCGGATGTGCTCGGCGGCCCGGCGCAGCACCCGCTCGGGCTCGACCCCCAGGTGGTGGCCCGGGGGAAGGGCGCTCCGCATCCACGCGTGCGCCGTCGGCGCGTCGACGCCCGCGGCCTCCGCCTGACCCGCCAGCAGGTGCGCCGCGTACACGCACCAGTCCGTGAGGTACTCGACGGAGTCGGGCACCGCGAGGTCGAGCTCGTCGACCAGGCGCACCGTCACCCCGGCCAGCGCGGACAGCCCGTGCTCCCAGAGACGCAGGTTCGGGCGGCTCGCCGCCTCGACGAACCGCGCGGCGAAGCCGGGGCCCCGCTGCTGCAGGAGCCGCGCCGCGAGGGCGTGGTCGACGCGGAAAGGGGTGCGGGTCAGCACCTGCACGCAGCGCCGTGCATCCACCCCGACGCGCACCGCGAACAGGACGAGCACGTTGTCGTCCACGCCGGTGTGGCTCACCCACCGGTAGCCCGTGCCGACGTGGCGGTGCTCACCCCACGCGCCCGACCTCAGGCCCGCGCGCGCGACCCGCTGCTGCTCCGGCGTGCCCACGGGCAGGTGCTCGACGTCCTCGACGCGCACCGACGCCCACCCGAGGTCGCGGAACACCTGGACCGCCGCCGCCAGCTCCGCCCGGCTGCTCATCCGCCCTGCCCCGTCCGGATCCGCACGGCCAGGACGTGCGCGCACGGCCCCCGCCCCGCACCGTGCCGCAGGTACCACGGGCACGTGCACCGGTCGCCGTCGGCGCCCCGGGTCACCCGGTACGCGGGGCCGTCGCCGGTGCGTCGCCGGACGTCCCACCCGTCGCCGGCGGGGCTCACGGCACCGTCGTCGACGAGGCGGCGCGCGCCGACGAGTCGCGGGTTGTCCTTGTCGACGCGCGCCGGGTCGTGCGGCAGCTCGCGGTGGAACCAGGCGGCGTCGTGCACGTCCCAGCCGATGCGGCCGTCGGCGGCGAGCACCGCCAGGGCCGCGCGGACCCGGGCCTCCTCGAGCGCGGACTCGCGGGCGAGGCGCGACACGTCGACGACCGGCTCGAACGCGAGCAGGGCCGCCACCAGGTCGGCGTCCTCGACGGCCGTCGGACCGGCGAGCGCCGGCAGCAGGGCGCCCTCGCCCGAGTGCCCGCGGTGCGGCTCGTCGGTCAGGCCCAGGACGAGGCGCGCACCGGGCAGGGCGAGCTCGACGACGGCAGGGCCCGCGTCGCTGGTGCCGTGCACGGTCAGCCCCGTGACGTGCGTGAGCAGACGCTTGGCGGCGCTCAGCCGGTGCAGCCCTGCGACGTGCACCCCGCCGGCGCTCGGGCGCGGCGACACGCGGACCGTGTCCCGTGCCGCGACGAGCCAGCCCGACCGGCCGGCCGCGGTCGCCGCGGGCAGCGCGGCGAGGAACGCGCGGGCACCGGCGGCACCGACCGTGAACGCGTGCGGCAGCCCGTGGTGCATCTCGGCGACGTTCCCGAGCGCCCGGACCCAGCGGTCCGGCATCTCGACGGGCCGCTCGACGGCCGTGCCCTCGGGGCTCGACACCGTCAGCCCGCCGCGGCCGACGTCCAGGTGCAGCAGCCGGGTACGGCCCACGTGGGTCAGCGCCGCCCGGGTGCCCGGGCCGATGTCGACGTTCGTGGTGCCGTGGCCGATCGTGCCGGAGTCGAACGCGTCGGGCAGCAGGTCGAGCCGCGCGTACACGCCGTTGCAGGCGGAGAAGCACTCGGCGCGCAGGCGGTCGCCGTGCGCCGTCAGCACAGGGTCACGCAGGGTGCTCGGTGCGTACTGGAAGTACCGGGTGGCGGTCACGTCCGCCAGGGTGACCAGCCCGCGTGCCAGCACCTGCGGCTCGGCGGCGAACCCGTGGCAGAAGCTCGGGTCCGCCTCGACGCCCGCGGGCGTGAGCGCGGGTGCGAGGCCGAGCACGAGGCCGTCGTCCTCCACTTGGGAGGGGTGCGCGAAGGTCCGGGTGGTCACGGCGCGGAGTCTAGGGTCGGGCACCGACGCCGCGGTCGTGCGAGCGGACGATGCACCCGGGTGGGTGCAGGGCGGGCGCGACCCGGCCCGACGGCTGGCACTCGACCGCCTCGCTCCCGACGCAGGGGTTCGCCCCGGCGGCAGACCGGCAGACCGGCAGGCAGACCGGCGGGGCGGCGCGTCGGACCTAGGCTCCCCCCATGACGACGACCGCGCGCGCGTACCTCACGGGCTTCGGTCGCTACCTGCCCGGCCCTCCGGTGGACAACGACGGCATGGCGGCTCGGCTCGGCGGGGACGACGTCGTCACGGAACGCATCCGCCGCAGCATCCTCACGTCCAACGGCATCAGGCAGCGGCACTACGCCCTCGACGAGCAGGGCGAACCCACCGAGCTCAACGAGGAGCTCGCGGTCAAGGCGCTCCACGCGGCGCTCGGTGATCGCGGCATCCGACCCTCGGACCTGAGGATGCTGGCGACGGCGACGACCATGGGCGACGTGCTCGTGCCCGGTTTCGCCAGCATGGTGCACGGCCGGCTCGGCGGCGGGCCGATGCAGCTGCTGTCCGCGTCCGGAGTGTGTGCGTCGAGCATGGCGGCGCTCGATGCCGTGGTCAGCAAGGTCCGGCTCGGCGACCACCCGCGCGGGGCGGTCGTGGCCTCCGAGCTGCCGAGCCGCAGCCTGCGGCAGCGTCGGTACGAGGGGTTCCGCGCCGGCATGGACGCGCACTTCCTGCGGTGGATGCTCTCCGACGGGGCGGGGGCCGTGGTCGTCGAGTTCCAGCCGCACCCGACGAGGCTCTCGTTGCGGGTCGACTGGATACGGCAGGTGTCGCTCGCGCATGAGCACGCCGTGTGCATGCGCGCGGGGATGAGCGGCGACGAGCCCCACGTCGGCGGCACCTGGCAGGACGTCGCCGTCGCGGAGGCGCAGGCCGCCGGCATGTTCGTCCTGCGGCAGGACGTCGGCATGCTCGACGAGCTCGCGGAGGCCGGGATCGCGCAGTTCGAGGAGCTCGTGGACATCGGGCTGATCGACGTCCGCCACCTCGACCACGTCATCTGCCACTACAGCACCAACGTCTTCCGGGATGTCGCGTTCGATGCGCTGCGACGTCGCGTCCCCTCCCTCGACACCGGTCGGTGGTTCTCCAACCTCGAGACCCGCGGCAACACCGGGTCGGCCAGCATCTTCATCGCCCTCGAGGAGGCGTGGCGCACGGGCCGGTTCGAGCCGGGGGAGACCATCCTGCTCGCGGTGCCGGAGTCCGGCCGCTTCTCCTTCGCCTTCGCCCAGCTCACCGTGGTCGCCCCGTCCCATCCGCAAGGAGCATCGTCATGACAACCGCCACCTCGACCGACTCGTCGACGGCCACCGGGTCGGCCCCTGCCAGCGGCTCGCTCCTCGATCGCCTCGCCGACGTCTGGCTCGAGCTCGAGGACCACCTGGCGAAGGTGCCGGTGCTGCAGCGGCTCGACGACGGGACCGTCACGCTCGAGGACTACATGCGGCTGCTGTTCAACCTGCGGCAGCAGGTGATCGACGGTTCGCCGTGGATCTCGCGTGCGGCGTCCAGCTTCGACATCGACCACTTCGAGCTGCGGGCGGCGGCGATCAAGCACGCCGAGGAGGAGCACCGGGACCACTTCCTGCTCGAGCGCGACTACGTCGCGCTGGGCGGTTCGCGGGAGGAGCTGCGGGCCGGTCGCAAGAACGTCGGCGCGGAGGCCCTCTCGGGCTACCTCTTCACCTACGCCAGCAAGCCGAACCCCGCGGGTCTGCTCGGCGCGATGTTCGTCATCGAGGGCCTGGGCGCTCGCCGCGCGGCCGAGTGGGCGGCCCGGTTCCAGGAGGTGCTCGGCCTCGCCGACAACCAGGTCCACTTCCTGCAGTACCACCAGGAGGCGGACGGCGCGCACACCGGCGACATGGAGGCGATCCTGACGTCCGGCCTGATCGACGAGGCGACCGCCGACGAGATCGTGCGGTGCGCGCAGGTCGTCGCCCGGCTGTACGCGCTGCAGCTGGAAGAGCTGGACCGCTGACGTGGCGGAGTTCGTCCGCTCCGACCCGAGCATGTGGGAGGCGATCTTCGCCGACCCCTCGGTCCCGCTCGACCGGGCCGTGGTGCGGCAGATCATCGACGACCAGCGACGTCCGTCCCGGCGCTGGCTCTACCCGTTCGCGCGGGTGCTCTCGCGGGTGCTCGTCACGATCATCCGTCTCCTGAAGCGCGTCCTGCCCTTCCGGTGGATGCCGCTGGGGACGATGGACTTCCTGTGCGTCTGGTTCCTGCGACGGTGCGTGTCACCTGACGCCGTGGACCTGCTGCTGCGCCACTTCGTCATCGAGACGAACCTGGTGAACTTCATCATCCGCAACACCCCGGTCGGCATCGAGCCCGTCACGCTGCGTCCCGAGTCGCTGTCCGAGCTGGGCGACCAGGCGGTCGTCGAGCACGACGTCAACGTGTACGACGTGCTCATCGCGCTCGACGTCGTGCCCCTCGTCGCCCGGGACCCGCTCGACTTCCGCCAGCTGGACATCCCGCCGCTGGACGCCGAGCGGCACCGCCGGCGACTGGTCCGCCTCGACATCCAGACGGCGCTCTGCTTCATGAACATCCCGTTCTCGGTGGCGCTCACCTCGGACGAGTACCGCCGCGCGGTGCACTCGATGAGGTTCGACGACTCCTTCCTCGAGATCCTCGCCGTCGTCACCGGCGACGACACCTTCCGGCACTGGAAGCTCGCCGGCATGAGCCTCTGGATGGACTCGAACGTCGACGTGCCGCGCATGGTGTACCGCCACGCGCTCGTCTGCGAGTACGCGCACGCGCAGCTCGTGAAGCTCGCCGGCGGCCAGTACCCGCGGGACACGTCGGTGGAGCTCGACTGATCCAGCGGGAGGTCAGCGTTCACATGGAGGAACTCGCCGGTTCTGTCCGAGTCGCAGCGCGCTCCGTGACCTGCCTCCGCCCGGCCTACCGCAGGGCGCGCAGGTCGTCGAGGTCGCCGTCGAAGACGTTCATGTCGATGAACGGCTCCTCGCCGTCGTACCCGTCGAGGCGGTCCCGGTTCGAGTACTGCCAGAAGGTCCACGCCCGGTCGTCCGACACGGTGGGCGGCACGATCACCGACCGGATCCAGAGGGGCGTGCCCGGGAAGTGGCCGGCGACGTACCGGTCGTACGCGGTGCGGGTCGCGTAGACGATCGGCTCGATGCCGTGGTCGCGCAGGGTCGCGATGAGCGCGGTCAGCTCCGGGCGGACCTGCGACGCGTCCGGGGGGTCGGCGTGGAACGTCCCGTAGTACTCGACGTCGATCGCGACGGGCAGCAGGTCCTCGTCGTCCGGCACCGTCGCGAGCACGTGCTCCGCCTGCGCCCTGCCGCTGCTCTCGAAGCTGAAGAAGTGGTACGCACCGACCAGCAGCCCGGCCTCACGCGCCCCGCGCAGGTTCGCCTCGAACTCCTGGTCGACGAACGACGAGCCCTCGGTGGCCTTCACGTACGCGAAGTCGACGTCCTGCCGGGCGATCGCCGGCCAGTCGACGGTTCCCTGCCACGCCGAGACGTCGACCCCCCGCACGTCGTAGCGCGCCGCGAACAGACGGTTCGGCCACACCAGGCCGCGCTCGACGAGCGCGGCCCCGAGCGCGACGACGACGATCGTCCCCGTCAGGACGATCAGCAGGACACGGATGCGACGGCGGCTCGGCACCACGCCAGTCTGGCGTCGTCGCGCGTCCTGCACCCGCGACGTCCACCTGACCGGCCGCAGCCGCGGCGTGCCACGATCTGGTCGCCGAAGCGCGCAACGCGCCCGGTCGTCGCGGCTCGTCGGGACCGTTCAGGTCCGGCGTCGATCAGCCACTCGAACCCAACTGTAGGAGCGCGAGGGTTGTCCGACGCGCGATTCGCCTGCCCTGCTGAAGGACAGGTGGCTGAGACGCGACTCGTCTCACCGATCTGTCCGAATCCTCAGATCGCTCCGCCTCACGCCGCGGGCGTGCCTACGGCCGAGGGGGCGGCCACGGTGCCCCCTCGAACGCCGCGGCACGGGACAAGGCCAGGGCGAGGCGGTGCCCCGGGTACTCCTCAAGGCGGCGGTGGCGCCGGCGGTAGTAGCAGTCCCAGTAGCTGGCCGCCCGCGCCCGCAGCAGGCGCAGCATCTCGGGGTTCTGCGCCAGCACCCGCCCGTAGGCCGCGCTGCTGCGGCGAAACCTCGACGTCGACCTCCGTCAGGAACGCGGCGACATCGTCGACGATCTCCACGACGTACTCGTCCACGAGCTTGACGACGTACGGGACGACCCACGGCTGGAGCGCCCATGGTCCGTCCAGCAGCGTGCGCAGTGCTCGCTGCCGCACGTGGCCGTCGTGGTGGCGCGTGTACGCGCACGCGGTGACGGCCGGCGACAGGGACATGACGAACGATGTGTCCGCGGGCAGGACGCCGTGGTAGATGCGGGACGGGAAAGCGAGCACCTCCCCGTCGAGCACGACAGGGACGGTGTCGGGGGTGGCGGTGTAGGTGCTGGCGCCCCAGGGATTGTCGGGCGGCGGGAGTGCCTGTGCGACCTCGGCGGCGTCTGGGCGCAGCCCCACCGGGAACGCCGCGCGGACCCACGACGCATCCTGGAACCACGGCTCGTTCGTCACGGTCGGAGGATCGCAGCAGCGACGGGGCGATCGCCACCTCTGGTGCGCTCGTCTTCGAGCCGCTTCCGCACCGGTCAGTGGACGCGGATCGTCCCGGTGTCAGCCCGGGCGGGCCTGCTGTCCGAGCGGCGCTGCCACGGAAAACCGAGGAAATCACGTCGTCGCTCGGGCACGATGAGTGCTGAGGCCTGGCCCGGGCATACTTCGCCACTCTGTCAAAGTCCCCGCCCGGGCGATCTCCTCACCGGCCGGCGCCCGACCCGGGCGCCGGCCATCGTCGTCCCGGCCCCCGGTGGGGTCCGCCACCAGGAGGGTCACGCCGTGCACGACGTCGAGCGCATCGCGCTGGACCGCCTCGGACTGCTGGCGGCGCCCACGACGCCGGCAGGTGGCGCGGCGCCCGAGGTCGTCGCCGTCGCGCTCGGCGAGCTCGCACGCGTCGGTGTGGCGGTCGCGAACCCCGAGGCGCTCACCGACGCTGCCGTCGCCCGGGTGCCCGACGTCGTGCGGCACGTGCGCGAGCGGCGCGGCCAGAGCGGCGCCTACGCGCCGCTGTTCGACGGCTTCCCGGACGCGCTGCCCGCGGCCGACCACGTTGCGGTGCGGGCGGTGCTCGGCTGGGCTCGCCTTGCGGGCGTCGCCGACCCGACGGCCGAGCAAGTGCTCGCCGCGTTCGACTTCTCCTCGCTCGGCTGGTGGCCGGCGTCGTCGGTTCCCCAGGACGTCCCCGCGGCGGTGCTCGCGCGCGTACGCCAGGACGTGCTGCCCGCGGACGGCCACGTCGAGTGGTCGACCGTCCGCGTCGTCGACCCGGCGGAGGCCGAGGACGCCCTCCGGACGTGGATGCGCGAGGCGTTCGCCGCCGCGGCCTCGCTGCGCGAGGACGTCCGCGCCGACCTCGCCGCGCTCACCCGGCTCCTCGGGGTCGCGCACGTCGATCCGGCGACCATCCGCTTCCGTGAAACTCGGACGCTGCTGACGCGCCTCGCGTGGGAGACCGACCGCGCGGCGCTGCCGACGCTCGGGCTCACGCCCGACGACCTCCTGCGGCTGTTCGCCGACCTCACCGGCACCGACGTCGCGCTCCGTCGGGGTGTGCGCCACCCCCGGTTCTCCCGCGGCGACCGGCGGATCGTCGTCGCGTGCCTCGAGCGCTCCGACCGGCTTGGCGACGTGTTCCGGCGGCGCGGGCTCTGGCTCGCGATCGCGCGTGGACTGCACGTGAACGAGCACGACGCGCCCCGCACCCGCGAGGTCGTCGCGCGGCTGCGCGCGAGCCGGCACGATCCGACGTCGCTCGCCTCGCGCGTTGAGCGCCTGCTCGTCGAGGACTACCCGGCCGCGGTGGCGCTCCTGGCACGCGAGTCCCCAGGCGCGCTTATCCGCTCGCTGCGCCGGCTGGCGGCGCTCGCCGCGGGGACGCCCGGTCACGAGGACGCGCTCGTGCGTGCGCTCGCCGACAGCGCGGCGAGCGCTCCGGTGCGGGTGCTCCTGACCGCACGCGCGAGCGTCGACGACGACGGGCGCACGTACCCGAGGGTCGCCGTCACGCCGTCGGGGTCGGCGCTGCCGGTGTCCCGCGCCCCGGGGCACCTCGCGCTGCCCGACGAGCTGCGGACTCGACTGCTCGAGGCGCTCACCACCGCGGTCCGCACGCAGCTGGCGGGCCGCGGCTCGTGGGCCGGCGAGCGCGTGCACGTGGCCGACGGGCTCGACCGGGTGCTCGTGCCGGACGCGCTGCGCTCCACGGCCGCGGGGCTCGTCCAGGTCGAGCGCGGGAGCGTCCTGCCCCTCGGTGACGCGGCCGTCCTGCGGCTGTTCGTCCACTGGAGGCACCCGGCCAGCGACCTCGACCTCTCGTGCCTCGCGCTCGACGAGGACTTCACCGTGGTCGACCACGTGAGCTGGACGCGCCTGCGCTCCGGCGTGATGGTGCACTCCGGTGACGTCACCTCGGCGCCCGCGGGAGCCGAGGAGTTCCTCGACGTGGACCTGGTGGCGCTCGCCGAGGCCGGCTCCGCGCCTCCCAGCGAGCCGGAGGGCGATCCGGCGGGGGCGCGCCGACCGTGGTGGCGCCGCGCGGTCGTGCGGGCGGCGCCCGCCCGACGTCCCCAGGTCGAGCGGTGGCGCTACCTCGCGCCGGCGGTCTTCCGGTACTCCGGGCCGCGCTTCGACGACCTCGAGGAGGCGTGGGCGGGCTGGATGCTGCGGGACCGTGCCGACCGGTCCCGCGCCGCGTTCGACCCCGCGGCCGTGGCCGGCGCGTTCCCGATCACCGGCGGCCTACGCACCGTCGTGCCGTTCCTCGTCGATGTGCGTGCCCGCGAGATCGTGCACCTCGATCTGCGGCTGCCCGGCAGCCCGCACGCCCGCGTGGAGCGCGAGGGCGCGCTCGTCGGCGGGCTCACGCGCGCGCTCGTCGCGCGACGAGCGACGCGGACCGACGTGGCGACCCTCGTCGCGGAGAACGTCGCGGCGCGCGGCGGCACGGTCGTGACCGACCGGTCCTCGGCCACCCTCACTGTCGGCGTGGACGCCGGGTGCACGTACGACGTCCTGCACCGACCCGAGAGGTTGCTCGCGGACCTGCTGTGACCCCGCCCCGGGGCAGCTGCTTGACCTGCGTACGACGGCGGGATCCGGAACAGCGAGCCGAACGCGACCTGACGCCGGTCGACCTCCGAGAAGGCGATCTCGAACTCGCTCCCCGCTGCGGTCATGTACGGGGCATGAGCCACGCCTTCGAGCATCCTCCTGGGATACGTGCCTGAGATTGGGACTGCTCAGATGAGATCCCACGCGCACTGTAGGAACTCACGCGACCTGTGCAGGGTGCGAGTGTCTGGCCTGCGAGTGGACAAGGTGGCGAGACGCGACGCATCTCACGTTCTTGTCCGAATCCTCAGGACGTCGCCGCGGAGCGTCTGCAGCGGAAACAGAGGAGGTGCCATGTCGCCTCGGCAAGAGCGCCGATGTTGTCGCCACGCAGCATCCCGTCATCGACGCGCGCGCTCGGGAAGGGCACGGCGAGCACCGCGAGGATGGCGGCTCGCACATCACTGACGGACCTGGCGCCGGCGAGGCGGTCCGCGAGCATGAGCGCTTCCTTGTCCCAGTAGGAGTCGTCGTAGTGGCTCTCGGTCCACCACGGCTCCAGCGGGTCATACCTGACGAACAATCTGGCCAGCTGCTCAGCGAGACCGTCCGACGTCTCGGGTGCGCTCATCGGGTCAGCATGTCGCCTGCAGCTCGGACGAGGCTATGAGACGTGCGACACCCGTCGGCCGCACGCCCACGCGGAGCGGACGGCGGAGCCGGCACCGTCTCCAGGGCCTTGCCCTCGGCGTGCACGACCTACGTCGTCCGGCTCCGCTCGAAGGCGACCCGCCGGACGGGTGGCACGACGAGCGCGAGGACGGTGAGCTCGGCGACGTCGTCGCCCGGCTGGCGCCCGGCTGGCGGCCGGCAGGTATGCCCGGCGTGATCCGGGGCCGCGCTGCTGCGAACCAGGGTGACACGTCGGAGACAACGCGACATCGCGATGACAGAACGATGACATGACGACAGGTCAGATGACTTCCTACACAACAGCACCATGAGCACGGCGAGTGCGCGGCGGCCCGGGAACAACCCCGCCGCGCCTGAAGTTGAGTCAGGCAGGCTCAACTCCACGTCCGCGGACTTGCGCAGCACCCCGCCGCGACGCAGACTTGAGCGCAGCAGGCTCAAGACGGCCCGCCACCCACCCGCGCCCACCCCGGCGCAGCGCAGGGCGGCGACACCCGCCGCGAGCCCGACACGCACCGCACGCAGCAGGACCACCGAAGGAAGAGGCACACGCACATGGCACGAGCAGTCGGGATCGACCTGGGCACCACGAACTCGGTGGTGTCCGTCCTCGAGGGTGGCGAGCCCACCGTCATCGCGAACTCCGAGGGTGCGCGCACGACGCCGTCGGTGGTCGCGTTCTCCAAGACGGGCGAGGTGCTGGTCGGCGAGGTCGCCAAGCGCCAGGCCGTCACCAACGTCGACCGCACGATCAGCTCCGTGAAGCGCCACGTCGGCACGGACTGGTCGGTCGGCATCGACGACAAGAAGTACTCCGCGCAGGAGATCTCCGCGCGCGTGCTCGGCAAGCTCAAGCGCGACGCCGAGGAGTACCTGGGCGAGCCGGTGACCGACGCGGTCATCACGGTCCCCGCGTACTTCAACGACGCCGAGCGCCAGGCGACCAAGGACGCCGGCCAGATCGCGGGCCTCAACGTCCTGCGCATCGTCAACGAGCCGACGGCCGCGGCCCTCGCCTACGGGCTCGACAAGGGCAAGGAGGACGAGCTCATCCTCGTCTTCGACCTCGGTGGCGGCACGTTCGACGTGTCCCTCCTCGAGGTGGGCAAGGACGACGACTTCTCGACGATCGAGGTCCGCGCGACGTCCGGCGACAACCGCCTCGGTGGCGACGACTGGGACAACCGCATCGTCGAGCACCTCATCAAGCAGGTGAAGAACTCCTCGGGCGTCGACCTGTCGAAGGACAAGATCGCGCTGCAGCGTCTGCGCGAGGCCGCCGAGCAGGCGAAGAAGGAGCTCTCGTCCGCGACGAGCACCAACATCTCGATGCAGTACCTGTCGATGAGCGAGAACGGCCCGATCCACCTCGACGAGAAGCTGACGCGCGCGCAGTTCCAGCAGATGACGGCGGACCTGCTCGAGCGGACCAAGGCGCCGTTCCAGGCCGTCATCCGCGACGCCGGCATCAAGCTCTCCGACATCGACCACGTGGTCCTCGTCGGCGGCTCGACCCGCATGCCCGCCGTGGCGGACGTCGTCCGTGAGCTCACGGGCGGCAAGGAGCCCAACAAGGGCGTCAACCCGGACGAGGTCGTCGCCGTCGGCGCCGCGCTGCAGGCCGGTGTCATCAAGGGTGAGCGCAAGGACGTCCTGCTCATCGACGTCACGCCCCTGAGCCTCGGGATCGAGACCAAGGGCGGGGTGATGACCAAGCTCATCGAGCGCAACACGGCCATCCCGACCAAGCGCAGCGAGATCTTCTCGACGGCCGACGACAACCAGCCGTCCGTGCTGATCCAGGTGTTCCAGGGCGAGCGCGAGTTCGCGCGGGACAACAAGCCGCTCGGCACGTTCGAGCTGACCGGCATCGCGCCGGCGCCGCGCGGCGTCCCGCAGATCGAGGTCACGTTCGACATCGACGCGAACGGCATCGTGCACGTGTCCGCGAAGGACCGCGGCACGAACAAGGAGCAGTCGATGACGATCACGGGCGGCTCGGCGCTGCCGAAGGACGAGATCGACCGCATGGTCAAGGAGGCCGAGGCGCACGCCGCCGAGGACAAGGCCCGCCGCGAGGAGGCCGAGACCCGCAACTCCGCCGAGCAGCTCGTCTACTCGACCGAGAAGGTGCTCGCCGACAACGCGGACAAGGTCTCCGAGGACGTCTCGACCGAGGTCAAGGCCGCGATCGCGGAGCTGCGGACCGCGCTCGAGGGGACCGATCTCGACGAGGTCAAGGCCAAGCAGGCCAACCTCGCGACCGTCAGCCAGAAGATCGGCGAGGCGATCTACGCCTCGAACGCCGCCGCGGACGCCCAGGGCGCCCCGGCCGAGGGTGCCGCCCCCGCGGGCGACGCCCCGGCGGACGAGGACGTCGTCGACGCCGAGATCGTGGACGAGGACGAGCGCAAGTGACGAACGAGAACGCACGCCACGCGGGGTCGGGCGAGCCCGACCCCGCGGAGGGCGCCCCCCGGTTCACCGACAAGCGCCGCATCGACCCGGAGACGGGCCTGCTGCGGGAGCCGACCCCGGCCGAGGAGGCGGAGGCTGCTGCCGACGCAGGCGCCGACGACCCCGTCGCGCACCTCGACTTCGAGACGCCCGACACGGGCGCCGTCGCGGCGGCCGAGGCCCTCGCGGCGGAGCGGCTCGACGAGCTCCAGCGGCGCAACGCGGCCTACTACAACCTCGAGCAGCAGTACTCGGGCTACGTGAAGCGCTCGAAGGCCGAGGCCCTCGTCGCACGCGAGCAGGGCGTCGCCGACGTCGCGGAGGCCCTCATCGGGGTCCTCGACGACATCGCGCTCGCCCGGCAGCACGGCGACCTGCAGGGCCCGTTCCTGTCGATCGCCGAGAAGCTCGAGTCGACCCTCGCGCGGTTCAAGATCGAGCGGTTCGGTGCCGAGGGTGAGGTGTTCGACCCGACGGTGCACGAGGCGCTCATGCACTCGCACTCCGCGGACGTCACCGAGCCGACGGTCGGCACGGTGCTCCAGCCGGGGTACCGCATCGGCGAGCGCGTGCTCCGGCCCGTCCGCGTCGCCGTGATCGACCCGGACGCCTGAGCGTCCGCAGACGAGGAAGGGAGGCGCCGTGACCGGCCAGGACTGGCTCGAGAAGGACTTCTACGCCGTGCTCGGCGTCCCCAAGGACGCGGACGCCCCGACGATCAAGAAGGCGTACCGCAAGCTCGCACGCAGCATGCACCCGGACCACAACCCGGGTGACGCGCGTGCGGAGGCGAAGTTCAAGGAGGTCGGGGAGGCGTACGCCGTCCTCTCCGACACCGAGCAGCGCGCGCAGTACGACCAGCTGCGCGCGATGGCCGGCGGCGCCCGGTTCGCGCCGGGCGCCGGCGGCTCCGCCGGGTTCGAGGACCTGTTCGGCGGGATGTTCGGCGGTGCGACGCAGGGCCAGCGCGTGCGCTTCCAGCAGACCGGCGGCGCTCCGGGCGGTGCGGGCGGCACGAACTTCGAGGACCTGCTCGGCGGGCTCTTCGGTGGTGGGGCCGGGGGCGGCGGCGGGTTCTCGCCGTCGCGCGGGCCACGTCAGGGCGCCGACCTCTCGGCGGTCACGACGCTGCCCTTCCGCCAGGCGGCGACCGGCTCGACGGTCTCGCTCGACGTCGAGGGCCGTGTCGTCAACGCGCGCATCCCCGCGGGCGTCAAGGACGGGCAGAAGATCCGGCTGCGCGGCAAGGGCCGGCCGGGGGAGCAGGGCGGACCGGCGGGCGACCTCGTCGTCACCGTGCGCGTGACCCCGCACCCCGTGTTCGCGCTCGAGGGCAGCAACGTGCGCGTGACCGTCCCGGTCGCGTTCGACGAGGCCGCGCTCGGCGCGCAGGTCGACGTCCCGACGCTCGACGGCAGCACCGTGCGGGTCAAGGTCCCCGAGGGCACGCCGTCGGGGCGCACCCTGCGCGTCAAGGGCAAGGGCGTCACGACGCCGTCCGGCACGGGCGACCTGCTCGTGACCGTCCAGGTCGTCGTCCCCCAGCGGCTCACCGGCGCGGCACGCGAGGCCGTCATGGCGTTCGGCGTCGCGACGTCGGGCGAGAACCCGCGCGCCGACCTGCTGGCGCGCGCCCGGGAGTGAGGCCGATGGTCTCCGAGGACGCGCAGGTCTACGTGATCTCGGTCGCGGCCGAGCTCGCGGGCATGCACCCGCAGACGCTCCGCCAGTACGACCGGCTCGGCCTCGTCTCGCCCGGGCGCACGCGCGGGCGCGGGCGGCGGTACTCGCTGCGGGACATCGCGACGCTCCGCGAGGTGCAGCGGCTCTCGCAGGACGAGGGCGTCAACCTCGCCGGCATCAAGCGCATCCTGGAGCTCGAGCAGCAGGTCGACCGGCTCCAGCGGCAGGTCGAGTACCTGCGCGCGTTCACGGAGCCGGGCCGCCGGGTGTTCACCGCCGCGCCGTCGGGCGACGTCGTCGCGGTCCGCCCGGGGCAGCGGCCGCCGGGCACGCGCACCGTGCGCGGCGAGCTCACCGCGACGCCCGGCGCCCTCGTGCTCTGGCAGCCGACGCCGCGCTGAGCACCCGCGCGGGCCGGCGGACGTCCGCGCCGGCTCGGCACCGCGACGCGCGCGTCCGCTCGGCACCCGCCACGCGCGCGCCCGCTCGGCACGGCGACGCGCGCGTTCGCCGGTGTCACGCCGAGACGAGCGCGCCGTCGGTCTCGTCGTCCGGCACCTGTGCGGCCGGCCGCGTGAACCGCCCGGCGCGGTGCGCCAGGACCAGGGCGAGCACCCCGACCGCGGTGCAGACCACGACCGCCGCCAACGACGCCTCCGGCCCGAACTCCCCGCCCGTGAGCCACAGCGGTGCGCTCGGGTCGGCGACGCTGCGGGACAGCGAGTCGCCGATGTCGCCGCCCGACACCGCAGCCCCGAAGACGTACCCCTGGGTCAGGTTCCAGGCGATGTGGATGCCGATGGACACCCACAGCCGCCCGGTGAGGGCGTAGAACGCGGCGAGCATGATGCCCGCTTCGACGGCGATGCAGAGGGCCGCGAACACCGTGGCGCCGGGGTTGGCGAGGTGGCTCGCCCCGAAGATCACCGCGGAGACGGCGAACGCGGACCACGGGCCGAACGCCCGCCACACGAGCCGCAGGACGACGGCCCGCAGGATGAGCTCCTCGACGACACCGGCCTGCACGGCGGTGCCGGCGGCCGCCCAGGCGGCGACCGGCCCGGTCCAGGTGATCTCGTAGAGACCGGCGAGGGACAGCAGCCCCATCACCGCGGCCATCATCAGCACGCCCAGGAGGAGGCCGACGGCCAGGGACGGCAGCGCGGGACGCAGCGCGAGCTCGCTGGGTGCGCGGTCCTCGCCGAGCCGGACCAGCAGCGCGTACGCCGCGAGCGCCAGGGCGGCGCCCACGACGCTCACGAGGAACGCAACGGGCGCGTCGTCGGGCAGCACGCCCGCGAGGGCGTCCGACGCCGGACCGAACACGAGCGTCATGCCGAACACGAGCGCCGGGATCCACGCCAGCGCGCGCAGCCAGCGGAGCCGTCCGGGGTGCAGGACGCGTCGGTCGCCGAGCTCCGGCGGGACGGACCAGAGGGTCGATGCAGTCATGCGGGGGGTCCTCCGTCGGCGGGCCGCCGCGCCGGACCGTCCGGCCGTGCCCACCGGGTCGGAACCTAGGGCCGCGAGGACATCACGGGCCGAAACCGTCCAGAACGGACACCTGCCCGCCGTCGCCGTGCAGGGTCGGAGCGTGTCGGCGCCGTGTCAGCGCGGTGTCGGCGCGCGGCCCCGCGGTGTCAGCGCCCCGTCAGAGCGGCGCAGCACCGTGGGGGCATGACAGCAGACGACCTGGTGATCGAGGCGCACGGCCTCGTCAAGCACTTCGGCCGGACGAGGGCCCTGCAGGGCATCGACCTGGCCGTCGCACGCGGCACCGTCCTCGGCGTGCTCGGGCCCAACGGCGCGGGCAAGACGACGGCGGTCCGCATCCTCGCGACGCTCCTGCGCGCCGATGCCGGCACCGCCCGGGTCGGCGGGCACGACGTCGACCGCGACCCCGACCGCGTACGGCGGGCGATCGGTCTGACCGGGCAGTACGCGTCGGTCGACGAGGACCTCTCGGGCCGGCAGAACCTCGAGCTCATCGGCGCGCTGCTCGACCTGCGCGCACCGGCGGCGCGGGCCCGGGCGACCGAGCTGCTCGCGTGGTTCGACCTGACGGACGCGGCCGGGCGCCCCGCGAAGACCTACTCGGGCGGCATGCGGCGCCGGCTCGACCTCGCGGCCAGCCTCGTCGGGCGCCCCGAGATCATCTTCCTCGACGAGCCGACGACGGGCCTCGACCCCGCCAAGCGCGAGGACATGTGGGACGTCGTCCGCTCGCTCGTCGCCGACGGCGCGACGGTGCTGCTCACGACGCAGTACCTCGAGGAGGCCGACGCGCTCGCGGACGAGATCACGGTGATCGACCACGGCCGCGTCATCGCGCACGACACCCCCGACGGTCTCAAGCGGCGCGTCGGCGGGCAGACGCTCACGGTGCGGCCGTCGGACACCGCCCGCCTCGACGAGACGGCGTCGATCCTCGGCGCCGTCTCCACGGCGGGCCGCGCCGAGGAGGTCCGCAAGGGCGTCCTCGCCGTCCCCGTCGCGGACGACGCGGCGCTGACGGCGACGGTCGCCCGGCTCGCCGCGGCGCGGGTCGGGGTCACCGAGCTCTCGCTGCACCTGCCGAGCCTCGACGAGGTGTTCTTCGCGCTGACCGGCGCACCCGATGCCGAGCGGGCCGGCGACGGCTCCCTCCCGAGCCCGAGGGAGGCCGCGTGATGACCACGGCACCCAGCACGACCAACCCCACCACCACGTCGTCCCCGCTGGCGGGCCGCGCTCCCGCGGGCGTCGCGGCGGAGCCCCGCCCGTTCGCGTACGTGCGTCACTCCGCGAGCCTCGCGCGGCGGAGCCTCATCAAGACGTGGCGCACCCCCGAGGCGCTCCTCGACGTGACGCTCCAGCCCGCGCTGTTCCTCGTGATCTTCGTCTACATCTTCGGCGGCGCCGTCGCCGGGTCGACGGGGGAGTACCTGCAGTTCCTGCTGCCCGGGATCCTCGCCCAGACGATCGCGACGGGGGCGATCGCGATCGGCGTCAACCTCAACACCGACCTCGAGAAGGGGATCTTCGACCGGTTCCGGTCGCTGCCGATCCCGCGCTCGGCGCCGCTCGTCGGCGCGGTGCTCGGCGACGTCGTGCGGTACGCGATCGTCACCGTGTCGACGCTCGCGATCGGCTACGCGATGGGGTTCCGGATCATGACCGACCCGGTCAGCATGCTGGCGGGCTGTGCGCTCGCGGTGCTGTTCGCGCTGTGCCTGAGCTGGGTCTCGGTGTGGGTCGGGATGATGGTCCGGACCTCGGGAGCCGTGCAGGGGATCATGTTCCTGGTCGTCATGCCGCTGAGCTTCGCGTCGAACGTGTTCGTGCCCGCCGAGTCGCTGCCGTCCTGGCTCCAGACGTTCGTCGACGTCAACCCGCTGACGCACCTCGTCGGCGCGGTGCGCGGGCTGTTCCTCGGCGGGCCGACGGGCGCGCACGTCCTGTGGACGCTCGTGTGGTGCGTCGGGCTCGTCGCGGTGTTCATGCCGCTCGCGCTGCGCGCGTACCGCCGCAAGGTCTGAGCGCGGACGCGGGGGTGCCGCCGACGCGAGCCGCCACCCCCGCGGTCCCGTGCCCGGCCCGCACGGACGATCAGCCGAGGAGCGCGACGATGCGGCTGACCGCCGCGCTGCTCGTCAGCTCGTGCACGTCGGCCAGCAGCGCGGCCCGCTCGTCCGGGTCCCCGACGTGCGCGTGCAGCAGCGACTCGAACACCGGCCCGAAGACCAGGGCGATGCTCGCGCCGAGCCGGGTGCCGAGCGCCCACAGCGTGCGTGCGCGCTCGCGGTCACCCCGGCTCGCGGCCAGCTCGGCGAACCCGAGCGCGAGCGAGCCGAGCACCGGGGCGTCCTTGGCGGAGACCGCGTCGGGCACGGCGGCGCGCAGCAGCGCCTCGCTGTCCCGGCCGGCCCGCAGCCGGATGACCGCGGCGCACACCGTGTAGACCACGCGGGCCTGGACGAACGCGTCCGGGTCGGCCTGCGCGACGGCGAGGGCCTCGTCCGCGCACCGGATGGCGTCGTCCCACCGGCCCTCGATCGCGGCGAGGCACGCGAGCCCGACGGACGCGTGCGCTCGCGACGCCTCGCCGGACGTGCGGGCCGCCACGACCTCCTCGAGCGCCGCGCGTGCCTGCTGGTCGCCCCGCAGCGCGCGGTGCACGTGCCGGACCACGACGATCGCGCGCGCGTCGGAGAGGGCGCCGACGGCCGTCAGGTGCTGCTCGGCGCGCGCGAGCCACACGTCGGAGTCGGCCCCGCCTCGCCCGCCCTCCCACTGCCCGATGCCCTGCGCGGCCATGCCCATGCCCCACACGTCGCCGACCGACGCGAACAGGTCGTAGGCCGCGCGGGCGTCGCGCACCGAGTGCTCGACGTCGCCGAGGTTCTCGCGCAGCGCGCTCCGCAGGAACAGGCCCAGCCCGGAGAGGGACGGGTCCTCCTCGGCGACGAGCACGTCGGCGGCCGCGAGATGGTCGGCGGTGCGGGGCGAGGACAGCGCGTCCATCGCGCGCAGGAGTGCGGCCGTCCGGTGGGTCACCACGCCGCAGCCCTGCGCCGCGGCGCCGGCCAGGGAGCGGCGGGCTGCGCGCCGGGCGACGGCGCCGTGGCGGTTGTTCCCGACGATCCCGCTGTTCACGACGGCGTGCAGCGCGACCGTGGCCACGTCCTCCGCGTCCGGTGCCGGGGCGTCCGCCCGCGGTCCGGCCAGGGCCCAGGACCGGGTCCGCACCGCGGGGTCGTCGGCCCCGAGCAGCACGGCCGCCCAGGTGTCGACCTCGGCGTGCATCCCGCGCACGGTCCACAGCGTGGTCAGCGCGGCCCCGATCGCCGTCGCGTCGCGCTCGCTGCCCCGCTCGAGCGCGCGGCGCAGGGCCGCGAGGAGCGTGTCCTGCTCCTCGCCGGTGCGGCGGATGCCCGCCGTGTGCGCGCGCTCGGCGAGCATGCGCGCGACGGTGTGGGCCTCCCCGACCGCCCACCGCACGAGCCGGTCGCGGGCCTGGTCGAGGCCGCGCACACCGTCCGCGCCGGGGGCCTCGTCGAGCCGGCGCTCGCCGTACTCCCGCACGGTCTCGAGCATGCGGTAGCGCGCCGGGCCCCGGCCGAGGTCGGTCCCGGTCGCGTCCGGGCGGGCCTCCTCGAGCACGAGCAGCGACTGCTCGACGAGCGCACCGAGGGCCCGCCGGACCCGGGGTGCGCTCAGGACCGTTCCCGAGCCGGCCGCGTCCGGGCCGAGCAGCTGCACCGCAGCGTCCGCCGTGAACGGGGCCGGGACGACGGCCACGTGCGCGAGCACCGCGCGCTCGTCGTCGGTCAGCAGGCTCCACGACCAGTCGACCATCGCGCGCAGCCCGACGTGCCGCTCGGGCATCCCGCGCAGCGCGTGGTCGAGCAGCGCGAACCGGTCGTCGAGCCCGGCGAGCACGTCGGCGAGCGGCATCGAGCGCACGCGCGCGGCGGCGAGCTCGAGCGCGAGCGGCAGGTTGTCGAGGCGCCGGCACAGCGCCGCGGCGACGTCCGGGTCCCAGGCGAGGTCCGGGCGCGCGGCGTGGGCACGCGTCTCGAGCAGCCGGACGGCGTCCTCGTCGGGCAGCGACAGCACGGGCTGCACCGTCTCCCCGGGAACCGCGAGCGGGGCGCGGCTGGTCGCGAGCACGCGCAGCACGGGACCGGCCTGCGCGAGCACCCGGGCGGTGACGTCGGCAGCGGCGTCGAGCAGGTGCTCGCAGTTGTCGAGCACGAGCAGCCCGCACACGTCCGCGACGCGCCGCAGCCGCTCGTCGGTCGTCAGGACACGGCGGCCCTGGGGGCGGTCCGGGTCGAGGACGGACTCAGCCACCCCGACGGCCGTGAGCAGCGCGGGGAGGACCTCGGACGGCTCGCGCAGGCTCGCGAGCTCGACGGCGTGCACCGTGACGCCACGCCCGGCCGCCCGGCGCGCGACCTCGAGCGCGAGCCGGGTCTTGCCGGCGCCCCCGAGCCCGACGAGCGTCACGAGCGGCCCGTCGGCGAGCGCACGCTCGGTCGCGGCGACGTCGCCCTCCCGGCCCACGAGGCCGGTCACGGCGCGGCGCCACCCGGACGCCGAGGGCTCGGGCGCCGCCGGTACCGCCCCGGCGGTGTCGGTGGGCGGCGCTGCGCCGACCGGCTCCGGCGGCGCGACCGCGCTCGTGGCGGCGCGAGGAGCCAGCTCGCCGCGCAGCAGCGCGACGTGCACCTGCGCGACGACCCCCGAGGGGTCGGTGCCGAACCGCTCGGCGAGCCCGGCCCGGACGCCATCGAGCACGTCGAGCGCCTCCGCGTCGCGGCCCTCCGCGGCGAGCGCCCGGACCAGCAGCGCGACGAGCGGCTCGTCGGGCGGGGTGCGCAGCGCCAGGGCGCGCAGCGCGTCGAGCGGGCCCGGGTCGGTGCCGCCCGTGAGCGCGGCCTCGACGCGCAGCGCGACCGCGTCCGCGAGCAGCCGCAGGTGCGCCGGGTCGTCGTACGTGGCGATGGTGCTGGGCGGGACGGCGCCGCCGACGAGGGCGAGCGTGTCGGCGGCGCACCGGGCGGCGTCGTCGGTCTCGCCCGCGCCGAGCGCTGCGCGGCCCCGGCGCAGCGTGGCGGCCGCGCGGACCGCGTCGATGTCCGTGGGGTCGTGCGCGAGCGCGTACCCGGCCGGGCTCGCCGTGACCCGCAGCCCGGTGCGCCGCGCGCGCGACACGAGGGCCTGCAGCGCACCGGCCGCGTCGTCGGGCGGCTCGCCGTCCCACACCGCCTCGGTGAGCGCGCCGACGCTCACGCTGCGGCCGCGCGCGTCGACGAGCGCGCGCACGAGGGCGACGAGCCGCGCGCCGCGGACGGGTCGGCCGTCGACGGCGAGCGTCCCGAGCGTCGTGATCTGCACGGGGACAGCATCGCGCAGCGGTGGCCCGCCGGGCGCCGAGGGCGTGAGCGTCGCGCGGCGCTGCCGGTGCCCGTCCCGTGCCTGGCCCGCCGCCCGCCCGCGGCGTAGCCGGCGCCCGGGTGCACGGCCGTGCGGTGCACCACCGGCGTCGCCACGGTGGCGCGCCGCACGGCCGTCACGGCACGCGCGACCCGCCGCGAAGGGTCAGACCCGGAAGCGCCCGACGAGCTCGTCGAGGTGCTGGGAGTTGCGCGCGAGCTCGTCGGCGGACGAGCGGATCTGGTCGATGTTGCCGACCGTGTACTGCGCGTTCTCCGCGATCGAGCGGACGTTGTCGGCGATCGTCGTGGCGCCGACGGCGGCCTCCGCGACGTTCGAGGACATCGCGCTGGTCGTGGCGCTCTGCTCCTCGACCGCTCCCGCGATGCTGCTCTGGTGGTCGTTGACCTGACCGATGACCTGGGTCGTCGACGAGATCGCCGACACCGCGACGTCGACGTCGCCCTGGATCTGCGAGATGCGTGCGGTGATCTCCTCGGTCGCCTTCGCGGTCTGCTGCGCGAGCTCCTTGACCTCACCGGCGACGACCGCGAAGCCCTTGCCGGCCTCCCCGGCGCGCGCGGCCTCGATGGTCGCGTTGAGGGCGAGCAGGTTGGTCTGCTGCGCGATGGTGTTGATGAGCGCGACCACGCCGCCGATCGCGGCCGAGGACTCCCCGAGCCGGCTGATGGTGGTGTTCGCCTCGTCGGTGCGGGTCACGGCGGTGCGCCCGGCGTTGCTCGCCTCGGACGCGCTGCGGGCGATCTCGTGGATCGAGGCGCCCATCTGCTCGCTCGCGGCGGCGACGGTCTGCACGTTCGAGGAGACCTGCTCGGCGGCGGCGGCCGCTGTCGTGGCCTGCTGCGCGGCGTCGGACGACTGGCGGGTCATCTCGGCGGTGATGACGGAGAGCTCCTGGGCGGCGGCCGAGGACGTCGAGGCCGTCTCGCCGATCTGCCGCACGAGCGTGGCGATGTTGCCGACGAACCGGTTGAACACCGTCGCGAGCGCGCCGATCTCGTCGGCGGCCGACTCGTCGACGCGCTGCGTGAGGTCCCCGTCGCCGTCCGCGATCTCGCGGAGGCGGCTCGTGAGCGCGTTGACGGGGCGGGTGATGCTGCGCGTCAGGAAGGTCGCGAGGACCAGCACGACGAGGACCGCGACGGCCGTGCCGCCGAGGACGACCGACTTGGTGGTCGTGGCGGTCGCGCTCGCGGCGGCGTCGCGCTCGGCGAGGAGCTGTGCCTCGTCGGAGCGGATGTCGTCGAGCACCCCGCGGATCTGGTCCATCACGGCCTTGCCGGCGTCCGAGAGGACGATCTCCTGGGCGGCCTCGAAGCCCTCGTCGTCGCGGACGTCGATCGTCTGCTGCATCTCCTCGAACTTCGCCGCGACGAGCGGCTCGAGGTCGTCGAGGCGGCCCTGCTGCTCGGCGTTGTCGCTGGTGAGCCCGCGGACGGCGTCGATGTGCTCCGTCACGCTCGTCTGCGCCGCGGTGTAGGGCGCGAGGTAGCCGTCGACCCCGGTGATGAGGTAGCCGCGCTGGCCGGTCTCGGCGTCCTTGAGCGAGGACAGGATCGCGTCGGTCTCGTTCAGGACCTCGTGCGTGTGGGCGACCCAGTCGCTGTTCTCGACGAGCTTCTGCGTGTTGGTGAACGAGACGACGCCGATGACGACCATCAGGACGAGGGCGACCGCGTAGCCGGCGACGAGGCGACGGCCGATGGTCCAGCTCCAGCGTCGGCCCCCTGCGGTCGCCGGGGACGGGTCAGGGGCGGTGCTGCTCACGGTGCGGGCTCCTTGGTGCGACGAGAGGGGTTCGTCACGCCCATCGGGCGTCCGCCCCCCGGTGTGACGCGTGCCGGTGGATGAAGCAGGGGCGGCGGCACCGGGTGACGCCCGTTCGGGTGACCTGGGCGGCCGGCCCGCGCGCGTCGCACCGGCGACACGCCGAGGTCACCGGGCGTTCCCGCGGTGTGTCGCCCGGGCGGCACGCGGGACGAATCGGGCGCGGCCCTGTGGAGGCACCTGTGGAGAGCACTGTGGGGCCGCTGTGGAGGGTGACGAACCCGCAGGTCGGGGCGGTGTCAGACCCCCGGCGTAGCGTGGACTTGTCCACAGCGGGTGAGAAACGACACGGATGTAAGCACAAGTGGTTGTGGTCACTGCCAAGCCGGACCACTAGGTGTAGTGTCGAGTCATCGCAGTGAGGGCTGCGGCAGCACGACCCACAGCAAGCGTCACGGGAGCCAGAATGTCGATCACCGTCTACACGAAGCCGTCCTGCGTGCAGTGCAACGCGACGTACCGCGCGCTCGACAAGCTGGGCTTCGAGTACGAGGTCGTCGACATCAGCCAGGACGCCGACGCGCGTGACTACGTCATGTCGCTCGGGCACCTGCAGGCCCCTGTCGTCGTCGCCGGCGGGCACCACTGGTCGGGTTACCGCCCGGACCAGATCAAGGCGCTCGCCGAGCGCATGGCCGACGCGGTCGCCTGAGCGCCGGCGGCCCACGAGGCCGCCGCACCGCCGCTCAGCACGCACCACGCGGCGTCGAACCACCCGCGGTGCGCGCGCCCGGCCGACCAGCCGGGCGTGAGCACCGCCGCAGGAACGCGCCAGGACCAGCCCCGGGTCCACCGAGGTCCGCCGACGAGGGAGCACAGCATGGGCTCGCTGGTCTACTTCTCCAGCGCCTCGGAGAACACGCACCGCTTCGTCGAGAAGCTCGGTCTCCCCGCGCAGCGCATCCCGCTGACGCCCAAGGAGCCGTTCCTCCACGTCGACGAGCCCTACGTCCTCGTCGTCCCCACGTACGGGGGCGGCAACGAGGGCGGCGCGGTGCCACGGCAGGTCGTCCGGTTCCTCAACGACGAGGCCAACCGCGCGCTCCTGCGCGGGGTCGTCGCGGCGGGGAACACCAACTTCGGCGAGGCCTACTGCATCGCCGGCGACATCATCGCCGCGAAGTGCGACGTGCCGTACCTGTACGGCTTCGAGCTCCTGGGAACGAACGAGGACGTCACCCGCGTCCGCGAGGGATTGAGGACATTTTGGCAGCGACAGTCACGGATACCGGCGTAGCGACGGAGATGGATTACCACTCCCTCAACGCGATGCTCAACCTGTACGGTCCCGACGGCAAGATCCAGTTCGACAAGGACCGCGAGGCGGCACGCCAGTACTTCCTCCAGCACGTCAACCAGAACACGGTCTTCTTCCACGACCTCAAGGAGAAGCTCGACTACCTCGTCGAGAACAAGTACTACGAGCCCGACGTGCTCGCGAAGTACGACGCCGCGTTCGTCAAGACGCTCTTCGAGTACGCGTACTCGAAGAAGTTCCGCTTCCAGACGTTCCTCGGCGCGTTCAAGTACTACACGTCGTACACGCTCAAGACGTTCGACGGGAAGCGCTACCTCGAGCGCTTCGAGGACCGCGTGTGCATGGTCGCCCTGACGCTGGCCGACGGCAACGAGGACTTCGCGCTGTCGATGGTCGACGAGATCATCGCCGGCCGGTTCCAGCCCGCGACGCCGACCTTCCTCAACTCGGGCAAGGCGCAGCGCGGCGAGGCCGTCTCGTGCTTCCTGCTGCGCATCGAGGACAACATGGAGTCCATCGCGCGCGGCATCAACTCCGCGCTGCAGCTCTCCAAGCGCGGCGGCGGCGTGGCCCTGCTGCTCAGCAACATCCGTGAGCACGGCGCGCCGATCAAGCACATCGAGAACCAGTCCTCGGGCGTCATCCCCGTGATGAAGCTCCTCGAGGACTCCTTCTCCTACGCCAACCAGCTCGGCGCGCGCCAGGGCGCCGGCGCCGTGTACCTGCACGCGCACCACCCGGACATCTACCGGTTCCTCGACACCAAGCGCGAGAACGCCGACGAGAAGATCCGCATCAAGACGCTCTCGCTCGGTGTCGTGATCCCGGACATCACGTTCGAGCTCGCGAAGAAGAACGAGGACATGTACCTGTTCTCGCCGTACGACGTCGAGCGCGTCTACGGCGTGCCGTTCGCCGACATCTCGGTGAGCGAGAAGTACTACGAGATGGTCGACGACGCGCGCATCCGCAAGACGAAGATCAACGCGCGCGAGTTCTTCCAGACGCTCGCCGAGCTGCAGTTCGAGTCCGGCTACCCGTACGTGATGTTCGAGGACACGGTCAACCGCGCGAACCCCATCAAGGGCAAGATCACGCACTCGAACCTGTGCTCGGAGATCCTCCAGGTCTCGACGCCGTCGACGTACAACGACGACCTGTCCTACGAGCACGTCGGCCGCGACATCTCGTGCAACCTCGGCTCGATGAACATCGCGCTCGCGATGGACTCGCCGGACTTCGGCACGACCGTCGAGACGGCGATCCGCGCGCTCACCGCGGTCTCCGACCAGACGACGATCGACTCGGTCCCGTCGATCCGCCGCGCCAACGCCGGCGGCCACGCGATCGGCCTCGGGCAGATGAACCTGCACGGGTACCTGGCGCGCGAGCGGGTGCACTACGGGTCCGAGGAGGGCCTGGACTTCACGAACATCTACTTCTACACGGTGGCGTACCACGCGATCCGGGCGTCGAACCGCCTCGCGATCGAGCGCAGCCAGAAGTTCGACGGGTTCGAGGACTCCACGTACGCGACCGGCGAGTACTTCGAGAAGTACGTCGAGCGGGCGTGGGAGCCGAGGACCGCGCGGGTGCGCGAGCTGTTCGCGACGGCCGGCGTGCACATCCCGACGCAGGACGACTGGCGCGAGCTGGCGGCCTCCGTGCGGGAGCACGGCCTGTACAACCAGAACCTCCAGGCCGTCCCGCCGACGGGCTCGATCTCCTACATCAACCACTCGACGTCGTCGATCCACCCGGTCGCGTCGAAGATCGAGATCCGCAAGGAGGGCAAGATCGGGCGTGTCTACTACCCGGCGCCCTTCCTGACGAACGACAACCTCGAGTACTACGACGACGCGTACGAGATCGGCTACGAGAAGATCATCGACACGTACGCCGAGGCGACGCAGCACGTCGACCAGGGGCTGTCGCTCACGCTGTTCTTCAAGGACACCGCGACGACGCGTGACATCAACCGCGCGCAGATCTACGCGTGGCGCAAGGGCATCAAGACGCTCTACTACATCCGCCTGCGCCAGATGGCCCTCGAGGGGACCGAGGTGGAAAATTGCGTCAGCTGCATGCTGTGACCAGGCAACACGGCTGAGTCGTGGGGCCTTGGGACGTTGTGCCCGTGGGCGTCGTCTATGGCGTCCGGCTGGCCAGCACGCCCGAGTTTCGCTACGTCGGGATCACGACAGCGGGTGCGCGCCGTCGGTTCGGGCAACATGTGACGAAGGCGCGGAATGGTATTCGGACGCCGTTCTACGACTGGCTGCGCAAGCACGAGCACGACGACGTGGTGTGGGAGGTGCTCGAGACCGTGCGCACAGACCTGCATGCGCTGGGCGAGGCAGAGATCGTCTGGATCTCCCTCGCTCGGTCTGCGGGGCACCGGCTGCTGAACGTCTCCGAGGGTGGGCTGGGGCCGACGGGCGTTGTCTGGACCCCGGCGCAACGGGAGGCCGCGCGGCTGCGGTCGCTCGGTCGGAAGGGTGCCAGCCGACCCGGAGCGCTCAACCCGTTCTACGGGGGTCGACACAGCGAAGCGCAGCGTCGACGTTGGTCGGAGACCCGGCGGGGAACGAACGTCGGCCCGGACAACGCGAACTACGGGCTGTTCGGGCCGGCCCATCCCTCGTACGGCCACACGATGTCGGACGAGGCGCGACGAGCACTTTCCGAAGCGCGCACAGGTCCCGGGAACCCGAACTACGGAAGGTCGGCGAGCGCGGAGACGCGGGCGAAGCGCTCCGCAGCTCAGAAGGGCGTCCCGAAGCCGTCCAGTGCGCGCAGTGCCCATACGAGGTACCACACGAACAAGGGCGTGGTCAGCCTTCGCTGTCGCTTCTGCTCCGAGGCGGCGCCGGCCGCCTCTACCATCGACAGCTCGACAACGGGAGATGTGCAGTCACATGAGTGAGAAGCTGAAGCTGGTCAGCCGCGTCTCGGCGATCAACTGGAACCGCCTGGACGACGACAAGGACGCCGAGGTGTGGGACCGCCTCGTCGGGAACTTCTGGCTCCCCGAGAAGGTGCCGGTCTCCAACGACATCCAGTCGTGGGCGACCCTGACCCCGCAGGAGCAGGAGCTCACGATGCGGGTCTTCACCGGCCTGACGCTCCTGGACACGATCCAGGGCACGGTCGGCGCGGTGAGCCTGATCCCCGACGCGATCACGCCGCACGAGGAGGCCGTCTACACGAACATCGCGTTCATGGAGTCGGTGCACGCCAAGTCGTACTCGTCGATCTTCTCGACGCTGTGCTCGACGCGGGAGATCGACGACGCGTTCCGCTGGTCGGAGGAGAACCCCAACCTCCAGCGCAAGGCCGAGATCGTCATGGACTACTACCGCGGCGACTCCCCGCTCAAGCGCAAGGTCGCGAGCACGCTGCTCGAGTCGTTCCTCTTCTACTCGGGCTTCTACCTGCCCATGTACTGGTCGAGCCGGGCGAAGCTCACGAACACGGCCGACCTGATCCGCCTCATCATCCGTGACGAGGCCGTGCACGGGTACTACATCGGCTACAAGTACCAGAAGGGCCTCGAGAAGCTCTCGGAGGCCGAGCGCGCGGAGCTCAAGGACTACACGTTCGAGCTGCTCTTCGAGCTGTACGACAACGAGGTCGAGTACACGCAGGACCTCTACGACGGAGTCGGCCTGACCGAGGACGTCAAGAAGTTCCTGCGCTACAACGCCAACAAGGCGCTGATGAACCTCGGCTACGAGGCGCTGTTCCCGCGCGACGAGACGGACGTGAACCCGGCGATCCTCTCGGCGCTGTCGCCGAACGCGGACGAGAACCACGACTTCTTCTCGGGGTCCGGCTCGTCGTACGTCATCGGCAAGGCCGTGAACACCGAGGACGAGGACTGGGACTTCTGACGTCCTGACCCCGGTACCACCGCGCGGCCGTCGTCTCCCCGGAGGCGGCGGCCGCGCGTCGTCGGGTCTGCCCGCAGCACGGCCGGGCGGCACCGCGCGGCACCGTCAGAGGAGGGCCGGGCCTCCGTATGCTCGCCCAATGGCAAGCACGAGCCGCCGGGCCCGCGCCGCGAACCGGCGGAAGCGGCGGATGGGCGCGGTCGAGCACGACCTCGACGCGGCCCAGTGGGCGGAGCTCCAGGCGGCGTGGGGCGGCTGCGCCTACTGCGGGGCGCCCGCCGGCGTGGACCCGCTGCAGCGCGACTGCGTCCTGCCGATCTCGCGCGGGGGCCGGTACACCTGGGACAACGTGGTCCCCGCGTGCCGCTCGTGCAACGCGAGCAAGTGCAACACCGAGGTCACGGCGTGGCTGCGGCGCAAGCGGCTCGACGAGCGCCAGTTCCTGCTCCGGCACGCCGAGATCCGCGTGGCCCTGCGCGCCGGCGAGGCCCCGGACGCTGTGGCGCTGACGTCGCCGTCCCCCTGAGACGCCGCCACGGCGGGGGAGTGTCCGGTGGTACTCGGGCTCGCCGCGGACGTCGAGCGCGTCGCCGGCGGGACCGGGGTCAGGAGTGCGAGCCGTGCGCGTACCTGGTGACGAGCGCGGCGGCGGCCGGAACGAGCTCGCGCTCCCCAGGGACCAGGTGGGTGTCCCGGGTGCGCAGCCGCACGGCCTCGTCGAGCGCGGGGAGCGGGTCGTGGTCGACGGCCGCGAGGAACGCGACGAGGAGCACCTGCGCGGCGTTCGAGTAGTCGCCGCCCTCGTCGGCCGCGACCTCGGCGAGCAGCAGGGCCGTCGTCGCGACGTCGAGCGCCGCGCTGCCGAGCCGAGCGGCCGACCAGTCGACGACCGCAGGCCCGTGCGACTCGGTGAGGACCACGTTCCCGGGGTGCAGGTCGAGGTGCACGACGACGTCGCCCGGCGCCCCGACCGTGAGCAGGTCGTCCTCCGGCGCCGGGAGGCGGTGCAGCCGGTTGAGCAGCTCGGCGAGCACGACCGCGCCCTCGCGCAGCGGAACCTCCTCGGCGGCGAGCGCCTGGAGCAGCGTCGGGCCGTGCAGGCGCTCCATCTCGAGGTCGGCGCCCTCGGCCCGGAACACCTGCGCTGCGGGGAAGCCGTGCGCCCAGACGTGCCGGACGACCGCGGCCTCGCGCAGCACGCTCTCGCCGTGCCGGTTGCGGCGCAGCACCCGGTCGTCGTCGAGCGCGTACACGTCGGCGTCGCGACCCGAGGTCAGGAGCGGCCCGGGGGCGTCGTCGTGCGGAGCGAGCTGCGCGGGATTCATAGACCGACGTTAGACCTGTTCACGCCCGTTGTCGCCCGTCCTTGACGATTCCATGAGGCGAGTGCGGTGCGCGCTTGCCGCACGGTGCGCCGTGCGCCCGCCGCACCCCGGCCACGGCCGCGCGTGCAGCGGGCCGGGCCGGGCCGGGCCGGACTGGGTACCGGGGATCCGTCGGGTCAGCGGTACGTCGCGAAGTTCTGCGTCGACCACAGGTAGCCGCGCGAGTCCAGCGCGGCCCCGACGCCGATCGACGTGAAGCGCGGGTCGAGGATGTTCGCCCGGTGACCCGCGGAGTTCATCCAGCCCGTGAAGATGCGCTCCGCGTTGTCGCCGTAGCCGCCCGCGTAGCCGACGTTCTCGCCCCACGACGACCAGCCGGGCTCGATCTGCGCCCCGACCTGCGGGTTGTGCGACAGCACCCTCGTGCGCGCCATCTCGACCGTCCAGGCCTCGGCGACCTCACCGAGGCGCGCGCGGTACTGCAGCGGCGCGAGCCCGTTCTCGGCGCGCACCTGGTTGACGCGGCCCACGATGTAGGCCTCGGGGCTCCCTGGTGCCGGGGAGCCGGGGACGGGCGCCGGCGTGGTGGGTACGGCCGTCGGGGCGGGCGTGGTCGGTGCAGGCGTCGGCGTGGGGGACGACGTCGGCGCCGGGGTCGTCGGCGACGGGGCGGGCGAGCCCCCGACGAAGTAGCCCTGCACGTCAGCGATGAGCTGGGTGCTGCCGGCGTTGTTGTACAGGGTCACCTGGTTCCGGTTGGGCCCGCCGAGCTGGAGCACGACGTTGTTGGCCCCGTCGATCCCGGGTCGCGGGTTGAGCGACGAGGTCAGGGTGCAGGTGGACAGCGGCGTGCCGGTCGGGCACGTCGAGACGAACGTCGGCTCGGACGTGCGCGACGCGGTCACGTTCATGACGACGGCCGTCGCACCCGTGGGAACCCCGGGCAGCGTCAGGACGGTGGCCTGACGGGTCCCGAACGGTGCGAACGACATCACGCGGGCGGGCGGCACCGGCAGGTAGCGCCCCGCGCCCGGCGTCGCGGCGGCCGTCGTGAAGTAGCCGGTGACGTCCGCGATGAGCCGCACGTTCCCGGCGTTGTTGTAGAGCGTGATCTGGTTCCCCGCCGGACCGCCGAGCCTGACGACCGCGAAGTTCGCGAGGTCACGCCCGGGGAACGGGTTGAGCGCGGAGGACGCCGAGCACTCGCCGATCGGCTGGCCCGCGGGGCACGCCGAGACGAACGACGGGGCGCTCGCGGCGGTCGACGTGAGGTTGACCGCGACGGCCGTCGCACCCGGCGGGGCGTCGGGCAGCGTGAGGGTGTGCGCCTGGCCCGGGCCCATCGCCTGGAACGACAGCACCCGGTGCGGGGTCACGGGCGCGTACCCGGCGCCGGTACCGGTCGCCGCGGACACGTAGAAGCCGTGCAGGTCCGCGATGAGCAGGAGCGAGCCCGAGCCGTTGACGAACGTGACCTCGTCCTTGTTCAGGCCACCGAGCCCGACGAGCGCGGCCGACGGCGTGTCCTCCCCGCCGGCCGGGTTGAAGGCCGACGTCGCGCGGCAGGTGTCGATCGGCGTCCCCGCCGCGCACGCCGAGACCGCCGTCGAGGCGGTCCCGCGGACCTGCGTCGCCGTGAGGTTGAGGGCCACCGCGGTCGCACCGGCGGGGACCCCCGGGATGCGCAGCGTGCGGGTCGACCCCGGTCCCATCGGCGCGAAGCTCATCACCCGGCGCGGCGTCACGGGCTGGTAGAGCGACTCCGCGGGTGCGGTGGCCGCCGCGGCGGGCTCGACGACCGCCGACGGCACGACCAGTCCCGCCGTGAGGAGCGCGAGCGCGCCGGCGGCGAGCGCGAGGCGCGCGGTCCACGGGCGGGTCGAGCGGGGCGGGGTGGTGGCGCGGGACGATCCGGGCCGGGCGACAGCGATCACGAGCAACCTCTCGGGTCAGTGCTTCCTCACCCGCCCCATCGGCTGTCGGGGCCGTCCCGCAAGTGGTCGGGACGATCCGGTCGCGACGCCGCATCACGGGCGGGTGCAGGCGGGCGCCCGGGCGTGGTCGGTGGTGCACGGGGAGGCCGGAGCGACGACGGCGCGCGCACCGGTCGACCCGTCCCCTGGGCACGGCCAGCCCTGCGGGTCTACGGTCGAACGGGTCAGCACGATCCGTACGACACCCACTCGGAGGTCAGGATGAGCGCCCTCACGGACATGCCCGCCGTCAGCGAGTGTTCGGTCGACCAGTGCTCCTACAACGACCACCACCACGGCTGCCACGCCGAGGCGGTGACGATCGGGGGGAGCGGCGCCGACGCGGCGTGCGCGACCTTCATCCCGCTCGACGTCAGGGGCGGCCTCGACCGCGTCGTATCGCACGTGGGCGCGTGCCAGCGCGTGGACTGCGCGCACAACGACCACCTGGAGTGCGGTGCCCCGGCCGTCCGGGTCGGTGCGGGCCGCGACCTCGCGGACTGCCTGACGTACACGCACCGCTGACCGGCGCGCGGGCGGTCCTCGGGCCGTGACGTCGGCTGAGCCCCCCGTGCCCAACCGACGTCACGGCCGGAGAAGCGTTCACGCCGGGACGGCGAGGGGATCCAGCAGTCCCGGCGGAGCTGGGTCCCGTGTCAGCGGGAGATCTCCGCGAGGAGCTGCACGGCGCGCTCGTGCGTGCGCGGGAGCTGCTCGGTCCAGATGCGCGGCGGCTGCCGCACGAGGTCCCGGACCTCGAGCGCCTCCGCCTGGTGCGTGATCTCGAGGCGAGCGACGGAGATGCCGGGGCCGAGCTCCGGGTCCCGCTCGGCGAGCACCGCGAACAGCCCGCCCCCGAGCGTCGCCATCGGGTGACCGGGACCGTAGGCGTTGCGGAGCGCGGCGCCGACGGCGGCCGAGCGCGCCATGCGCGTCCACGGCGACACCTCGGCGGCGGCCACGTCGACGAGCACGAGGCAGTGCGTGAGCTGGGCGAACGTGTCGTCCCGCTCGGCCTCGCCGTACGTCTCACCGAGCCGCGTCACGAGGTAGTCGCGCGTCGGCAGGCCCGACTCGGGGTCGAGGCACGAGCCCATGAGCAGCGCGCCGCCCTGCGCGGCGGACCAGCCCTCGCACAGCGCCCGCACGACCGCGAGGGGCGGCTCGACCGCACCCGTCGAGCGGTAGAGGCACGCGAGGTCGTCGATCGCCTCGGAGATCCCGACCCCGGCGCCGCCGCGCACCTCGCCGAGCCGCTCCGCCGGCGCGGACGGGTCGCGTCCGGCGAGCACAGCCTCCACCACCGCGTCGACCGCGGGGTGGTACCAGTCGGCTGGCCGGAGCCACACCGACTCGGCGCTCTGGCTCCGCCAACGCTCGCGGAGAGCCGGCGGAACTGCCTGGCTGCTGTCCGGTCCTGTGGTCGTCACACCGGATGAGAGTGCGCTTCCCCGCTCCTATGACGCGGTTTCGGGCGAAGTTTTTCGAGACAGATCCTGGAGAACCCGCGGATGTGCGACCCTAGTCGTCCCGGGGGGCCGTGGACAGCAGCGCTGCAGGTCGCCCGGGACTGACGCACGGCCCTGGGGGAGCGGCCGCGCGCAGGACGACGAGCGAGGAGCGGTGCGGATGAGCAGCGCCGGGGTCGAGGACACGGTCCTCAGCGACGCCGAGCTGATCACTGCTGCCCGGACCGGCGACTCGGACGCGTTCGGCCACCTGTACGAGCGCCACGCCGGCGCCGCGTGGGCCGTCGCGCGCCAGTACACGAACTCCGCCGCCGACGCCGAGGACGTCGTCGCCGACGCGTTCACGAAGGTCTACTCGATCATCCAGACCGGCGGCGGCCCGGACGTCGCCTTCCGCGCGTACCTGTTCACGGTCGTCCGGCGCCTCGGCATGCTCCGCGTCCAGGGCGGGCGCCGCGTCGAGCCCACCGACGACGTCACGACGTTCGAGTCCGCCGTCGGCCCGGCCGCGTCGACCGAGGACCCCGCGCTCGAGGGCTTCGAGCGCGGCGTCGTGTCGCGCGCCTACCGCACGCTGCCCGAGCGCTGGCAGGCCGTGCTCTGGTACACCGAGGTCGAGGCGATGAGCCCGGCCCAGATCGCGCCGCTGCTCGGGCTCAGCGCGAACGGCGTCGCCGCCCTCGCCTACCGCGCCCGGGAGGGCCTGCGCCAGGCCTACCTGCAGGAGCACCTGCAGGAGCCGCTCACCGAGGGCTGCCGTGGCGTCTCCGGCAAGCTCGGCTCGTACGTGCGCGGCGGGCTCGCCAAGCGAGAGACCGCGCAGGTCGACGCGCACGTCGAGACGTGCGGGGACTGCCGGGCGCTGCTGCTCGAGCTCGGCGACGTCAACCACGGCATGCGCGTCGTCGTCGCGCCGCTCGTGCTCGGCGTGCTCGGGCTCGGCGCGCTGTCGCACGGCCTGCCGATCGGCGGCGGCATCGCGTCGGGCTTCGCAGCCCTGGGGGAGGCCGGCACGGCGGGGACCGCGGGTGCGGGCGCCGGTGCCGGAGCCGGGGCGGGTGCCTCGGCCGGGGCCGGTGCGGGAGCGGCCGGCACGGGCGCGGGCGCGGCGGCGGGCACCGGTGCGGCGAGCGTCGCGGTCGGTGCCGGCGCGGTCGGGGCGACCACGGGGGCCGCGGCGGGCTCGGCGGCTGCGGCCGCGGGTGCCGCGGGCGCCACGGGACTGGCGGCGCTCGTGGGTGCGCTGCCCGTCGGGGTGCTCGGGGCTGTCGCGGCGACGGTGGCCGTGGGTGCCGCGGTGGCCGTCGGCGGGGTCCTCGGCGTGTTCTCGGGCGACGCCGCACCCACCAGCGAGGCCGACGGGCCGCTCGCCTCCGCGTCGCCGACACCCACGTCGACCCTGCGCCCGTCCGCGTCGCCGACGCCGACCGTCCTACCGACCATCGCCCCCACGGACCTGCCGACGCTCGAGGCGGAGCCCGACGACGAGCTCGACACCACCACGCCGTCCGACGAGGACGCCACGGGTACGGGCGTGGCAGGCCCGCGCACGAGCCCGACGACGGCACCGCGGGCGGGGACGGGCGTCGATCCCGACGCCGAGCCGGACCCCGACGTGACGCTCGAGCCGGAGCCGGACCCCGACGAGACGACGCCCCCGCCGGCCCCCGCGACGATCGGCGTCGCGGCGACCCAGGCCGACGTCGTCCTGACCGCGGGCGCGTCCAACCGGCTGAGCGTCGAGCTCGTCAACAGCGGCGGCCTGGCGGCGACGGACCTGGTCGCCACGGTGACGCTGCCGAGCGGCGTGAACATCGACGAGGTCCGCACCGAGCTCGCGCCCATCGCGCTCGCGGGCGGCGCCGCGGGCCGGTTCGCCGTGGCGCCCGAGTCGACGACGTGGGTGTGCGGCCCGGCGCGGACCGCCGGGGCCGGGCGCTCGGTGGCCGAGTGCACGCTCGACACGCTGCCGCCGAACGCGTCCGCGCGCCTCGTCCTGCAGGTCGTCGCGGACGAGACGGTGGACGCCGACCCCGCCGCCGAGGTCACGATCGCGGTCCGCGGGACGGGACTCGCGACGCAGACCAGGCCGATCTCCCTGCGGACCCCGATCGCCGCGTCCGCCCCGCGCCTCGCGCACGGCGGCTCGGCGACCTCCGTGCCGCTCGTCGTCCCCTCGGGCGACGCCCGCCACGCGCGCCCCTTCACGCTCGACCTCCTGAACGCGGGGCAGAGCGCGACCAGCGCCGCCGGGATCACGCTGCGGCTCCCGGCCGGCGTGCACGCCGTCCCGCCGCCCGCGGGAGACCTGTGGGCGTGCACCGCCGCGTCGGCGGGGACCGGTGACGTCGTCACGTGCGGCCTCGCGAGCGGGCACTCGCTGCCCGGGCGCAGCACGGCCGTCGACCTCACGCTCGGCCTCTACGCCGACGGCTCCGCGGCGCGTGCCCTCGACACCGCGCTCGTGTACTCGCTGCAGCCGGACGCGCCAGGACGCAGCCAGGACCAGCGCCTCGCGCTCGGCGTCGACGGGTACCTGCAGGTGACGTCCGCCGCGGGCGCCGTCGAGCTCGCCGGGCCGGACGCCCAGGTGGACGTCCCCGTGACGGTGACGAACGTGGGCGGGCGCACGGTCGACGTCCCGACGCTGCGGCTCACCGCCCCCGACGGGGCGCGCTGGGCCGCGGACCCCGTGACGACCCTCGGGTGGGCCTGCAGCCCGCCGCAGTCGCCGTACGAGCCGGGGGCAGGCGGGGACACCGTCGTGTGCACGGGCGCGCCCCTGGCTGCCGGTGCCGCGGTCCAGGTCGGTGCGCGGCTCGTGAAGAACGGGATGTCGGAGCACGGGACGCTCGGCACCGCGGAGATCGCGGTCGAGACGCCCGGCGTCGCCGGACCTTTCCCCGCGGCGCGCGTCCTGGTCCGGGCGCTCCCGTACGGCCCCGACCCGACGCCCACGCCCACGCCGTCGGTCACGCCGACGCCGAGCGCGACGCCCACGCCGTCGGTCAGCCCGACACCGAGCGCGACGCCGACGGTCTCGCCGACGCCGAGCGCGACGCCGACGCCGACGGTCACCCCGACGGTCACGCCGACGCCGACCCCCACGGTCACGCCGACGCCGACCCCCACGGTCACGCCGACGCCCACGCCCAGCGTGACGCCGACCCCGACCCCGTCGGGGAGCCCGACGGCACCCGTGGCGACCCCGCGCTACGTCTCGCCGGGCTCCGGGCACACCGTCACCGAGATCGGTGCGCCGCTCCTGACGTGCACGGCCCGCGGCCCGCGTGACGCGTGCACGCCGGCGCTCGCAGGGACGTCCGGCAGCGACGACCTGACCCTCGTCCCGCTCAACGCGGCGGGCGGGCGCACGGTCTCGTCGTCCGCGACGCTGGACCTCCCGGCCGGCCGCGAGGTCGCCTGGGCCGGGCTGTATTGGGCGTCGAACAGCGTCCACACGCGGGCGAACCCGCTCCCCGCGGTCGAGCGGATCTCGGTCCGCCCGCCCGGGACCGTCGGGTACACGCCCGTCACGGGCAAGGTCACCGTGCTCGCCGAGCACGGCTCGGGCCGGCCGAGCGAGTTCCAGGCCTTCGCCGACGTCACCGCACTGGTGTCCCAGCACGGGGCGGGCGCGTGGTCCGTCGCGGACATCGCCGACCTGCGGGACGGTTCGCTCGTCGACGCCTACGCGGGCTGGGCCCTGGTCGTGGTCTACGCGGACCCGGAGGGGGGCCAGGTGGCGGTGCACGACACTCCGCTGCGGGCGCGGGACGCGAGCACGCCGACCCTGACGGTCGCGACCGAGGCCGGCGGGAGCGCGCGGATCGGCGTCGTCGCCTGGGAGGGCGACCGCGGCCTGCGCGGCGACCGCCTCCTCCTCGACGGCTCGGCGCTCACGCCGAAGCGCGCCGGGTCGAGTGTCGGCAGCCCCGACAACGCGTTCGACGGGACCGCGACGGGCTACGCGTCCCCGAACTCCCTGATGGTTGACGCCAAGGGCTTCGCGCGCGTCCCGACGACCGGCTCGACCGCCGTGCTCCGGCCGACGTCCGCCGCCCCGGACCACGACGACTACGTGCTCGGCGTGGTCACGGTCGAGACGCGTCCGGCCGGCCGCTGACCCTCGCGGCGCGCTCGACCCGTGCGCTCCGCCGCGCGGCGTCCGCGGGTCGCCCGGTGCGAGCCGGTTTCTGCGTCGCTCACCCGCTGTGGTCCAATAGGTCCTGTGACCGGGACGAGCACCGACAGCCCGACGCCTGCGCGCGTCGCGTGTCGAATGTGCTGTCCCGGGGCGTGTCGCAGCCTCTGAGCTGACTCCCGCCCCGTCGCGCCGCCCGCCGGCGCCCGTGGAGCCCTGCGCTCCGACCGTCCTCCCACGGACGGGCACGCACCAGCACGGACCCTTCCCTGGCACAGCGGCCGCCGCGCGTCGGCCCGCCGCCGTCCGGCACGACCTCCGAGGACCTCGTGAGCACCGAACCCCACATCCGCCTGACGGCGCTGCGCAAGGTCTACCCGGGCGCGGGCGCCACCGCCGAGGTCGTCGCGCTCGACGGGATCGACCTGGCGGTCGAGCGCGGGCGCATCCACGGCATCGTCGGCCGCTCGGGCGCCGGGAAGTCGACGCTGATCCGGTGCCTGACGGTGCTCGAGCGCCCGACGTCCGGCGCCGTGGTGATCGACGGCGAGGAGCTCTCGGCGCTGCCCGAGGCGCGGCTGCGGGAGGCCCGGCGCCGCATCGGGATGGTGTTCCAGCACGTCAACCTGCTCGACTCGCGGACCATCGCGCAGAACGTCGCCTACCCGCTCGAGGTCGCCGGGGTGCCCCGCGCGCAGCGGGCGGCGCGCGTGCAGGAGCTCCTGGACCTCGTCGGGCTCGGGAACCGCGCGGGCGCCTACCCCGCGCAGCTCTCGGGCGGCCAGCGCCAGCGGGTCGGCATCGCCCGGGCGCTCGCGACGGAGCCCGCCGTGCTGCTGTGCGACGAGCCGACGTCGGCGCTCGACTCCGCGACGACCCGGCAGATCCTCGGCCTGATCCGCGACCTGCGGGACCGCCTGGGCATCACGGTGCTGATCATCACGCACGAGATGGCCGTGGTCCGGGAGATCTGCGACTCCGTGACGCTGCTCGACCACGGGCGCGTGGCCGAGCAGGGGGCGGTCGCGGACGTCGTCGCGGCGTACGGGTCGCGGCTCGCGCGCGAGCTCATCCCGGTGCCCGACCTGCCGCTCGGCGAGGAGCGCCAGCTCGTCGAGGTCGCCTACTCGACCGACGACGTCCCGACCGCGGACGTGCTCGCGGCCGTGGCGGCCCTCGGCACGGGGGTCGAGGTCGCGGCGGGCACGATCGAGACGCTCGCAGGTCGGCGGGTCGGGCGCCTCCAGCTCGACGTGCCCGCGGCCGACGTGCCGGCGGCGCTCGACCGGCTGCACGCCGTCGGCCTGCACGCCGTCGTCAGCGCCGACGGGGATCCGGGCGCCGGCGGCGCCGCCCGCGCGACCGGTGCGGGGGTGACCCGATGAGCTTCCTCGACGACCTCGTGACGAGCCCCGTGATCCAGGAGAAGCTCCCGGAGGCGACGTTCGAGACGCTGGCGATGGTCGGTGTGTCCTCGCTGCTCACCGCCGTGCTGGGCCTGCCGCTCGGGCTGCTGCTCGCCGCGACCGCGCGCGGTGGGATCACGTCGAACGCCCTGGTCAACGGCGTCGTGGGCTTCGTCGCCAACGTCGTGCGGTCGGTGCCGTTCCTCATCCTCATGATCGCGGTCATCCCGTTCACGCGCCTGGTGGTCGGGACCTCGCTCGGCTGGGAGGCGGCGGTCGTGCCGCTGACCATCGGCGCGGTGCCGTTCTTCGCGCGGCTCGTCGAGACCTCCGTGCGCGAGGTCAGCCCCGGCAAGGTCGAGGCCGCGCGCGTCATCGGCGCGACCCGCTCCGGGATCGTCGTGCAGGTGCTCGTCCGCGAGGCGCTCCCGGCGCTCGTCGCGAGCCTCACGGTCACGGTCATCGCGCTCGTCGGGTACTCCGCGATGGCCGGGGTGATCGGCGGCGGCGGCCTCGGCGCACTCGCCATCTCGTACGGCTACCAGCGCTTCGACCCGCCCGTGATGGTCGCGTGCGTGGTCGTGATCGTGCTCATCGTCGTCGTCGTCCAGGCCGTGGGCGACGCCGTGGCGCGCCGCCTCGACCACCGCTGAACCCCACCCACCCCCCTACCCCACCCGCCCCACGAGGGCCCACGTCCGAGGAGGACACATGAGGAAGACCCTGAGCACCCTCGCGCTCACCGCCGCCGCAGCCCTGGTGCTCGCGTCGTGCGGCTCGGGCTCCGAGGAGACCCCTGCAGCCGACGACGCCTCCGAGACCGGCGGCATCACCACCCTCAAGGTCGGCGCCAGCCCGGTGCCGCACGCCGAGATCCTCGAGTTCGTCGACGAGGAGCTCGCCGAGGAGGCGGGCCTCGACCTCGACATCGTGACGTTCGACGACTACGTGCTGCCGAACACGGCGCTCGCCGAGGGCGAGCTCGACGCCAACTACTTCCAGCACCTGCCGTACTTCGAGTCGCAGGTCGAGGAGCAGGGCTACGAGTTCGACCACTTCGAGGGCGTCCACATCGAGCCGCTCGGGATCTACTCGGAGAAGCTCGAGTCGCTCGACGACGTGCCGGACGGCGGCACCGTCGGCATCACGAACGACCCCGGCAACCAGGCGCGTGCCCTCGACCTGCTCGAGGCGAACGACCTCATCACCCTCGAGGACACCGGCGACGCGCTGCCGACGCTGCTCGACGTCGCGGAGAACCCGAAGAACCTCGAGCTCATCGAGACGGCGCCCGAGCAGCTCGTCCGTGCGCTGCCGGACGTCGACCTCGCGATCATCAACGGCAACTTCGCTCTCGAGGCGGACCTGAACCCCGCCGAGGACTCGCTCGTGCTGGAGTCCGGCGAGGACAACCCGTACGCGAACTTCCTGGCGTTCCGCTCCGAGGACAAGGACTCGGAGGCCCTCGCGACGCTCGACGAGCTGCTCCACTCGGCGGACGTGAAGGCGTTCATCGAGGAGCGGTGGCCGAACGGCGAGGTCCTGCCGGCGTTCTGACAGGTACCACACCACGACGAGGCCCCCGGTGCACCTGCACCGGGGGCCTCGTCACGTGGGTCGCGCCGCCGGTCGACGTGGTCCCCCGACCTCGGTCGACCAGCGGCGCGGGTCCTCAGCGGGCGTCCCCCGAGCCGCCGAGGACGTCGGGGGAGGCGTCGAGCAGCTGCAGGCGCGTGACCCGGTCGCGCACGGTCCGCACGTCGTCCGGCTGCGCCGGGGTCGGGACGAGCGACAGCGCGGTGAACGTCTCGGCGGCCGGCAGCAGCTCGCGTGCGAGGTCGCGCAGCATCTCGGCGGCGGCGGCGATGTCCTCCGGACGTGTCGCCGTCGCGGCCGTGGTGTCCTCCTCGGACGCGAGCCCGACGTAGAGGATGAGGCCGGCGCGCCCCGCGAGCGGTGCGCCGGGGTCGGGCGCGGGGCGCGCGCGTCTCAACGACGGCGGGAGGTCGGCGGACAGGCTCATGGGGTGTCTCCGGGGTGCGTGGCAGCAGCGTGCGGGGGCGCCGAGGCGGCGGGGTCGGGCGGTCCGGGTGGTCAGGACCAGCGACACGTCGCTGCCTCGACCGCATACGTCGCGCGGCGCACCGGACAGGTGCGGTCGGCGCGGTGCGGGGAGATCACGGTCGAAGCCTCACACGCACGACGCGGCCCGGCCAACCGTTATGCGGGATGGTCTCAGCGGGTGAGAAGCGGATGAGGACCGCGGAGACGGTCCAGGCAGACGTCCGGCCCGGCCCCGCGCCGAGGCGGGTGCCGGGCCGGAAGGAGGCCGGGACGTCCGGTCGCTCGGTCCGCGCGGGGCGGCGGCGGGCCGGGCGGGGATGCGTGCGGTCAGACGACGCCGTACAGCCGGTCGCCGGCGTCGCCGAGCCCGGGGACGATGTACGCCTTCTCGTTGAGCCGCTCGTCGACGGCCGCGACGACGACCTTCACGTCGACCCGGTCGCCGATGGCCTGCTCGAGGACCTTCAGGCCCTCGGGCGCGGCGAGCAGGCACACCGCGGTGACGTCCCGGGCGCCCAGCGCGAACAGGTAGTCGATCGCCGCGACGAGCGTCCCGCCGGTCGCGAGCATCGGGTCGAGCAGGAAGCACTGGCGACCGGACAGGTCGTCGGGCAGGCGGTTCGCGTAGGTGATCGCCTCGAGCGTCGTCTCGTCGCGCTGCATGCCGAGGAAGCCGACCTCGGCCGTCGGGAGCAGGCGGGTCATGCCCTCGAGCATCCCCAGCCCGGCGCGCAGGATCGGCACGACGAGCGGGCGCGGGTCGGCGAGCTTGGTGCCCGTCGTCCGGGCGACCGGGGTCTCGATCTCGTGCGGCTCGACGTGCACCTCGCGCGTGGCCTCGTAGGCCAGGAGGGTCACGAGCTCGTCGACGAGGAGGCGGAACGTGGGGGAGGCCGTGTCCTTGTCCCGCAGCACCGTCAGCTTGTGGGCGACGAGCGGGTGGTCGGCGACGTGCAGGCGCATGGGGCCAACCTACCGTCCGTCCACACTGCGGGACGGCCGGGGGACGCCGGGGGCGGTTCGGGCCGGAGACGGCCGGGGACGGCCGGGGGCGGTGCGGGCCGGAAACGGCCGGGGGACGGCCGGGGGTGGTGCGGGCCGGGCGGAGCCTCCCGCTCCGGGCGGCCCGGACCGGCGCAGGGCGGATCCGCGGGACGTGCGGCGTGGGGCCGGCGGGCCTGCTGGCCGGCGGGTCTGCGGGTCTGCGGGTCTGCGGGTCTGCGGGTCTGCGCGAGGATGGGGCGCATGACCGGGACGGCCGACGACGCGCGGCACATGGGGCTCGCGCTCGACGAGGCGCGGCACATGGGGCTCGCGCTCGACGAGGCGCGGGCGGCGCTCGCGACCGGGGATGTGCCCGTCGGCGCGGTCGTCGTCGGGCCGGACGGCGCGGTCGTCGGGACCGGCCGCAACGCGCGCGAGGCGGCGGGCGACCCGACCGCGCACGCGGAGGTCCTCGCGCTGCGTGCCGCGTCGGCTGCGCTCGGGCGGTGGCGGCTCGACGACTGCACCCTCGTGGTGACGCTCGAGCCGTGCCTCATGTGCGCGGGGGCGACCGTCCTGGCGCGCGTCCCGCGGCTCGTGCTCGGCGCGTGGGACCCCAAGGCGGGGGCGTGCGGGTCGCAGTGGGACGTCGTGCGCGACCGGCGGCTCAACCACCGGGTCGAGGTCGTCGGCGGGGTCCGCGAGGACGAGTGCGGCGCGGTGCTGCGCGACTTCTTCGCGGGGCACCGGACCGGCTGAACGGCGGAGTCAGACCGGGGGCAGCGACCGGGCGAGCTCGGTGAGCACCTCGGAGGTGCCCGCGTCCACCTTCAGCGTGGCGAGCGGGTCGCCGCGCGTCGCGCCGCGGTTGACGATGACGACCGGCATGCCGGCCTTCGCGGCGTGCCGCACGAACCGCAGCCCCGACATGACGGTGAGCGAGGACCCCGCGACGAGCAGCGCGTCCGCGGCGTCGACCATGGCGAACGCCCGGGCGACCCGCTCCTTGGGCACGTTCTCGCCGAAGTACACGATCTCGGGCTTGAGCATCCCGCCGCAGCGCTCGCAGTCCGCGACATGGAAGTGCGCGGTCGTCTCGATGACCGCGTCGGCGTCGGGCGCGATCTCGATGTCCCCGACCGCCGCGCCGACCGACTCGACGAACCCCGGGTTGAGCTCGTCGAGCCGCCGGTCGAGCGACGCCCGCGGGACGACGTGCCCACAGCTCAGGCAGATCACGCGGTCGTACCGGCCGTGCAGGTCGATGACGTCGATGCTGCCCGCCTCCTCGTGCAGCAGGTCGACGTTCTGCGTGATGACTCCGACGAGCACCCCGCGCGCCTCGAGCTCCGCGAGCGCCCGGTGCCCGGCGTTCGGCTCGGTCCGGCGCATGTGCTGCCAGCCCACGTGGTTGCGCGCCCAGTAGTGCCGCCGGAACGCCGGGTCGCCCACGAACTGCTGGAAGGTCATCGGGTTGCGCGGCGGGGAGTCCGGGCCGCGGTAGTCGGGGATGCCCGAGTCCGTCGAGAGGCCCGCGCCCGTGAGGACGGTCACGCGCCTGCCGGCCAGCAGCGCGGCGGCGTCGGCGGCCGTGCCGGTGGGCGGCGCGGGGGCGGACGGCGGGGCCGCGGTCGCCGGGGACGACGGTGACCCGGTCGTGAGCGGGCTCGGCGGGGTGGGCACCGCTCCACGGTACGACGGGGTGCGCCGGCGCTCGCGGCGAGCGGTGGCGAGCGGTGGCGGGCGCGGCGGTCGGGGACGCGACGCCGCCCGCTCGACCGGTGGCCGGGCCGCTGGGCCGACGCGAACCGGGTGCGTCAGGCCGTCGCGACGACCCGTCGATCCTCCGATTACGGACCACGGCCTCCGACCGGGTACCCTTCTCGGCGAGGTAGCGTGTCCGAGCGGCCTAAGGAGCACGCCTCGAAAGCGTGTGTGGGTGAAAGTCCACCGTGGGTTCAAATCCCACCGCTACCGCTCTGGGTTCTGATGCGTTCAGGCCCGTGAAGTGGCAGAACCCCTCGCGAGGGCCCGGACGGGCGTCTCGCGGGGGGTTCTGTCATGTCCGGCCGCGGGCCTGGCGCGCCGGTCGGCGCCTCGCGACGGGCCGAGCGGACTCGGCGCGAGCGGCGCGCCGTCGAAGGGGATCACCCCGCCGTGGGCCCGGCCGCGGGCCTGGCGGGGTCGGCCGGGCGGAGCTCACGGGACGCGGAAGTCGAAGGCGTCGGGCTGCCGGCGACCGTACTTGTCCCGGAGGAAGTTGCCGGTGGTGCTGAGCTCCGCCGTCAGGCGACGGCGGCGGCTCGCGTCGAGCGCGTCGGCCTGGCCGGCGAGGATCCGCAGCTGCTCGGTGAGCTCCTCGTCGGGGGTGCGCCCGTCGGGCTGGCGCTCCTGCCGCCTGCTCGGCGGGATCGCCAGGTAGCTCGTGAGGACGGCGGGCAGGTACTCGCGGGTCACCGCCTCCAGCTCGTACTCGAACCGCGCGTCCCCGGTGGGCTCACGCTGCTCGGCTGCGATCACGGCGTCCAGCACCTGGCAGATGTGCAGGACGGTCCCGTGAGCGTTCCCCGGCAGGCGGTTCCGGTTCCGGTCCGCGTGCACGCGGACCCGTGCGACCGCCGCGGGCAGGTGCTCCGACCCCGCGCCGGCGGCGGCGCGCCGCGTGCGGGCCGCCTCGACGACGGTGGACACGGCGGCCGGGACCCGCTTCCACCACCGGTTACGCGCCGGGAGCCACAGGTCTCGCAGGTGCCAGGAGCGGACGCCCGAGGCACCCATGGCGGCGACCGCGAGCAGGGCGGGCGGTCCCCAGAGGTCGAGCACGAACACCGCCACGGAGAAGGCCCCGGCGTAGAGCAGGCCCTCCAGGGCCGTCCTGAGGTCCTTCCGCACCGCGCCGATGACGAGCACCAGGTACGCGAGCAGGGGCAGGAAGACGAGGACGGCCGCCACCTTGACGACGTTGCCGAGCGTCAGCCGCGACACGGTCAGCTCCTTCCCAGGCCGGCCCGGGTTCACCACGTGGCCTCCTCGTGCGGTCGGGGTCCGAGCCGATTCTCTCAAGCCTGTCAACGGCGCGGCCGGCCGGCCGCGCGCGCCCGGCCGCCCGGGTCACCGGCTCAGATCCACCTCCTCCCCGAGCCACCCGAGCTTGTCGGGGTTCGCGACCGACCACACGTGCGTCACGCGCCCGTCGGCGACGGTGAACGCCACGACCGCGACGAGGTGCCCGTCGAGCTCCATCCGCAGTCCCGCCTCGCCGTTGACCCGGGCCACCGTGGCGACCAGGGTCCCCTCGGCCTTCGCCATGCCGCCGACGAGGTAGCGCGCCAGCCGCTCGGCCCCGACGATCGGCCGCCGTGCCGCGCCGCGGACCCTCCCGCCGCCGTCGGCCACCGCGACGACGTCGGGCGCGAGGACGGCGAGGAGCGCGTCGAGGTCGCCGGTGTCGAGCGCCGCGACGAGCCGGGTCACGACCTGCTCGTGCTCGGCGGCGACGACCCGGACCCGCGGGCGCCGTGCGGCGACGTGGGCCTGCGCCCGGTGCGCGATCTGCCGCACCGCTGCGGGGGTCTTCCCGACGGCCGCGGCGATCTCGTCGTACGGCACGTCGAACACCTGCCGCAGGACGAACACGACGCGCTCGGCGGGCCCGAGCGTCTCGAGCACGGTGAGCATCGCGAGGGAGACGCTCTCCGCGAGCTCGACGTCGTCCGCCACGTCGGGTCCGGTGAGCAGCGGCTCCGGCAGCCACTCGCCGACGTACTCCTCCCGGCGCCGCGACACGGTCCGCAGGTGGTTGAGCGCCTGCCGCGTGACGACCCGGACCAGGTAGGCGCGCGGGTCCCGGACCTCCGAGCGGTCGACGGACGCCCACCGGAGCCACGACTCCTGCAGCACGTCCTCCGCGTCGCCGGCCGAGCCGAGCATCTCGTACGCGACGGTGAACAGCAGCCGGCGATGCGCGACGAACGGGTCGTCCTGCGAGGGTGCGACGTGGGTCACCGGTCCGCCCCTACCGGCCGTCCGCAGCACGGGTCGTGCCGAGCACGCCGGCCGGGCCCGCCGGGCCGAGCACGCCGGCCGGGCCCGCCGGGCCGAGCACGCCGGCCGGGCCCGCCGGGCCGAGCACGTCGGCTGCGTCCGTCGAGCCGGTCGGGCCGGTCACGCCGGTCGCGCCCGTCGAGCTGACGACGCCGGTCACGCTCGTCGAGCCGGGCACGCGGGCCGACGCGATCCCCCCGGCCGCGCCCGCCCGGCCGGCCGCCGCTGCGAGCGGCGGGAGCCCGCACGAGTCGGCCAGGTGCTCGGAGCGGATCCCGAGCGCGAGGTTCATCCGCGCCGACATGTTCATGAACGCGACCCTCGCGGCGAGCTCGACGAGCGCCGCCGGCCCGAGGTCGGCCAGGAGCGCGTCCGACAGGGCGTCGGTGACGGCCGGCGGGGTCTGGCTCGCGGCCTCCGCGTACTCCATGACCCGGCGCTCACGCAGGCTGAAGACCGTCGAGTCCCGCCAGCGCGGCACCTCGCGGACCTTCGCCTCGTCGAGCCCGTGGTTGTGGGCCACGAAGTACTGCAGGTCGAGGCAGAAGCCGCAGCCGACCGTCGCGGCCGCCGCCATCGCCGCGTACGACGCGAGGTCCGGGTCGAGAGCGTCCCAGCGCTCGACCTTGCGGCCGAGGCCCATCGCGTCCTTCATGACCGTCGGGTGGTGCCACAGCACACCCACGGAGTCGGGCACCCGGCCGAGCATCCTGCGGGCTGCGAGCTTCACGAGCGTCCCGTAGGCGCCGGTGACCTCGGTCGGGGGGATGCGCGTCTGGGTGGTCATGGCTGCTCCTGGGTCGTCGGGCGGGAACTCCGTCGACATGAAGACACCGGCCGCAGCCCGGCTGTGACACCCCGCCCGTCAGACCCCCGTGCCCTCCGCGAGCCACGCCTCGAACGCCACGAACGACGACGGCCGCCCGAGGAACCGCTCGACGAGCTCCGCGGCGTCCGCCGACCCGCCGGGCGCGAGGATCGCCTCGCGGTAGCGGCGGCCGACCACGGGGTCCATGAGCCCGTCCGTGAACGCCGTGCGCAGGTCCTTCGCGATGACCAGGCTCCAGAGGTACGTGTAGTAGGCGGAGCCGTACTCGTCGAGGTGCCCGAACCCCGCGTACTGGTGGCTGTCGGCGACCGGGGTGTACGGGCCGAACCGCGCGTCGACGTCCGCGGTGAACGCCGCGAGGTCCGCGGGCGGGTCGGCGTGCAGGCCGTAGGAGAGCGCCGTGAAGTTGAGCTGCCGTCGGGTCCACGCCCCACGGGCGAAGGCGTCCGCCCGCCGCATGCGCTCGACGAGCGCCGCGGGGATGGGCTCACCGGCGGCGTCCGTCGCGAACGACGCGAGCACGCCGGCGTCCCAGCCCCACTCCTCGAGCAGCTGGCTCGGCGCCTCGACGAAGTCCCACTCGGTCGCGACCCCGGAGAACATGGCCCACGGCTGGTGCCCGCCGAGGACCTCGTGGACCAGGTGCCCGAGCTCGTGGAAGAACGTCAGGACGTCGTCGTGCTCCAGCAGTCCCGTCGGGAAGTTGCACACGAGCGCGCCCTCGGGCAGCGACCGGCCGGCGATGCCGGGCCGCAGCGGGAACTGCGCGGCGTGGTTGAACTTGCCGGCGCGCGGGTGCATGTCGAGGTAGACGCGGCCGACCGGACGGCCGCCGTCGGTCACGTCGTAGACCTCGACGTCCTCGTGCCACGTCGGGGCGTCCACGCGCTCGAGGGCGATGCCGAACAGGCGCTCCATCACGCCGAGCACGCCCGGCTTCACGGCCTCGTACCGGAAGTACTCGCGCACGGCGCGGGCGTCGACGTCGTACTGCTCGTTCTTGACGACCTGCTCGTAGAACAGGTTGTCCGCCGGGGTCAGCGCCGTCGCGCCGGGGACGTCCTGCCGGTACCGGGCGAGCATGACGTCGACGTCGTGCGCCGCCGCCGTCGCCGTGAGGGCGTCGAGCCGCTCGACGAGGTCGGCGATCGCCTGCCCGGAGCCGATCATCTTGACCTCGGCGTCGTACGTCGGCCAGTCCGGGTAGCCGAGCAGCACGGCACGCTCGGCGCGGAGCCGCAGCAGCTCGGCCAGGACCGCCTCGTTCGCCGGCCAGCCGATGCGCTGGTGCTCGCGGGTCAGCGCCAGGCGGACCTCGGGGTCGGACGCGTAGGTGCGGACCGGCAGCAGGTCGGGGTACTCGGTGGTGAGCGTCACGAGGCCCTCGTCGTCGGCCGGGTGCTCGGCGAGGAAGTCCTCGGGCAGTCCCGCGAGCTGCTCGGGGCGCACGCGCACGGTGCGGACGTCGTCCCGGATGTTGCGCGCGAACTCCAGGCCGAGCTCGGTGCACCTCTGGGCGAGCGCGCGCAGGCGCTCGCGGTCCTCGGGCGAGCGGTCGACGCCCGCGCGGCGGAAGTCGCGCAGCACGTGCTCGCGCACCCGGGCGGCCCCCGCGTCGAGACCCTCGGGGTCGGTCGCGGCGAGGACCTGCCACAGCTCGTGGTCGAGCCCGCGCCGGGTGACGAGGTCCTCCGCGGCCTGCGCACGCTCCTCGGCGGCGGCGCGCAGGTCGGGATCGGGGTGCACCTCGGCGAGCAGGTGCGCGGCGGACGACGCGGTCGCGATCGCGACGTCGGCGTCGTTCCACAGGTCGAGGACCTCGACGGCGGTGCGCGCGGTGCCGTCCTTGAGGCGGGCGAGCAGTGCGCGCGCGTCGTCGAGCGACGCGTCGACGGTGCTCGCGAGGTAGGCCGGCCAGGCGCCAGGCTCGGCGGGGAACGTGGTGGGCTGCGCGAGGGGCATGGACCGACGATAGCCACGCGGGGGAGCGGCGGGCCGCCCGTGTGGACGCGGGGTTCGCGGGCCGGCGGGTTGCCGGGCTGGGGGTGGCCAAGCCGGGCAGCGTGCGACGGCACGGGGCGCCGGGCGGGACCTCGCCGACCGGGACGGTCAGCGGGCGGGCCCCACGACGAGCCGCACCGTGACCGTGTCACCCAGCTCGAGCCCTTCCGCCCGGCGGACCGCCACCTTGACGGGGACGAGGTAGCGGCCGTCGCGCGGGAACAGCGACGTCTCCCACGCGGTGCCGCCGACCCGCGCGAGCACCGGGATGACGCCCCACCCGTACGTGACCTGGGACGCCACGGCCCCGATGGCGGCGCTCTCCGAGCCGGGCACGGGGACGTAGTGGTACGGCGCGGGGCCGCGCCAGTAGATGATCTCGCCGCTGAACTCGAGCTCCATCGTGCGAGCATCCCGCACCGTCCCGGTGCGTGTCGCGGGTGCGGACCGGACCCCGCCGGCGAGCGTCACGCCTGGCGGCGGGCCGCGAGGGTCGTGACCACGGGCGCGAGCAGCGCGACCGCCGAGGCGACGAACGCCGCCGTCGCGACGGTCTCGTCGACCACCGGGCCGTTCGTGCGGCCGAGCCCGATCCACGCCAGGCCCCAGGCCATGGCGAGCCCGGCCGGGACCACGACGCTCGGGCGGGTGCGTCCGACGACCGCGTACGCGACCGCGAGCGCCGCCGCGGCGGCGAGCACCACCACGGACCACGCCGTCGCACCGAGGCCGAGCTCCCCGACCCCGGCGTCGGCGAGGATCGCGGCGATGTTCGCGAGCGACGCGACGCTGACCCAGCCGAGGTAGAGCCCGGCGGTGACGTCCGTGACCCAGGACGTCGCGGTCCCCGTGTGCGGGATCCGGACGAGCCGCACGAGGATGACGGCGAGCACCGCGAGCAGCGTCAGGATGACGACGACGCTGGCCAGGACCGACCCGGCCTGCACCACGCCGATCCACAGCGCGTTGAGCAGCATCGACGCGAGGACCCACCACGAGACGGCGCGCAGGCGGGGGTCGGCGGCCTGGCGGGGGAGCGCCTGGACGACCGCGAAGAGCGCGAGGCCGGTGTAGATGACCGACCAGATGGAGAACGCCGGGGTGTCTGGCGCGAGCGGCGTCGCCGTCGCGGAGAGCGCCCCGCCCGCGGCCTCGGCGATCGGCTGCCCGCCGAACGCGCCGGAGCCGAGGGCGGCGCCCGCGATGGCGACGGCGGCACCGACCAGGACGGTGACCTGGCGGACCCGGTCCCGGGACGTCACAGGGGCTGCGGCGGCCGTGCTGGTGGTCTGCATGGGACCCAGCATGGCGGTACTCAGCATGCTGAGCATCTCGAGCGACGCCCAGCGCGACCGGGCGGCCTCCGCGGCGCCCACCCGCGCGAGCAGGCCTGGGGCGGCGGGACCAGAAGGCCCAGAGGCGAGGAACGAAAAAGTGGAAGGAGCAGGCAAGGGCGAGGACCGGGGCAGAGGGGTTCAAA
>NZ_JBSGSU010000001.1:0-76973 GCF_053607065.1 Cellulomonas sp. NPDC055163 | reverse complement strand
GGACCGGGGTGGTTTGGGATTAGGAGTGGTGGTTGCCTGGAGGGGCCCCAGGGGTGGGTTGGGGGCTCTGGATGTGCAAAGAAGGGAAGGGAGCCCCCCGCCGAAGGCCCAAAGGGGAAAGGGCTTCAGGCCCGCAACGGTGACGGCGCGCGCCAGGGCTGCGTCCCGGGCCGGCCGCGTCCCGACCGGGCCGCGTCCCGCCCCGGGCAGCCGTCAGGATCGGCCGGAGCAGAGCGCCGTGTCGACGAGCGCGAGCACCTCGTCCGAGACCGCCGGCCCGGTGTCGGTGGGCAGGGCGAAGTGCGCCGTCGTCGTCGCGACCATGATCGCCCGGCCGTCCTCGGTGACGCCGCCGTCGGTCTGGTAGCCGGGGATGATCCCGCCGTGGCCCCAGGCGAGCTCGCCGCAGCTCAGCTCGGTCGACTGCAGGCCCAGCCCGTACCGCCACGTCTCCGGGATGCCGGGCAGGTCCATCGGGACCGTCGCCTTCATCTGCTCGAGCTCCGCCGGGCGCACCTCGCCGGCCAGGAGGGCGCGGAAGAACGTGCTGAGGTCGCCCGGGGTCGTCACGACGTCCCCCGCGCCCCAGGACGACGAGGTGTCGATGTCGGTGTGCTCGAACAGCGCGGACCCGATGGGCTCGGCGTGGTAGCCGTTCGGGTGCGCGCCCCGGATGGCCCGCTCGCCCCGGTCGGGCACGTACGTGTCCGTCAGCCCGAGCGGCTCGATGATCCGCTCGGTCACGGCCTCCCCGAGCGGGCGCCCCGTGACCCTCTGCACGAGCAGGCCCGCGAGCACGTAGTTCGTGTTGCTGTACGATCAGGCGCCGGGCGGCGTCGGGGGCAGCGCCAGCCCGAGCGCGACGAGCTCGTGCGGCTCCATGTAGCGGTCCTTGAGGGCGCGCAGCGCGGGCACGCCGTCGACGACGAACGGCGGACCGTCGGTGAAGCTGCCGATCCCGCTGGTGTGCTGCAGCAGGTCGCGCACGGTGATGTCGTGCCCGTCGACGGGCCCGCGCACGAGGCCCGGCAGGTACGTCTCGACGGACGCGTCGAGGTCGACCCGGCCCTCCCCGACGAGCTGCAGGACCACGGCCGCGACGAACGTCTTGCTGTTGCTGCCCGCGCGCACCTGCCCGTCGACCGGGACGGGCGCGCCTGTCTCCAGGTCCCCGGCGCCGGCGACGAGGTCGCGCTCGCGGCCCCGGCGGTCGGTCACGGTGGCGAGCGCGGCCGGGACCCCGTGCTCGTCGACGAGCCGGTCGAGCGCCTGCTGCACCACGTCCGTCCGCGGCCTGCTGCCGTGCCCCTGCACCTCGCCCCGTCCGGCGGCGAGCGCGACGGCGGGCGTGGCGAGCGCGGCGCCGGCGGCGAGCGTGCACACGAGGGCGAGGGCCGACATGCGGGTGGGCTGCTGCGGACGCGTGCTGCGGGGCGTGCGGTCGGTGGTCTGCGACATGGGAGCTCCTCCGGTGGGCGTGCGGGTCGGTCTGTTGCGTTCCCGACCACCGTGCGTCGTCGCGCGCCGCCGCCACCATGCCGCTACCCGCCGTGTCGTGGTGGGGTCTGCACCACCCCGACGCCGCTGCCGGCCCCCCGTGCGCGCCGCCCGACGTGCGCCCAGGTCAGCGGGGCACGAGGGCCTGCCGAGGGTTCGCGCCAGAAACGCCCCACGCGTGGTTGCCGCGTCCACTACCGTGCCACCGGCGTCGCTCCGCACCGGCATCCGCCCGGGTACCGCGTCCGAGCGGCCGGACGCGTCAAGGGGGCGCTGTGCGGGTGTCGATGCAGGTCAGAGATGTTGCGGTCGGACGGGCGCGGCGGCACCGCAGTGCGCTGGTCGGCGTGCTCGTCGTCACCGGGGCGCTGCTCGCGTCCAGCGCCGCAGCAGCCTCCCCGGGTGCCGCGACCGCCGGGAGCGGTGCCGGCCACGCCGGCAGGAACCACGCACCGGCGGCTCCGGAGGCGCTCGGCACCGCGAACCCCACGTCGTCGTGCAGCGCGGACGGCACGGCGGTCCCGCTCCGCAGCACCACCCCCACGTTGCTCGCGACGCTCAAGGACCCGGACGGCGACCCGGTGCGGGCGACGTTCACGGTGCGTGACGGCGTGCGGGGGACCAGGGTGTGGGACTCGGGGCCGGCACCCGCGCAGGCCTCGGGCTCGCAGCACGCGGTCGCCGTCCCCGCGGGCCTCCTGCAGGACGGGCGCACCTACGAGTGGCGCGTGCAGGGGCGCGACTCGCGAGGGAAGAAGAGTCCGACGATCCGGTGCCGCGTCCTCGTCGACGTGACCGCACCCGTCGCGCCGCGGGTCAGCGCGGTCCCGGGGGCCGCGCCCGCGGCGTACCTCGAGGAGCAGACGCACGGCGGTCCCGGCGTGGCCGGGCAGTTCCGGTTCGAGGCCGGTGCGTCCACCGACGTCGTCGCGTTCGCCTACGCGTTCTCCGACGACCCCGGCGACCGGGTCGCGGTCGACCCGGGGCAGACGGCTGCGACCGTCACGTACACCCCCATGACGCCCGGGCCCCAGCTGCTCCGGGTGCAGGGCGTCGACGCCGCCGGGAACGTGGGCGCCGAGCGCGCCTACCGGTTCACGGTCGGCTCTCCCGCCGCCGGTCCGACCGGTGACGCCCGGTGGACGCTCGACGAGGGGGCCGGAGCCGTCGCTGCCGACTCCCTGCATCCCGGCACGAACACGCTGACGCTCACGGGCTCGACGACGTGGGCCGACGGCCTGGTCGCCGAGCTCGCGAACCGTCCGGCGGACCGGGCCCTGCTGCTCGACGAGCGCGGTGACGGCGCGGTGAGCTCCGCGAGCGTCGTGGACCCGAGCGGGAGCTTCTCGGTGGTCGCGCTGGTGCGCGGGGACGCGCTCGGGGCGGCGGCCTCGGCGGTCGGCCAGGACGGTGCGGCGGGGAACGCGTTCGAGCTCGGCGTCCGGACCGACGTGTGCGCCGACGGCGTCGCGTCCTGCTGGGCGTTCACGGTCGCGGGCACGGACCCGGGGGACCCGGCGGCGCGCGGTGTCGTCGCGACCTCGCCCGTTCCCGTCGCCGAGGGCGCGTGGTTCATGCTGGCGGGCGTCCACGACGCGGACCTCGGGACCGTGCGGCTCGACGTGTGCGGCTTCGGCCGTGCGGGGGCGCCGACGACCGCCCGGCCCGTGCGGGGCGCGTCCGTGCCCGTCGGGGAGACCACGGCACCTGCTGGTCCGTTCCGTGTCGGGTCGGCGCCGGACGACACCCGCGCCTGGGTCGGCGCCGTGAGCGGCGTCCGCACCTACGGCAAGGCGGTCAGCGAGCTCGAGGAGCGGCTCGTGTGCTCCGCAGGGGCCTGAGCCGGCACGCGCACGTGGTCCGGCGGGGCTCCCACGAGGAGCCGCACCGGGCCCGCGGTCCCGCTGTTCCCGTCGCCGCCCGAGGTCGGGCCCGCCCGCGGCGGTGCGGGCCCGGCCCGGCTTCGCGTCCGGTGCCCGCGTAGGGGAGACTTGCCCGGTCGGTTTTTCCACGGTCCGAAGGGGTTCACGAGATGTCGAACGACGGTGCAGGCGTTCCCGACCACGAGGCGACGCCGCAGCGCGCGAAGGGCATCGTGCTGTTCGTCGTGACGTTCGTGATCTTCCTCGCGGGGTTCTGGATCATGGCGGTCGGCTTCGACCAGCAGTCAGGGCTGATCTTCGGCGGCGGCATCCTCGCCTCGACGCTCGGCGTCATCCTGCCGTCGATCCTCGAGCCCTGAGCGGTCGGGGGGCCGGGCGGCGCATGACGGCGCCGCGGTGCGCACCGCGCGGACGGGGCTGACGACGCCGTGCCCGAGGGTCACACCGTCCACCGCATCGCCCGTCAGCTCGAGCGGGACCTCGTCGGCCACCGCCTGCGGGTCTCCTCGCCGCAGGGGCGGTTCGCCGCCGGCGCCGAGCGCCTCGACGGCCGCGTGCTGGTCGCGTCGCGCGCGGTCGGCAAGCAGCTCTTCCTCGAGTTCGAGGGGGAGCTCGTCCTGCGCGTCCACCTCGGGCTCTACGGCGCGTGGGACCTGCACGGGCGAGTCACCCCCCTCGACGAGGGGCTCGTGCCGCTCGCGAGCCTCGGGGCGCCGCGAGCGCGCCGTGCGGTCCGGGTCGGCGAGGGTGAGAGCGAGCTCGCGGAGCCGGCCGGCGAGGACGGGACGTTCCCGCCGCCGCCCGTCGGGCAGGTGCGCGTCCGGCTCCTGAGCGAGGAGACGGCGGCGGACCTGCGCGGGCCCACGGCGTGCGAGGTGCTCGACCCCGGCGCGGCGGCGGTGGCGGCCGCGCGGCTCGGCCCGGACCCGGCTGCGTTCGACGACCCCGGCGCGCTCGCCGCGGCGGGGGAGCAGGTGGTCGGCGCGGTGACGTCCCGCTCGACGGCGGTCGGGGCGCTTCTGATGGACCAGTCCGTGGTCGCGGGGATCGGCAACGTGTACCGCGCGGAGCTGCTGTTCCGCGCCCGGCTCGAGCCGCACACGCCCGGGCGACGCGTCCCGGCGGAGGTCGTGCGCGGGATCTGGCAGGACTGGACCGTGCTGCTCGCCGACGGGATCCGCACGGGCGTGATGCTGACCCGCGAGGACCTCGACGAGGCGGGCCGGGCCCGCGCGCTCGTCGACCGGGACGCGCGGCACTGGGTCTACCGCCGCGCCGGGCTGCCGTGCCACGTGTGCGGCACCGCGGTCCAGGTCGAGGACATGGCGACCCGCAAGCTCTACTGGTGCCCGGTCTGCCAGGTCTGACGACGGCACGACCGGCCCCGCGACCGCACACCCGACCCCGCACGCGCGACGGGGCTCGCGACCGCACGACCGGCCTCGCACGCGCGACGGGACTCGCGACCGCACGCCCGACGCCGCGACCGCACAACCGACAGGCGCGGCGGCGACCGCGGACCGGTGGCCGGTGGCCGCTGGCCGGTGGCCGCGCGGGGGTCAGCGCGCGCGGCGCTGCAGCACGCGCAGCTCGCGGAACCCGATCGCCGCGGCGACGAGCCCCGGCACGAGCGCCCAGGTGCGGCCCCGAGCGGCCGCGGCGACGCACACGAGCGCCACGACCGCGCAGCCCACCACGGTCGCGACGCTCGCCCAGCGCACGGATCCCACCGACCCGACGGTACCCGGGGAGCCGTGAAAGGCTTGCCGCATGGACCTGAGGATCTTCACCGAGCCCCAGCAGGGGGCCACGTACGACGACCTGCTCGCGGTGGCGCGCGCGACCGAGGAGCTCGGCTACGACGCGTTCTTCCGCTCCGACCACTTCCTCCGCATGGGGGACGGCGACGGTCTCCCGGGGCCGACCGATGCGTGGACCACGCTCGCCGGCCTGGCGCGGGAGACGTCGCGCATCCGGCTCGGGACGCTCGTCTCGTCGGCCACGTTCCGGCACCCGGGCGTGCTCGCGGTGCAGGTCGCGCAGGTCGACCAGATGTCGGGCGGGCGCGTCGAGCTCGGGCTCGGCGCGGGGTGGTTCGCGCAGGAGCACGCCGCGTACGGGATCCCGTTCCCCGAGAAGCGGTTCGGGATCCTCGAGGAGCAGCTCGACGTCGTGACGGGCCTGTGGGGCACCCCGATCGGGGAGAAGTTCTCGTACGAGGGCGCGCACTACACGCTGGCGAGCTCCCCGGCGCTCCCGAAGCCGGTGCAGCACTCGCCGCTCGACCCGTCGCGCGCGGGCGTCCCGATCATCGTCGGCGGCAACGGCCCGCGGCGGACCCCGGCGCTCGCGGCGCGCCACGCGGCGGAGTTCAACCTGGCGTTCCCCGAGCTCGACCAGGTCGGCGAGAAGCTCGACCGCGTGCGCGACGCCTGCCGGGACGTCGGCCGCGACCCGGGGTCGCTGGTCTTCTCGGCGGCCTTCGTGCTGTGCGCGGGCAAGGACGACGCCGAGGTCGAGCGCCGCGCCGCCGCGATCGGGCGGGAGGCCGGGGAGGTGCGTGAGCACGGGATCGCCGGGACGCCGACCGCGATCGTCGACCGGCTCGGCGTGCTCGCGCAGCAGGGCGTCACGCGCGTCTATCTTCAGGTGCTCGACCTGCAGGACCTCGATCACCTCGCCCTGGTCGCGAGCGAGGTCGCCCCGCAGCTCGGCTGACTCGCAGGGCGCCGCGGTGGAGGGCCCGTGTGCACCGCACGCGGGCCCTCGCCGTGTCGCGGACCGGCGGGGCGACTCCGGGAACGGGTGCGCGCCGAGCGGTGCAGGGCACGGCGCCGCCGTTCGGAATGGGCCATTCTTTCCGCCGACGGCGTTTGTGCGGGTGATCCGGGGCGAGGAATTATCCGTCTCCGCGTCGCTTGTGCGACGGGGCGCGCATCCGCCTTTTTCCGTCGCCTCGCGCGCGCGGCGGCGGGCGCTCGTCGGGGGTCGCGCGCCTGCTCGACACCGGCTGGTCATGGCATGGTCACGGCGAGGTCACCGCCAGGACAGGTGCGCGCCGCACGGGCTCGTCAGTGGTCGTCGGTGGACATCCGTCCAGGTCAGCGCGTCGCGCCGGGGTGCGCGCGGAGCCCCGCGCCCGCCCGAGAGTGCGAGCCGCGGGATGCCGCCCCAGGACCCCGAAGCGCCCTGAACACCCGTCCAGTCCCGCCCCATCCGGGTGATTCATCTCGACAGGCGAGATGAGAACGGGCTAATCCCGACATCCGGGGCACTCGGCAGAAGCGGCGATGACCTGCACAGAAAGGCGCGGAGAGCGCTTTCCGGGGCGCACCGTGTGAGGGAGGGCACGTGAGCGGGCCCTGGGCAGGTCGACGCGTCCGCCTGTAACTTCGAAGCACCACGGGGGAATGTTCCGGATCTGTCCGGCTCGCCGGATTCTGATCTGAAGACTTCCATCGCATCCCCGCCGTGGGCGATCTGACGCCAGCGAAGCCGTCGCACCAGGCGACGAGGTAGGTACGTCCTCGTAGCCCACACGTGAAACGCGACCGCGGGGGCTCTACATGGCAACCACTACGTTCAACCGGCTCATGACCGAGCCACGCAGGACCGACAACCCGAGCACCGCTCCGGCCCGCAACCCGGAGAACGAGGCGGCCCAGTCGCCGTCCCTGATGCTCCTCGTGCTGCTCGCCAGCGCGGGCATCCTCGTCTACGCCGTCTTCCTCCTCAACCCGGGGAACCGCGGCGACTGGCTGCCCTACACGATGGTCATCATCGCCGAGGTCATCCTCATCACCCAGGCGCTGCTGTCGATGTGGACGATCCTCTCCAGCGGCCACAACCCGCGCGGGTTCGCCTTCCACCACGCGCAGGACACGCTCTACGACATGGCGGAGATCATCCGCCGCCGGGCCGAGGACGCGCCGCAGAACTGGCGCATGTACGTCAAGGACCGCCCGGTCACGGTCGACGTGTTCATCACGACGTACGGCGAGGACCTCGAGACGATCCGACGCACGGTGACCGCCGCCGTCGCGATGAAGGGCGAGCACCTCACCTGGATCCTCGACGACGGGCGCTCCGACGAGGTCCGCGACCTGGCCACCGAGCTCGGCGCGCGCTACGTGCGCCGCCTGAGCAGCAACGGCGCCAAGGCCGGCAACGTCAACTACGCGCTCTCGCTCACGAGCGGCGAGTTCTTCGTGATCTTCGACGCCGACTTCGTGCCGCTCCCCGACTTCCTCTACGAGACCGTGCCGTTCTTCGCGGACGACGACGTCGCCTTCGTGCAGACGCCGCAGACCTACGGGAACCTGCACAACCTCATCTCGCGCGGCGCCGGCTACATGCAGGCCGTGTTCTACCGGTTCATCCAGCCGGGCCGTAACCGGTTCAACGCCGCGTTCTGCGTCGGCACCAACGTCATCTTCCGCCGCACGGCGATCATGGACGTCGGTGGGATGTACTCCGACTCGAAGTCCGAGGACGTCTGGACGTCGCTCATGCTCCACGAGCGCGGCTGGCGCACGATCTTCATCCCCATGACGCTCGCCGTCGGGGACACGCCGGAGACCGTCGAGGCCTACACCAAGCAGCAGCTGCGGTGGGCGACGGGTGGCTTCGAGATCATGCTCACGCACAACCCGCTGTCGCGGAAGCGCAAGCTCACGATGGACCAGCGCCTGCAGTACACCGTCACGGCGACGCACTACCTGACGGGCATCTGCCCGCTCCTGCTGCTCCTCGTGCCGCCGCTGCAGATCTTCTTCAACCTCACGCCGATGAACCTCGACCTGACGATCGGGACGTGGCTGCTGTACTACGCCGGCTTCTACGTGATGCAGATCATCGTGGCGTTCTACACGCTCGGGTCGTTCCGGTTCGAGGTGCTCATGCTCGCCGCCGTGTCCTTCCCGATCTACGTCCGGGCCCTCGTGAACGCGGTCTTCAAGCGTGAGCAGAAGTGGCACGTGACCGGCTCGAAGGGCGCCGTGAGCTCGCCGTTCAACTTCATGATGCCGCAGGTGTGGTTCTTCGCCTTCCTGCTCATCACCACGGTCGTCGCGGTCTGGAAGGACCTCGGGAACGGCTACTTCTCGCTCGCCCTCGCCTGGAACGCGACCAACACCGTGATCCTGGGCGCATTCGTCCTGACGGCCGTCGGAGAGGCGCGCCGCAACAAGAGAGCCAACGCCGCCGCGAAGAAGCCCGCACCTGCCGCCGCGCAGGTCGAGGCTCCGCGTGAGGCCGTGCTCGTCGGATCTACCACCGGAGGTGCCGCATGACCTGGGCCAATCGATTCCGCCTGACCCTGGGGCTCGTCGCCGTGCTGGCGCTGGGTGCCTGGCTGACCTTCTACCTCAACGACTCCAAGGCCGTCGCCACGAGCTCGAGCGCGCAGATCGAGTCCAAGACGTATGCCGTGGGCTCGCAGTACGCCGGCCTGGTCGTCGACCAGCTCGTCGAGCAGGGTGACGCCGTGACCGAGGGCACGCCGCTCTTCGTGATCGACAGCGCGACGCTCCGCCACGACGTGTCGATCGGCTTCGCCCCCGGGCCCACGCCCGGCCAGACCATCAACGAGGCCGGGCAGGTCGTGGTCCTCGCGACCGGACCGGGCACCGTCGCTCGCATCGAGGCCACGCGCGGCACGTTCGTCCCCGCCGCCGCGGTCCTCGCGCAGGTCGAGAAGGAGGGCTCGCTCTACGTCAAGGCCGAGTACACCCTCACGGCCAAGGAGTACGCCCGCATCGACGACGAGGCCCAGGTCACCATCGTCCTGCCGAACGAGCAGACCGTCGCCGGCCGCGTCGCCGGCATCGAGGTGCAGACCGTCGCGAGCAAGGCGCAGGCGATCGTCACCGTCGAGAGCGACAAGCTCGTCTCCGGCAAGGCCAACGGCCTGATGGCCGCGGGCACCCCGGTGAACGCCGAGCTCCAGCTCAAGAACGACGGCGTCGTGACCGACGTCGCCGCGTCCGTGGACGAGGTCTTCACCGACGTCTCGACGTCGGTCAAGGGCCTCTTCGGGAGCGGCGAGTGACGGCCCGCCGAGGGACCGTCATCGGCATCGTCGCCGCAGTCGTCGCCGTCGTGGTCGCCGCGGTCGTCCTCCTCGGAGGCCGCGGGACGGACGGCAGCACCAACCAGGCGGGGGTCGCCGAGGCGGCCACCGTCGAGGGTCCGGAGGACGCAGCCCTCCCCGAGGTGGACACCCAGGCGCTCGTCGAGGGCCTGGAGCAGAAGGCGGTCGCCAAGATCGCCCCCGTCCGGCTCGCCGAGGGCCTCGTGCCCCCCACCAACCGCTGGTTCAGCGGGCTGGTCTTCGGCGACGAGCCGCAGCCGGTCTTCCCGCTGCCGGCGTCGTTCGGCCTGACGGACTCCGGGTTCGGCGTCGGCATGCCGAAGCCGGTCACGAGCGAGAAGGCCATCGTCGCGCCGCACGTCCCGGGCGTGACGGTCGATGCCGGCGCGCAGGACGTCCGCATCAGCGCGTACGACACCGCGACGGTCTCGATGGAGCTGCTCGACGGCGAGGGCGCGGTGCTCGGCACCGTGGTCATCGCCGAGGGCTCGCCGTTCGCGTCGTTCACCGCCGGGGACTCCGGCGCCTCCCTCACGCTCGACGCGTCGTTCGCGCCCGCCGAGGGTGCGACCGCCGCCGAGGGCACGAGCGTCGCGACCGCGACGGGCGGCGACTCGGACTACGGGCTCGTGACGCCCGAGGGCGCGCTCGACGGCAGCACGGTGACGCTCGACGCCGGTGCGTCGGCCACGGTCTACCCGCTCCCGGACGACGCGTCGGACGAGGCGCTCACGGCGCTCGCCGAGGCCGCGGCCGACCCGGTCGTCGGGTCCGAGCTGTCGTACGGCGTCAACGACCAGGTCGCCCGCACGACGATCGGCTACGTCACCGCGTCGGGCAGCCCGTCCGCGTACGTGACGATGCCGCACCACCGCCAGGGCGAGCAGCCCGAGCGCGCGGACTGCGCGATCGGCGAGTACGCGAGCGTGTACGGCACGCTCGAGCTGTGCGTCGGCTCGACGCTCACGACGTGGGCGCCGACCGTCGAGCCGCAGGGCGTGCTCGACCTGACCGACGTCTCCGAGGACAAGCTCGCGGCGATCCGCGAGCAGGTCGCGAAGGACGTCGCGTCGACGATCCCGTTCCCGTCCGACACGTACTTCGGCGGCAAGGCGCTCAACCGCGCGGCGACGCTGGTCGTGCTCGGCGAGCAGGTCGGGGCCGAGGACGTCGTGGCCCCGCTCCGCGAGAAGGTCACCGAGACGCTGCTCGAGTGGGCGGACCCGGCGCGCTGCGCGTCGGAGGACGCACGCTGCTTCGTGTACGACGACGCGGCCAAGGGTGTCGTCGGGCTCACGCCGTCCTTCGGGTCGGACGAGTTCAACGACCACCACTTCCACTACGGCTACTTCCTCGCGGCGGCGGGCCTGCTCTCGGCCGACGACGAGGGCCTGAAGGACGAGCTCGCGCCCGTCATGGACGTGCTCGCCCAGGACATCGCCGCAGTCACCGCGTCCGACTGGTTCCCGCAGCTGCGGAACTTCGACGTGTACGCCGGGCACGCGTGGGCGTCGGGCACGTCGCCGTTCGCGGACGGCAACAACCAGGAGTCGAGCTCCGAGGCGATCAACGCCTGGAACGGGCTGGGCCTGTGGGCCGCGGCGTCGGGCCAGGACGAGCTCGGGGTGCAGGCCACCTGGCTGACCTCGGCCGAGGCCGCCTCGACCAAGGCGTACTGGACCGACCCGGACCTCGAGGACCCGGTCTTCGACGGGTTCGACCACCAGGTCGTCTCGCTCAACTGGGGCGGCAAGCGTGACTACGCGACGTGGTTCAGCCCCGACCCGGGCGCGATGCTCGGCATCCTGCTGCTGCCCATGAGCCCGGTCTCGGGCTACCTCGCGGGCGACCCGGAGGGCATCCGGGCACGCGTCGCGGAGGGCACGCCGGGCGGCTGGGAGGCCAAGTTCTCGGACTACATCCTCATGTACTCGGCGCTCGCCGGGCCTGAGGACGCCGCGACGGCGTGGGACGAGTCCCTGACGCTCTCGGACGAGTGGATCGACGACGGGAACTCGCGGGCCTACCTGCTCGCGTGGATCGCCGCGGTCGAGTCCGGCGGGGTCCCCTCGCTCCCCACCTCCTGAGGCCGGCCCTCCTGGTGGACGACGGCACGCGCCGTCACCACCAGGAGGGCCACCAGCAGGACGTTGCGGAGCACCAGCGCCAGCGTGACCGCCGGGTCGCCGCCCAGCAAGGGGTTGTACCCGGTCGGGAACACGACCTGGGTCAGCGCGGCGACCACGAGCACGAGCACGGCCGTCACCTGCCACCCGCCCAGCCGCAGCGCGAGGGCCACGACCACGGGCGGTGCGAGCCACCCGACGAACTGCGGCGACCCGACCTTGTTGAACACGATGAGGGTCGTCGCCACGAGCAGCGCGCCGCGCACCACGAACGCCTCCACGGCGACCGAGGTGCCGGCGCGTCGCCGTGCCCACCACAGCAGCGCGGCGACCGCGGCGATCGCGACGACCAGGGCGAGCCCGAGCGAGTCGGCCGCGAGCTGCGCTCCCGGGCCGTGCACCTCGTAGGTCACGAGCTCCTGGTTGAGCCGCCGCTCGACGGTCGGCGTGACGAGCGCCGCGACCATCCACGGCGTCGCGCCGACCGACTCGACCTGCAGCCCGCGATCGCCCTGCTCGGTCAGGAAGCTCCCGAGGTGCGGGAGCCCGCCGCCGACCGCGACCGCGCCGACCACGACGGCGCACACGACCGCGGGCGGCAGCACGACGTCGCGCCACGGACGCCGCGCGACGAGGACGAGCGGCAGCAGCAGGGCCCCCGGCGCGACCTTGATCCACGCGCCGATCGTCAGCAGCACCGAGGCGACCGCGGGGTGCCGCGCCGCGAGCACGAGCGCCACGACGACGAGCGGCGCGACGACCGCGTCGAGGCGGCCCATCGCGACGGGTCCCAGGGCGGCGAGGAACGCGAGCCACCACCACGCCCCGAGGGTCGACGCACCCCGCCGCGGGCGCAGCAGCAGCAGGAGCGCGAGCCCGTCCAGCACGGTGACCAGCGCGGCCCACGCGAGCATGTACGCGAGGGTGTCGGCGGACTCGACGAGGGCCGGCAGGAGGAGCGGCGCGAGCGCGCCCGCGGGGTACACCCAGTCGCCGTCGAGCACCGGCCACGTGCCCGCCCCGAGCCCCTGCGACATCCAGAACCGGTAGAGCTCGAGGTCGTAGAACGACTCCATGGGGAGCCGCACCGCGCCGAGCCACGCGAGCCAGGCGTGCACGGCGAGGAACGCGACCACGAGCAGCGCGCGGTCGACGACCACCGCAGCACGCGGGCTCAGGGGCAGGGACGGCGTGCGCACGAGGACCTCCGGGCGGGAGCAGGGGCGGGTCCCGACGTCGTGCCCCGCCGGGCGAGCCACACCCTAGCGCCGGCGGCGCCGCGCACGCCGGGCGGTCCCGCACGGTCCGCGGCCGCCGCCGTCGTTACTCTTCGCTGACCCCGCGGAGCAGAAGGAGCACCCACGTGAGCACGAGCACGACCGGTCGACGGTTCGTCGGATGGCAGCTGCACGGCGACGGCCGGACCGTCGCGCCGGGCGCCGTCGTCGCGCCGGGCGAGCGCCTGAGCTGGCCCCGGACCGTCGGCATCGGCATGCAGCACGTCGTGGCGATGTTCGGCGCGACGTTCCTCGTCCCGCTCATCACGGGTTTCTCGCCCGCGACGACGCTGTTCTTCTCCGCGGTCGGGACGGTCGGTTTCCTGCTGATCACCGGCAACCGGCTCCCGAGCTACCTCGGGTCGAGCTTCGCGTTCCTCGCGCCCATCGGCGCCGCGACCGCGTCGGGCGGGCAGTCCGTCGCGCTCGGGGGCGTGCTCGCGACCGGGGTGCTGCTGGCCGTCGTCGGGCTCGTGGTGCACCTCGCGGGTGCGCGCTGGATCGACGTCGTGATGCCGCCCGTCGTGACCGGCACCATCGTCGCGCTCATCGGCCTCAACCTCGCGCCCGCCGCGTGGGGCAACGTGCAGAAGGCGCCGCTCACCGCGATGGTCACGCTGTTCGCGATCATCCTCGCGACGGTGCTGTTCCGGGGCCTGCTCGGGCGGCTCGCGATCCTCGTCGGCGTCGTGGTCGGGTACGTCGCCGCGGTGGTCCAGGGCCAGGTCGACTTCGCGGCCGTCGAGGAGGCGGCGTGGGTCGGGCTGCCGACGTTCACGACGCCGACGTTCGACCTCGCCGTGCTCGGGCTGTTCCTGCCCGTGGTGTTCGTCCTGGTCGCCGAGAACGTGGGCCACGTGAAGTCGGTCGCCGCGATGACGGGCACCGACCTCGACCACCTCACGGGCCGCGCGCTGCTGGCCGACGGCCTCGCGACGACCCTCGCCGGTGCGGGCGGCGGCTCGGGCACCACGACGTACGCCGAGAACATCGGGGTCATGGCCGCGACGAAGGTCTACTCGACCGCGGCGTACTGGGTCGCGGCCGGCGCCGCGCTCGTGCTGAGCCTGTCCCCGAAGTTCGGGGCGCTCGTCGCGACGATCCCCGCGGGCGTGCTCGGCGGCGCCACGACGATGCTCTACGGGATGATCGGCATCCTCGGTGCGCGGATCTGGGTGCAGAACCGCGTCGACTTCTCCGACCCGGTCAACCTGACGACGGCCGCCGTCGCGCTGGTCGTGGGTGTCGCCAACTACGCGTGGAAGGCCGGCGACCTCGCGTTCGAGGGCATCGCGCTCGGCACCGCCGCCGCCATCGGGATCTACCACCTCATGCGGACGCTCTCGCGGTGGCGAGGGACGCACGACGAGCCCGCGAGCCCTGCGTCCGTGCCGGGCGGCGACGAGCTGCGGCACTGACGGTCCGCGTCGGGGGCCCGGGGTGCCTGCGCCGGGGCCCCCTCGACGCGGGGCCGCCGGCTCAGCCGGCCGCTTCGCCCTCGGCGGGCGGGGGCGCGGGGCCGACGACCGGCACGGGCGTCAGCTGCTCGAGCGGCACGCAGCCGGTCGGCGCCGGGATCGGGGCGGCGGCGTCGACGAGGACCTCGTCCGCGGGGACCAGCCCCTCGAAGCCCTCGCCGAGCGCGAGGTCGACCGTCGCGTCCGCGCGCTGGTCGAGCTGGAGCTCGACGTCGCCGAGGTGGTCCCACAGCGCGTACGCCGACGCCACGCCCGACGCGCCGTACGAGATCCGGCCCGCGCCCTTGAGCGCGGCGGCGTTGCCGGTCGCACCCGCGACGAAGCCGCGGGTCGTGAGCTCCGCGAGCGTCGAGCCCGCGAGGTTCGGGCGGCCGGAGCCGTTGTAGACGTTGACCGTGACCGTGCCGGCCGCCGCGGGCATCGCGCCCTCCGGCGGGCACGGCGCCACGACCGTCAGGCCCGCCGTGGGGGTCGGCGTGGAGAAGTCGCGCGCGAGGAACGGCACGTCGACGGTGTCGGTGTAGACGGCGGCTGCGCCGAGGCCCGCGAGCGCGAGAGAGGCCAGCAGCACGCCGAACACGACGGCCTGACGCTCGTGCACCTGGCGCCGGCGCAGGGCGCGGGCGCGGTCCGGGTCGACGCTCACGACTCCATCACCAGGACCCGGGCGTGCAGGATCGGGCGCTGCTGGAGCGCGGCCCGCACGGCGCGGTGCAGACCGTCCTCGAGGTACATCACGCCCTTCCACTGCACGACGTGCGCGAAGAGGTCGCCGTAGAACGTCGAGTCCTCCGACAGGAGGTTGTCGAGGTTCAAGGTGCGCTTGGTCGTCACGAGCTCGTCGAGGCGCACCTGGCGGGGCGGGACCGTGCCCCACTCGCGGGGCGTGACGAGCCCGTGGTCCGGGTAGGGCCTGCCCTCGCCCACAGCCTTGAAGATCACGGGCGCGAGTCTAGGTGCACGGACGGGCCCCCGGAGGGGTGGGCGCGCGCGGTGGACACGGGGACGGTGCCGCGCCCACCGTCCGGGGTGCCGGCGGGCACCGGCGTCTGCGCCGAGCGGGTGAACTTGGGACGCGCGTCGCCCGTTCTGCCCCGATCCGGGGTGCCGTGTTTGTCGCGCCGCCCCCCGCGCGGTTATCAATGACGGTGGGGGCGACGACCGGCGCGCCCGGCGAAGGGGGCTCGCCGATGGGAACTGCCGTTCCGGGGCGACCCGGCCGGCGCCGCATGCACTGGGCGGCGGCGATCGCGGTGCCGGTGGGCGTCGCGCTCTCGGTCGCGTCCGCGGGGCTCGACGAGCACCGGCTGCGCGACCACGAGCGGGTCGCGGTGGTGAGCGAGCTCGCGATCGCGTCGAGCGCGCTGCCGACGCGCCTCGACGTCCAGCGCGGTGTCGCGCTCGCGGCGACCCTCGTCGGCCCCGCGGACGCCGGGACGGACCCCGGTGCCTGGGCCGGTCGCATCGAGGCCCTCGACGTCCAGGACCGCTCGGTCGCGACCCGCGCGGTCTTGTGGGTCGCTCCCGGGGCCGCGCAGGACCGCGCGACCGGGGCCGTCCCGCTCGACGTCGGGGCGCAGGAGGGCGGGTCCGGCGCCGGGGCCGAGGTCCGGCAGTCCGCCTCGTACGGGAGCTCGGTGCTGCTCGACGGCGTGGGGCTCGACGAGGTCGGCCGCGCGCTCGCGGCGGCACGCGACAGCGGCGACGCGCGGCTCAGTGCGCCGTTCTGGTCGCCCGCGACGGGGCGCGGCGCCGCGGAGGCCGCGGTGGCGGTGCCGGTGTACGGCGAGCTCGGGGACCCGCCCACGACGGTCGACGCCCGCCGCTCGGCGCTCACGGGGTGGACCGTCGTGACGTTCCGCATCGACTCGTTCCTGGGCGAGAGCATGCGCCACCTGCACCCGGGCGTCGCGGTCAGCGTGGTCGACGGCGAGCTCGGCGTCGAGCTCGCCGAGTTCTCCACGAGCGGGCCCGTCGCGGAGCCCGGGGTGCGCCCCGCGGACGCCACCTCGGTCGACGTGGACCTGCTCGACCGGACCTGGACGCTCACCGGGTCCTCGACGCGCGTCGCGCCGTGGGTGTCGCTGCCCGTCCTCCTCGCGGGGCTCGTCATCACCACGCTCGCCGCCCTCGTGCTGCTCGTGCAGGCCGGCGCCGAGCGGCGGGCCGTCGCGACCGCCGAGGCCCGCACGCGGGACCTGCGCCGCCGCACGCGCGAGCTCGAGACGATCACGTCCAGCACGCCCGACGCGCTCGCCCGCGTGAGCTCCGACGGGCGCCTGCTCTTCGCCAACCAGGCGCTGCTCGACGTGGTGCCGCTGCCCGCGGACTGGCCCGGGCGTCCCGTCGCGGAGCTCGCGACCCACCACACGCTCCTCGCCGCGGTCGCGGACCTCGCGGCGCAGGTCACCGGCGGCGAGCCGGGCGGACGCGAGGCCGGCCGGGCAGGGGACGGGCCGGTCGCCGCGGACGGCGACAGGCGTGCCGACGCGTCGCGCGCCGCGGCGCCCGGCGTGACCCGGACCGCGTCGGTCGACGTCGGGCCGCTGTTCTACGAGCTGCGCGCCGTGCCCGAGGGGATGCTCGAGGACGGCGTCGAGTCCGTCCTGGTCGCGGCCCGGGAGATGACGCGGCGCCGCGACGCCGAGCGCCGGCTCGGGCACGCCGCGATGCACGACCCGCTGACCGGGCTCGCGAACCGGGTGCTCGTGCGCGAGCGCGCCGAGTGGATGCTCGGGACGCGCGGGCGCGGTGTCGCGGTGCTGCTGCTCGACCTCGACCGGTTCAAGCTCGTCAACGACTCCTACGGCCACGGGCTGGGCGACGAGCTGCTCGTGCTCGCCGCGCGGCGTGTCGAGTCCCTGACCCCGCGCGGTGGGACCGCCGGGCGGCTCGGTGGCGACGAGTTCGTCATCGTGGTCCCCGACCTGAGCCGGGAACGTGCCGAGGCGCTCGCCCGCGCGGTGGTCGAGGCGTTCGACGAGCCGTTCGTGCTGCACGAGGAGGAGTTCACGGTCGGTTGCAGCCTCGGCGTCGTGCACAGCGGCGACCGCGCGCAGAACTGGGACGAGCTGCTGCGGCTCGCGGACGTCGCGATGTACCGCGCGAAGGCTGCCGGGGGCGCGTGCTTCCGGTGGTTCGAGGAGGGGCTGGGCGACACCGCGCGCCAGCGGCTGCAGCTCGCGGCGGACCTGCGGCGGGCGGCGGGCAGCGACGAGCTCGGCGTCGCGTACCAGCCCGAGGTCGACCTGCGCACGGGGCAGACGATCGCCGTCGAGGCGCTCATGCGGTGGTCCACGCCGACCCGCGGCAACGTCCCCCCGTGCGACTTCATCCCGGTCGCCGAGGAGACCGGCCTCATCGTCGGGCTCGGCCGGTGGATCATGCGCGACGCGGTCGTGGCGGTCGCCGAGCACAACCGGCGCTGCGGGGGCGACGTGCGGATGTGGGTCAACGTCTCGGCGCGCCAGCTCACGGGGCCCGACGTCGCCGTCGGCATCGTGGACCTGCTGACCGAGCTCGACGTCCCGACGCGGTGGCTCGGGATCGAGGTGACCGAGAGCGTGCTGGCCGACGACGAGCGGGTGCTGCCCACGCTCGTCGCGCTGCGGGACGCGGGGATCGGCGTCGCGGTCGACGACTTCGGCACCGGGTACTCCTCGTTCGCGCGCCTGCGGGACTACCCGGTGACGCTGCTCAAGATCGACCGGGCGTTCGTGCAGGGGCTCGCGGACCCCTCGCCCGAGGCCGCGGAGCGCGCGGCGCACATCGTCCGGGCCGTCGTCGCCGTCGGCCGTGCGCTCGGCGCGGACGTCGTCGCGGAGGGGGTCGAGGACGTCGAGCTGCTGCGCCACGTCCGGACGCTCGGCTGCGACCTCGCGCAGGGCTACGTCTTCGGCCGGCCGGGGACGCTCGCCGGGGCGATGGCCGCCGACGGGCAGGCGGGTCGCGCGCCCGGGTGCGAGGCGCCGGCGGGCGTGCGGTGATCACCCGCCGCTCGGTGCTCGCCGCGGGTGTCGTGTCCGCGGCGACGGTCCTGCTCGGCGGGTGCGCGCGCGGCGACGACCTGCTGGCCGCGGGGCGCCGCGCGGGGTACCTGCGCCTCGGGATCGCCAACGAGCAGCCGTTCGGCTTCATGACCGACGGCGCGCGGCCGACCGGGCAGTCCGTCGAGGTCGCGCGCGTCGTCCTCGCGGGCCTCGGGATCGAGGAGGTGCGCGGCGTCGTCACCGACTTCCCCGGCCTCATCCCGGGCCTGCTCGGCGGTGCGTTCGACGTGATCGCCGCGGGCATCGCCGTGACGCCCGACCGGTGCGCGCAGGTCCGGTTCTCGGACCCCGTGAACTGCGTGCACCAGGGCCTCGCGGTGCGCTCCGGCGACGACCGTGAGCTCGGCTCCTACGACGCCCTCGTCGCGGAGCCCGACCTGCGGGTCGGCGTGCTCAGCGGGTCCGTCGAGGAGTCCGACCTGGCAGCGGGCGGTCTGCCGCCCGAGCGGGCCCTCGCGCTCCCCGACCCGGACAGCCTGCGCGCGGCGCTGCTCGACGGGACGGTCGACGTCGTCGCACTGACGTCGGTCGCGGTGCGGTGGATGGCGCGAGGCCCCGACAGCGGCGTGCGCGTCGCGGGGGTCTTCGCGGCGGACGACGGAGCCGAGCGCTTCGCCGCGTTCGCCTTCCGGCCCACCGACTCCGCGCTCGCCGTCCCGTTCGGCCGGGACCTGCGCCGGCTGCTGCGCGACGGCACGGTGACCGAGCTCTCGGAGCCGTTCGGGTTCACCGAGGACGAGATCCAGCGGGCGGTCGGCCGCACGGTCCGCGAGGCGTGCGGGGCCTGATCGCGCCGCCGGTGCCCCGACTCGGCCCGTCGCCGCAGGGCGCGCGCTCCCCGGGACGGTGCCGCGTGGGCCGACGGGCATAGGCTCGATCGATGGCCCGGACCTCGCTCACGTCGCTCGAGCTGCTGGTCGCGATCGACACCAGCGGCAGCATCAGCGCTGCCGCCCGCTCGCTCGGGCACTCGCAGCCGACCGTCTCCGCCGGGGTGCGGCGGCTCGAGCGCTCGCTGGGCCTGCGGCTCGTCGACCGGTCGCCGCGCGGCTCGGTGCTCACCGAGGACGGCACGGCGGCGGCCGCCTGGGCGCGCGACGTGCTCACCGCGTCCGACGCGTTCGAGGCCAGCGTCTCGGCGCTGCGGGGCCAGGGCGGCACCGCGCACCTCGTCGTCGCGGCCTCCCTGACGGTCGCCGAGCACCTGGTGCCCGGCTGGCTCGGGGCGTGGCGGCGGCGGCGCAGCAGCGACGGCACCGAGCGCACCCCGGCCGCCGTCGAGCTCATCGTCCGGAACTCCGCGGGCGTCATGCGGGCCGTGCTCGACGGCGAGGCCGAGGTCGGGTTCGTCGAGGGCACCGAGGTCCTGCGCGGGCTGCGGATGCGCACGGTCGCACGCGACGAGCTGGTCGTGGTGGTCGATCCCGAGCACCCGTGGGCGCGCCGCCGCGAGCCGGTCACGGCGCACGACCTCGCGACCGGCCCGCTCGTGCTGCGCGAGAAGGGCTCGGGCTCGCGCGACACGCTCGAGCGCGCGATCGAGGGGGCCGGCGAGGCGCTCGCGGCGGACCTCCCGCAGCTCGGCTCGACCGCGGCGGTCAAGGCCGCCCTGCACGAGGGCGACGCGGTGGGCGTGGTGTCCGACCTGGCCGTCGCCGCGGAGCTCGCGCACGGCACGCTCGTGCGGGTCCCGACCGAGGGCCTCGACCTGGGCCGGCGCCTGCGCCTCGTGACCCGCACGCACGGGGACCTGAGCCCGGCGGCGCGCGAGCTCGTCGCGATGGTGGGTCAGGTCAGCAGGTAGAGGCCAGCGAGGCTCACCGTCGTGGTGACCGCGGTCGAGACGGCGCCCAGCGCGAGCGCCCGCCCGCCCGTGCGGACCAGCGTCGGCACGTGCACGTCGGCACCGAGCCCGAGCATCGCCGCGGTCAGCAGCGCCGTGCCCGCGACCCGGGCGCCGTCGAGGGCGGCGTCGGGCAGCACGCCGGCGCCGCGCACGGCGACCGCCACGAGGAAGCCGACGACGAACAGCGGCACGAGCGGCGGGCGGCGCGGCGCCGAGGGTGCAGCGGAGCCCGGGAGGCCGTCCGCGGCGGCGGTCGACGCGGTCGATGTGGTGGGAGCGCCCGGCGCGGTGGCGGTGCGGGGGTGCTCGCGCCGGCGCTCGAGGGCCCCGACGACCGCGACGAGCGGTGCGAGGAGCGCGACCCGCGCGAGCTTGACGACGACGGCCACGGCGAGCGCCGCCGCGGAGACCCCCGACGCCGCCGCGACCACCTGGGCGACCTCGTGCACCGACGCGCCGATCCACACGCCGACCTGACGGTCGTCGAGCCCGAGCGGCGCCTGCGCGAGCGGCATCGCGACGAGCGCGAGCGACCCGAACACCGTGACCATCGCGACGGCGGTCGCGACGGCGACGTCGGGCCGGTCCGGGTCGGTGGACGTGCGGGTGACGGTGCGGGTGGCCGGGCCGGTGCTCGGGGGCGTCGCGGGGCGGCTCGCAGGGACGGCGGCGCTCATCGCCGCGACGGCGGCCGCGCCGCAGATCGAGAAGCCCGTCGCCAGGAGGAGCGTCGTGCGGCGGTCGACGCCGAGCCGGGCACCCGCCCACCGGGTCGCGGTGAACGTGGCGGCGACCGTGACGACCAGGAGCACGACCTCGCCGGGCCGCAGCGCCCGCACCGCGGGCACCGAGAGCTGGAGGCCGAGCAGCACGACCCCGACCCGCAGCGGGTGGCGCGCGGCCCACGCGACGCCCGTCCGCGCGGCGCCCGGCAGCAGGCCCGCGTTCCGCGCCACGGCGCCGACGACGACCGCGAGCAGCAGCGGGGAGACCGTGGGCAGGGCGCCGGCCGCGAGGAGGCAGGCCGCGGTGAGGGCCGCGACGGCGAGCAGCCCCGGGGCGAGCGTGCGCAGACTCGTCGGTGCGGTCGGTGCGGTCGGTGCGGTCGGTGCGGTCGGGGGCGTGCGCAGGATGGGTGTGGGGGCGAGCGTCACGGGACCACGGTGCCCCCGTGGCGAGCCGGCCGGTAGGCCAGGTCGCGCATGGCCTCATAGTGTCGGGCTATGTCATCGCCCGCGCGGATGCGGACGCCGACCGGCGGTGCCAGCGTGGACGCATGGCCGAGAACATCCCCGAGAGCTTCGACCCGCAGCAGCCCGACCTGCCGACGCTCGGCGTCGACCCGGACCCGCTGCCCGACTCGCACGAGGGCGAGCCGCCGATGACGGAGGACGACGAGCCGACCGCCGCCACCTGAGCCGCCGCCCGGCTCCCGGCTCGCGGCTCGTCACGGTGCGGCGGCGCGGGGTGGCGGCGCAGGGGTGGAGGCGCGGTGCGGCGGCGCGGCGGGACGCGGTGCCCGGGACGCGTGACTACGCGGGCAGGACCCCGCGGATGATGCTGTCGCCCGAGTGCGCCGGGTCGCCGTCGAACGGCTCCTCCGAGACGTCGACGACCGGGAACTCCGCGAGGTCCAGCCCCGCGGGGATCGAGAACCGGCCGTCGGACCCCTCCAGCACGCCGAGGCTCACGAGCTTCGTCACGTCGCGGTCGATGAGCCAGACCTCGCGGAAGGCGCCCTCGTCCACATCACCGTCGAGCGTGACGACGAGGGTCCGGTCGCCGTCCGACGTCTGCTCCACGAACGCGTCACCGCTCGCGGACCACCCGGGCAGGGGGTCGAGCGCGACCTCGGCGACGACCGCGGCACTCTCGTCGGCCCGGACGCGGTCCATCCACAGGGCGCCGCCGACGCCGCCGACCACGAGCCCGGCCGCTGCCGCGGCGGCGACCCAGGCGGTCCGCCGTCGCTTCAGCTCGACGACGGGTGCGAGGCCGTCGCCCGCGGTGCCGCCGACGGCGGGTGCGGGGCCGTCGCCCGCCGGACCGCCGGGGAGCGGCGACGTCGGCGCGCCCTCCGCGTCGGGCGCAGCCACGGGAACCGGCGTGCTCGCGCCGCCGGACGCAGCCACGGGAACCGGCGTGCTCGCGCCGCCGGACGCCGTCACGGGCCCGCCCGCGCCCGGGACGAGCGCAGCGTCGAGCCCGAGCTCGTCACGGATCCTGCCCCACACCGCAGCGGGGGGTGCCACGAGCGTGTCGCCGGGCGCTGCCGAGCGGCCGACCGCGACGACCTCGGACAGCGCGGCGACCTCGTCGGAGCACTGCGCGCAGGTGGCGAGGTGCTCACGCTCGTCGTCCGCGAGCGGCTCGCCCAGCGACGCCAGCGCGAGGACCTCCGGGTCAACGTGCTCCACCTTCCACCACCTCCAACCTGTCGCGCAGACGCAGCAGGCTGCGTCTGATGTGGCTCTTCACGGTCCCGAGCGGCAGCGCGAGCCGCCGGGAGATCTCGTCGTGCGTGAGGTCGTCGTAGAACGCGAGCGCCAGGATCGTGCGCTGCGGCTCGCCGAGACGGTTGAGCTCGTCGGTCATCGTGAGGCGCTCGGCGAGCTGGGCGGTCTCGGGCTCGGGTGCGGGCGGCGTGGTCGACGCGACCGCGACGGCGTCGCGCTGGTCGCGGGCCCGGCGGGCGTGCACGTCCGCGACCGCGTGGCGCGTGATCCCGGTGAGCCAGGCCCGCAGCGGCGAGCGGCCCGGGTCGTACCCGGCGCGCCCGCGCCACGCGCTGACGAAGACCTGCTGCGTGACGTCCTCCGCGTCGGTCGCGTCCCGCAGGGAGCGCAGCGCGAGCGTGTGCACGAACGCGGACCAGCGCCGGTACGCCTCCGCGAGGGCGAGCTCGTCCCCGGCCGCGAACGCGCGTGCGACCGCGTCGTCGTCCCACTCAGGGGGTGTGCGCAGGTGCGTGACCGGCGAGGGCGTGGACAGCGGACACCTCCTCCTCAGCGGCGCAGTGGTCGCGCGCTGTGCCGATGGCGCGCCCGCTAGCACGGACATCATGCACCGACCGGCTCCGCCGTGACGATGACGTTGTCCGTGTAGTGGCCCACGTCGCGCTGGAACACCCCGCCGCACGTGACGAGCACGAGGCGCGGCGGGCCGTCGCGCACGAAGACCTCGTCCCACACCGCCTCGACCTTCGGGACGCGGACGACGTCGACGACCGCGTACCGCACGACCGTGCCGTCGTCGAGCGTCACGTCGACGGCGTCGCCGGGCTCGACGTCGCCGAGCCTCGCGAACGGCCCGAGGCCCGCGGACGCGACCGAGTCGACGTGCGCTGCGACGACCGCGGTGCCCGCCGGGTCGCCGGGGGACGACCCGAACCGGTACCAGCCGGCGCGCTCGGCGAGCGGGGGGATCTCCATCTGACCGTCCTCCGCGACCCCGACCGGGTCGACCGGGACCTGGATCGCGCGGTCGGGGATGACGAGGTCGACGGGACGGCGGGCGTCCGCGGCCGGCTGCGCACCGAGGGTCGCGGGCTGGAGCGGGACGTCCGGCACCGGCTCCTGCGCCGCCGCGGTGGGGCTCGCGGTCGGGGTGCGCGTCGCGGCGACCGGCTCGGGGTCGGCGGCGCACCCGGCGGCGACGAGCGAGGTCAGCAGCACGACGACCAGCGCGTGCCGCGCGGCGACCCGGGGTGCGGGGCGTCGGGTGGTCCGGTCGGCGGTCATGGGGTCCTCACGGTGCTTGTGGTGCCCGGTGGTGCTCGGGACGGCCCGGCGGGGGCGGCCTCGGTGGAGCGGGAGAGCCCGGCCGGGCGACGGGGTGGCTGTGCGGTAGGGCGCGGTCGGGCGTGGTCGTGCCGAGGTGGCGGTGGGTGCACGCCGCTGAGCACCCACCGCCACGGCCGGTGGGTGCGGCGCCCCTCGGGGAAGCGGGGCGCCGCACCCGGGCGGGGTCAGTCGCGCGTCACCGCGACAGCGACCCGCCGACGGGCGGCCACGAGCACGCCGCCCATGAGGGCGAGCAGCGCAGCGGCGACCGCCCACGAGGTCGCCGGCGTCTCGCTCGCCAGGCCGAGCTCGCCGGACGGCACGCCGCCCGGCGCCGAGTGCAGGCCGTTGATGGTCTGCACCGCGAGCTGGAGGTTGCCTGCCTCGAGGCTGCCCCAGGCGTACACGATGGTGCTGGTTCCCTCCGTCACGGGGACGTCGGCCGGGCCGATGACGGGGGTCGTCGTGCCGGTCGCGGCGACCGCGGCCGAGACGGTCCCGGCGGGCAGGTCGAGCTTCTTCTCGTTCGGGTTCGAGAGGTTCGTGATCACGGCGGTCCCGCCCGCGAGGACGTCGACCGCGGGGGCGGCGGCGGTGTGGCGGACCGTGAGGCGGCCCTGGCCCGCGGCGATCGTCGAGGTGTCGTTCGTGAAGAGCGTCGCCGTCGGGGCGCCCGCGGCGTCGAGGTGCGCGACCGCGGTGTAGCTCGTGTCGGCCTTGAGCGGGAGGTCGACCGGGCCGATCGCGGGGGCGCTCGCGTCGGCGGCGTCGGCCGCGGTGATCGCGACGGTGTACGTGCCCGGCGGGAGGTCGAGCGGGCCCGCGAGGGTGCCCGGCGTGAAGTCGTCGAGCGTGCGCTCGCCGTTGACCCAGACGTCGACCGTGAGGCCGGGCACGCCGTGCAGCACGGACAGGGACGCGTTGCCGGGCGTCGCGGCCGCGGCGGGCAGGACGGCCGTGGCGGCGAGGGCGAGACCGGCGGCGCCGGCGGTGATCAGTCGGGTACGCATGAGGTGCTCCAGGGTGTGGGCCCTTGCGGGGCGCTGATGTGCTGACACCCCCACTACGGCGCGGGGGGCGCGTCTGGATGCAGCGGTGGCGAACGGATCTTCCGGGCAGCTCCGGGTCGTCTGCGCGCACGCCCCGGGGGCGTCGGGCACGATGTCCGGATGCTGCTGCGCCCCGCCGTCCCCGCCGACCTCGACCTCCTCGCGGACCTCGTCGCGGAGGCCGTCAACTGGGGCGGTGAGCAGCGCGTCACCGCCGCCGACGTGCGGACCGACGACCACCTCGTCCGCTACGTCGAGGGCTGGGGCCGGCCCGGTGACGTCGGGGTCGTGGCGGTCGGCGACGACGGTGCGCCGCTCGGCGCCGCGTGGGCCCGCGTCTTCGCCCCGGACCGGCGCGGGTGGGGCTTCGTCGCGCAGGACGTGCCCGAGCTCTCGCTCGGCGTGCTGCCCGCGGGGCGCGGCGCAGGGGTCGGGTCGGCGCTGCTCGACGGCTGCCTCGGCGCCGTCCGTGCGCACGGCTCCCAGGCCGTGAGCCTGAGCGTCGAGGACGGCAACGACCTCGCGCGGGCGATGTACGAGCGGCGCGGCTTCGTCGTCGTCGGCCGCGAGGGCGGCTCGGACGTCCTGGCGCTCGACCTCGCGACGTGGATGCGGCCGTCGGCCGCCGGGAAGGTATGACCAGCAAACCTCCAGGTCGGCGGGAAGGCCTTCGATAAGGTTTTCGCACCGTGGCGGCGGTCGGAGACAGCCGCGCAGATCAAGGAGGATCGATGCGGAGCACCACGCGCGTGCGCACCCGGCTGGCCCTGGCCTCGGCCGTGCTGACCCTGGCGACGGTACTGACCGCGTGCAGCCCCGGCACCTCGGGCCCGGAGGCCGACCAGCGGGGCGCCGCGGAGCCCGCACCCGTCGCCGAGACCACCCCGGCGGGCGAACGGCTCTCGGTCCACGTGCCGACCGAGCGCGGCACGGGGTGGGACGTGACCGGCCAGGCGCTCGTGGACTCCCTCGCCGCCGGCGGTGGGGTGAACGGTGTCGATATCGTTCACTACCGGGGCGCGGACGGCACGGTCGGCCTCACCCAGCTCGTCGGCGAGGCCGACCCGGGCTCGCTGCTCGTCGTCGGGGACACGCTCGTCGGCGCCATCGAGCTCACCGACGCAGCCGCGACCCTCGACGACGTGCGGACCCTCGCGCGGCTGACCGACGAGCCGCTCGCCCTCGTCGTGACCGCCGACTCGCCGTACCGGACGGCGACCGACCTGCTCGACGACATCCTCGCGAACGGCCCGGCAGTCCCCGTGACCGGGGGCCCCGCCGGCGGCGCCGACCACCTGCTCGCGATCCGGATGCTCCTCGCGGCGGGCGTGCCGGCGGCGGAGGTCACGACCCGGCTGCACTACGTCCCGCAGCCCAGCACGGGCGAGTCGTTCGACCCGCTGTTCGACGGCACCGTGCGCGTCGCCGTCGCCGACGTCTCGGAGCACGCCGACCTGCTCGCCTCGGGAAGCCTGCGCGCGCTCGCGGTCTCGGGTGCCGCGCGCTCGCCCGTGCTGCCGGACGTGCCCACGCTGGGGGAGCAGGGGGTCGACGTCGTGCTCACGAGCTGGCGTGGCGTCGCCGCGGCAGGCACGCTCGAACCGGCCCGCCTCGACGAGCTCGGCGGCCTCCTCACGTCCCTGCACGGCACCCCGGAGTGGCAGGCGGCGCTCGAGCAGCACGGCTGGTCGGACGCGTTCCTCACCGGCCCCGAGCTCGACGCGTTCGTCGCCGCCGAGGTCGCGGCCGTCCGCCAGACGCTCGTGGACGTGGGGCTCGCGTCGTAGGACCGTCGGCGCCGCTCAGTCGGCGTGCTCGGGCGGCCACACCACGCGCAGCCGCTCGAACACGACCTCCGCGGACTCGTCGAGCTCCACGCCGCGCGCGGCGCACGTCCGCCGCCAGTACCCGAGGTGCTGCTCGAGCCACGTGGCGCGGGTGCGGTCGTCCTCGCCCTCGTCCCGTGCGAACGCGTCGTCGACGCTGTGCACGGGCCCGACGCGCAGCTCGACCGAGCGCAGGACGACCCGGGGGCGGCCCGCGCCGTCGCACGCGACCCAGTGCGAGCCGACGCGCGGCGGGAGCTCGCCCGCGGCGGCGAAGTCGGCCAGGAGCGTCGCGGTCGCACGCTTCGGCCCGTGCAGCACGAGGTCGAGCAGCTCGTCGGCGAGCGGTGCGCTGTCGCCGAAGTGCTCGACCGCCGGGGTGTCCCACGCGTGCTCGGGGTGTGCCGTCAGGTAGTCCTGCCACAGGAGCGCCGCCGCCTGCTCGTCGAGCGGGGCGACCGGGGGGTGGGGCTGCGCGCTGGTCATGGAGCCATCGTCGCGCAGGGGTGCACGGTGCGGGGCCCGCCCGCACCGGCCCGCGGGGGGACCCGGCGCACACCCGCAGGGGGACCGGCCGCGCACCCGTGGGTGGACCCCGCCCCCGCGCGGACCCACCCGTGCGGCGACGTCCTCGACGCCCCGGGCGACGAGAGTCGAGCCATGCCTCCCACCGGACACCTCGGACCCGCCCCGCACCCGACCTCGCACGACGGCCCCGGTACGCCCCGCCTCTCGGCGCGCGGCGTCGTCAAGCGCTTCGGTGCGACGACGGCGCTCGCGGGTGTCGACGTGGACGTGGCGGCGGGCGAGACCCTGGCCGTGATGGGCCCCTCGGGCTCCGGCAAGTCGACGCTGCTGCACTGCCTCGCCGGGATCCTCGCGCCCGACGCCGGGAGCGTGCGGCTCGGCGGCACCGACATCGGGACGCTGAACGAGCGCGACCGCTCGCTGCTGCGTCGCCGCAGGCTCGGGTTCGTGTTCCAGTTCGGCCAGCTGCTCGGTGAGCTGCCCGCCGTCGAGAACGTCGCGCTGCCGCTCATGCTGCAGGGGGTCGGCCGCGCGGAGGCGACGCACCGGGCCGCCGCGTGGCTGGGGTCCCTCGGGCTCGCCGGCAAGGAAGGTCGCCGGCCCGGCGAGCTGTCGGGCGGTGAGGCCCAGCGCGTCGCCGTCGCCCGGGCGCTCGTCACGGGTCCCGAGGTGGTGTTCGCCGACGAGCCGACCGGGGCCCTCGACCAGGCCACCGGTGCGGACGTCATGCGCGCGCTGACCGGCGCGACCGCCGCCGCCGGCGCGAGCCTCGTGCTGGTCACGCACGACGAGCAGGTCGCCGCGTGGTGCTCGCGCCGCATCCACGTGCGCGACGGGCACGTGACCGAGGGCTCCGCCCAGACCCTCGCGTCCGGCGCCGCGGCGCACGGCACCCCCGCGCACGGCACCCCCGCGCACGGCACCACCCCCTCGCACGGCGCCCCCGCGTCCGGCGCCCCCGCGTCCGGCGGGCTCCGGTGAGGGCGGTCCTCGCGCTCGCCCCGCGGCTGCACCGCTCGGGCGGGTCGCTCACCACGGGCCTCGCGGTCGCGGCGTTCGCGGTCACGACGGCGTTCGCGCTCAGCGTGCTCGGCGGCCTGCTCGGGTTCGTGGAGCGCGCCGACGACCCGCCCGCACCGTTCACGCCGTTCGACGCCGGGCCGTACGCGGTCATGGCAGGGATCGCGGCGGTCCTGCTGCTCGTCCCGCTCGTCTCGCTCGGCGGCGCCGCGGCGCGGCTCGGCGTCTCCCGGCGCGACGCCCGGCTCTCGACGCTGCGGCTCCTCGGCGTCACCCCGGCCGAGGTCGTCGCGCTGACCGTCGTGGAGACGGCGTTGCAGGGTCTCGTGGGTGCGCTCGTCGGCGCCGTCGGCTACGCGGCGCTGCTGCCGGTGTGGACGCGGATCCCGTTCCAGGGCGTGCCGTTCACGGCCGGGGAGCTGTGGGTCGGCGTGCCGGCGCTGGCCGCGGTGCTGCTCGGGGTGCCGCTGCTCGCCGCGCTGAGCGGCACGGTCTCGCTGCGCCGGGTCGTGGTCTCCCCGCTCGGGGTCGCCCGCCGCCAGACGCCGCCCGGGATGCGCTGGTACCGCGCGCTGCTCCTCGTCGTGGCGCTCGTCGGGTTCGTCGCCGTGACGAAGGTCGTCAGCGGGCTGGAGGCGGCGGTCGTCTACGGCGCCCTGCTCGGGATGCTCGCGCTCGCGTTCGTCGGGCTCAACCTCGTCGGCCCCTGGATCATCGGGCTCACGGGCCGCCTCATGGCGTGGCGTGCGCGCACCCCCGCGACCCTGCTCGCGGCGCGGCGGCTCGTCGACGACCCGCGCGCGTCGTGGCGGGTCGTCGGGGGCCTCGGCCTCGCCGCGTTCGTCGCGGGGTGCCTGTCGATCCTCCCCGCGATCGCGTCGACGAGCCCCGTGAGCAGCGATCCCGTCGAGCGGTTCCTGCTGCAGGACGTCGTGACCGGCGGGCTCCTGACGCTCGCGATCTCGTTCACGGTCGCGGCCGTCTCCGCGGGGATCCAGCAGGCCGCCTCGGTGCTGGACCGGCGCCGCGAGTACGCCCTCCAGCGGCTCGCGGGGGTCCCGGTCGAGCTGTTCGACTCGGCGCGCCGGCGCGAGGTGCTGCTGCCGCTCCTGCTCGTGGCCGGCACGTCGGCCGGCGTCGCGCTCGTGCTGTCGGCGCTCGTCTTCGGCGCCGCGAGCGCGACCGACGGCTCGGGGCTGCTGCTCGTGCTCGGGTTCCTCGCGGGCGGCGTGCTGCTCATGCTGGCCGCGACCGAGACGAGCCGCCCGCTGCTGCGCTCGACGCTGCGCGACACGGTCGTGCGGGCCGACTGAGCCGCGCGCGGACCGATCCGCGCGCCGACGGAGCCGCGCGCGGACTGACGCGCGCCGAGACGTGCACCGCCCGGCCGGAGGGGGCCGGGGCGCTGCGCAGGGGGACAGCGGGTGCGGGCGGCCGGAGGGACCGTCCCGCACCCGCTGCTCCGGGTCAGGACCGGCGCTTCGGCGGGACGTGCAGCACGGCGCGCACCCCGTCGTCGTACTCCATGGCCAGCACGTGCCCCTGCGCGCTCTGGTCCGTGACCGCGACGATGCGGTGCTCGCCGCCCAGCGGGGTCAGCGTCCCGTCGACCCACGCGAACGCCTTCTGCACCCCGGTGCCGTCCGCGCGGGCGTAGCCGAGCCGCCCGGAGACCTGGCCGCGGTCGTTGACCTCGGACGCCTCGCTCCAGGTGCCCTCCGGCACGCCGATCGGGTCCATGTACCCGTCGGCCCACACGAACGCGCGCTTGCCTCCGTCCGTGGGGTCGGCGGCGCCCTGGCTCCAGCCGACGACCACGTCGTGCTCGTTGACCGCGTTCGCGCTGGCGTACACGTCGCCGGGGAGCATCCCGAGGTCCTCGGCCGTGCCGTCGCGCCACAGCACCGCGGACAGCAGTCGGTCCGCCCCGGACGCGCGCCCGACGACGTGCCCGCGGTCGTTCAGGTCGGTGGCGAAGAACCGCCCGTCCGCCTCGCCGATGCGCGTCAGCGTGCCGTCCCGCCACACGTAGCTGACCTCGAGGTCGTCGAAGTCCTCGGTCCGGCCGAGCACCGTGCCGGACCGGTTGAGGTCGATGATCGAGCTCGACGGCCATGTCGACGGGTAGGGCACGGGCCCGACGACCGCGAGAGTCCCGGACGTCCACACGAACGGTGAGGTCGTCCACGGGTCGGCCTCGGACGCCGCCGCCGTGCCCCCGACCTGCCCGCGCTCGTTGATCTCGGAGCCGTACTCCGTCCCGGGCAGCAGCGTCGTCGTCCCGCGGTACCAGCGGAACGCCTGGGTCGGCTGCCCCTCCACGAGCTGCACGTAGCCCGCGACCTCGCCGCGCTCGTTGATCGCGGTCGCCCCGCTCTGCCACGCGCCGGGGGTCAGGTCCGTCATCACGCCGTCCCGCCACAGGAAGGCGTGCCCGAGCCCGGCGGCGGTCTGGGACTGCCCCACGACGTGGCCCTTGTCGTTCACGTCGGTCGCGTCGGTGCGGGCGCCGCCGAGCGTCCCGAGGTCGACCGACGTCCAGCCGGCGGGCGGTGGTGCGCTCCACGCGGTGGCCGCGAGCGGTCCGGTGAGCGCGAGGCACGCCGTGAGCGCCCCGACGGTGGTCACGGCGACGAGTCTTCTCCGCATCGGTGTTACCCCCTGGTGACTGCCACCGCCGTGTGCGGTGTCCGGTTCGTCCCGTTCTACGGGGTGCCCGGCGAGCCGGACAAGGAGCGTCGCGGGTGAAGACTCACGGCACGAGCGTGGGCAGCCGCTCCGCGAGGGCGCCGGCCAGGACCGCGTACCCCGTCTCGTTGGGGTGCAGCCCGTCGGCGCTCAGGTAGGGGCGCAGGCCCTGCTCGCCGGAGGTCGCGGAGGCCACGAGCTCGGCCGCGTCGACGAACGGGACCCCGGCGGCCTCGGCGGCGGCACGGACCGCCGCGGTGGTCGCGTCCTCCTGCGTGCCGCCCAGCAGCACCGAGACGAACGGCCCGAGCACGACGACCGTGGCCTCCGGGAGCCCGGCCTGCAGGTCGGTGAGGACCCGCGTCGCGGCGGCCTGCACCTCGGCGGGCTCGTAACCGCGGAACGCGTCGTTGCTGCCGCCCGCGACGACGACGACCTCGGGGGACGCGGCGACGACGTCGTCGACGCGGTCGGTCATCGGCTCCCCGCGGCCCGGTGCGACGAACCCGCTGCCGGAGACGCCGTCGACGACCGCGATGGGCCAGCCGAGCGCCTGCGCCGTCTGCCAGGCGTACCCGCGCTCGGGCGGCGCGCCGACCCCGACGGTGAGGGAGTCGCCGAGGAACGCGATCGACGGGGCGTCGGGGTCCGGCAGCGCCGAGGGACCGGCGACCGGGGTGCTGGAGGTCGGGGGAGCGGAGGGGGTGGGCACGGGCGTCGTGGGCGACGGGGTGGCGGCGGCCGTGCGGGACGGTGCGTCCGCGGTCGGCGACGACGTGCGCCCGGGACCCAGCAGCGCCCAGCCCGCGGTGCCGACGGCCACGACGGCGAGCGCGGCGAGCGGCACGGCGACGCGGCGGGAGGGGGGCGTCAGCTCGGGCACGCCTCACGGTAACCGGCGGGCGCGGATCGCTCCTGCGCAGGGCGGGATCCGGCACCGACCCGCGGCCCGCGGTGCGTCGACCTCGGGCGGGCGCCCGGCCGACCGGCGGCCGATGCCCCACCGGGCGGCGCGCTCCTAGCGTCGGAGACGTGCCAGACGCCGAGCAGGAGCCGCAGCCGGGACCCGTCGGACGGGAGCCCGTCGGCTCCGCGACCGTCGGGTCGGAGCACGTCGGGCGGGTACGGGACGCCCGGCCGCAGGTCGCCCGGCCGGAGGGCGCCGAACCCGCCGGCACGGACGCGGCCGGGCCTGAGCCGGAGCGCGAGCCCGAGCCCGAGCCCGAGCCCGAGCCCGAGCCCGTCGAGCGGCCCGCCCACGGCGCGCACGCGCCACGGTTGCCGCGCCGCCGCGTCCGCTGGGCGCTCGCGGCCGGCCTGCTCGTGCTGTCGCCGGTGGGTGCCGAGTACCTCGTCGCCTACGACACGAGCACCGGGGACCCGGCGGCGCTCGTCTTCGGGCTGCTGTTCTTCGTGCCGCTCTACGGGGCGCCGGCGCTGCTGCTGCGCGAGGTCGCGGTGCGCGCCGGGCTCCGCTGGCCCGGGGTGCTGCTGCTCGCGACGGCGTTGGGCGTGGTCCAGGCCGGGGTCGTGGACCAGTCGCTGTTCAGCCTGTCGTACCGGCAGATCGAGGGCTGGGAGGAGGGTGCGCGAGCCACCCTGGTCGAGCCGTGGGGCGTCGCCGTCGGGAACGCGACGAACTTCCTCGTCGGGCACGCCCTGTGGAGCTTCACGGTACCGATCGTGCTGGTCCAGGCGCTGCGGCCGGACGCCGCGCGCCGGCCGTGGCTGCGTGCCCCGGGACTCGTCGTCGCGGCGCTGCTCTACGTGGCGGCCGCGATCCTGGTGCACGTCGACCACCTCGAGACCGAGACCGACCACGCGTCGACCGGGCAGGTCGCGGGTGCGTGGGCCGTCGCGGTGCTGCTGGCCGTCGCCGCCGTCACGCTCGGCCGGCGGGTCGCACCGCGCCGGTCCGGCCGGGTGCCGCGGGCCGGGGTGCTCGCCGCGGTCGGCCTCGTGGGCGGGCTCCTCGTGACGCCGTCCGACGAGACGTGGTTCGGCGTCGCCGGCTCGGCGACCGTGCTCGTCGTGGGCGCCCTCGCGCTGCGGCGGTGGGCCCGCACGGACGGCTGGGCGGGCCGCCACGTCGCCGCGGTCGCCGCCGGGGTGCTCGTCGCGAGGGCGGCGGTGGGGTTCCTCGTCGTGCCGCTCGGGGACGTGCCGGCCGGGCCGAAGTACGCGCACAACGCGGTCGCCGTGCTCGGGTCGGCGGTGCTCGGGTGGTGGGCGGTGCGGCGCAGCGGCCGTGCGGAGGACTCGACGGGCTCGGGTGGCCCGGCGGGTCCGGGGCGCGCGGTGGGTCAGGAGAAGCTGGTCGGCTCCGATGACTCCGCCCGCGGTCGCCGGTCTACCCCGTGAGCCCGGCCCTCCCGGCCCGGGCCGCGACGGTGCCCCGGCACCCGGAAGGAGCGACCATGCTGCGCGAGTCGAAGGCGTTCGGCGGGTTCTCGGTCGACGACGTCCCGCGGGCGCGGGCCTTCTACGGCGAGACGCTCGGGCTCGACGTCACCGAGGAGAACGGCATGCTCACGCTCCGGCTCGGCGGCGGTGCGCACGTGATCGTCTACCCGAAGGCCGACCACGTGCCCGCGACGTTCACGGTGCTGAACTTCCCGGTCCCGGACGTCGAGGCCGCCGTCGCGTGGCTCACCGGGCGGGGTGTCGCGTTCGAGCACTACGAGGGCACCGGGATCGAGACCGATGCGCAGGGGGTCTTCCGGGGCGGCGGGCCGCTGATCGCGTGGTTCACCGACCCGGCGGGCAACGTGCTGTCGGTCATCGAGGACTGACCCACCCGCGGGGAGCCGGGCGCGTGCGGCGCGCCCGGCTCCGGACGGCAGGGGGTGCGGCCCGGCTCCGGACCGCACCCCGCCGCGCAGCGCGTCCGGCGCCCGGTCAGGACGTCGAGCAGCGCCCGAGGTCCTGCCATGCGGTGCTCGTGCCCGGGGCGGCCCGCCGGGTCGCGCGCGTCGCGCGCCAGGCGTGGTCGGCGTGCGTGATCGTCGCGCCCGGCCAGTAGAACCGGTTGCGGGCCCACGAGCGCAGGTGGTCGCACAGCGGCGCGGCGGGCGGGTTCGGCGCGACGGTCGGCACCGGGGTCGGGGTCGCGCTCGGTGCGGGCGCCGGCGTGCTCGCGGTCGGCGTCGGGGCGGGGGTGGGCGTGATTGGGGGCACCGCGGGCGGCGTCGTCGGGGTGCACGTCCCGAGCCTCACGGTGTCGGTGTGGCTCGTGCCGGCGGCGCGCAGGCCGGCGACCCGAGCGCTGACGTCGGCGGGCGCGAGCACCTCGCGGTCCGCGTGGAAGACGTAGTCGACCTCCTGCTCGTAGCGGCTCACGCCGCCCGTGTGCGACGCGAGGTCGATGAACCAGAGGTTCGCGTTGAGCGACATCGGGGTCTCGGGGTACACGTGCCCGGTGTGGTCGGCGACGAGGCGGCCGTCGAGGTAGTAGCGCACGTGGCCGGAGTCCACCTGCAGCACGAGGTCGTGCCAGCCGTCGAGGCTCCCGGGGATCGTGGTGCTGACGTTGTCGGCCTTCCAGGGGTCGTTCTGGTAGGTCTCGTAGGTCGTCGTGAACAGCGTGGGCCTCGTCGCGCCCCAGCCGCCGTTGGGCAGGTACTCGAAGTCGGCCTCGCCGTACGCCGGGTCGTTGGGGAAGTCGAGCGGCGTGATCGTGAAGAGCGTCTGGACGACGGGGTCGCCGTCGGCGCCGCTGACGGGCGCGTCGGTGAACCGCACGCGGCTCGCGTAGGTCCCCTCGAAGAACTTGCGCTGCTGGTAGACCTCGGCGTTGACGGTGCCGGCAGCGGTGCCGTCGGTCTGGGCGCGCAGGCGCATCGTGCGGGCTGCGCCGGTGCCGGGGAAGTCCACGTTGGCCGCGGACCACGTGTTCCCGGAGACGCCGGGGCCGCCCGCGCCGGTGCGGACGGTCCAGCCGCGCGAGCGCAGGGCCGGGTCGGACGAGGACGTGTAGGCGAAGTCGTCGAACAGCTGGCCGCAGCCGCCGGGGACGGCGGCGGCGCGGGCGCCGGGGGACTGCGCGACGGGGCCGCCGGGTGCGGCGCCGGGCGTGGCGGCGGCGGGTGGTGCGGTCAGCAGCGTCGCGGTCAGGACGCCGGGGAGCAGCCCGACGAGGGCGGCGCGGCGGGCGGCGGACGTGCGGGTGAGGAGGGGTGCAGCGCTACGTGAGGTCACGGCGGCGGCTTCCTGTCGGGGTCAGGGATGGTCGGCAGAATGTCACGATCTGGTCACAGTCCGGTCAGTAAGTAGATGAGATCTCTCTCATGCGTGACGGGCGTGGGGGGCCGCGGGATCCGCCCGCAGGTCCGGGCCCTGCGCCGCGTCCACCCCCGCGAGGTCCCAGGCCGGGTCCTTGCCCGTACGGGCGCCGGCATGACACGCTGGCGTGAGAGCGCTCTCTCAGATCCGGTGCCGCACGGTCGCGACACCGCCGGGGACGCGCGCCCGACGAGTCCGCCGCCGCACACCCGACGCAAGGAACCCGCATGTCCCTGCAGGTCGCCGCACCCCTGTCCGCCACCGACGCCGGCCCGGTCGCCGGACGCACCCTCGAGATCGAGGGCCGGCCGTTCTACCAGATCACCGCGTACGACCAGATCCCGCCGTTCTTCATGACGCTCGTCGGCGCGAGCGACCTGTGGGTCTTCATCTCGAGCAGCGGCGGCGTGACCGCCGGCCGCGTCGAGGCCGAGCACGCGCTGTTCCCGTACTACACCGAGGACAAGGTCGCCGAGGGCGCCGGCCGTACCGGCGGGCTCACGCTGCTGCGCGTCACCGGCACGGACGGGACGACGACCGTCTGGCAGCCCTTCGCCGAGACCCGCCCGGGCGACCCCGCGGCCCGGCGCACCCTGTCCAAGGACTACCTCGGCACGACCCTCGTCTTCGAGGAGGTCCGCCCCGACCTCGGCCTGCGCGTGCGCGTCACGTGGCAAACGAGCGCCCGCTACGGCGTCGTGCGCACGGGCGAGCTCACGTCGACGTCGGACGGGCCGGTCGAGGTCGAGGTGGTCGACGGGTTCGTCAACCTCCTGCCCGCGGGCGCGACCGTCCAGGTCCAGAACGAGCTCAGCTCGCTGCTCGACGCGTACAAGCGCAGCGAGGTCGACGGCGCGACGGGCCTCGGGATCCTCTACCTGAACTCGAAGCTCACCGACAAGTCCGAGCCGAGCGAGTCGCTGCGCGCCAACGTCGCGTGGTCCCTCGGGCTCGAGTCCGCCGACCGCCTGGTCTCGACGCGCCAGCTCCGGGCGTTCGCCGCCGGCCAGCCCGTGCACGGCGAGGTCGACGTGCGTGGCGAGCGCGGCGCCTACCTCGTGCGGACCGGGCTGACGCTCGCGCCCGGCGAGACGCGCCGCTGGCAGGTCGTCGCCGACGTCGAGCACAGCGCCGCCGACGTCGTCGCGCTGCGCACCGAGCTCGCCGACCCGGCCGCCGTCGCGCAGCGCCTCGCGGCCGACGTCGAGGAGACCCGCACCGCGCTCGAGGCCCTGCTCGCCACGGCCGACGCCGCGCAGCTCACGGGCGACGAGCTCGCCGCCGCGCACCACGGCGCGAACGTCCTGTTCAACACGATGCGCGGCGGCGTGCCCGTCGACGGCTACACCGCCGAGGCCGAGGACGTGCGCCGGTTCGTCGCCGAGCGCAGCCCGCGGACCGCCGAGCGCTGCGCCGACCTGCTCGCGGACCTGCCCGAGCGCTTCGGCATCGACACGCTCGTCGCGCTCGCGGACTCCCGCGGCGACGCGGACCTCGGCCGGCTCGCGCGCGAGTACCTGCCGCTGATGTTCAGCCGCCGCCACGGCGACCCGAGCCGCCCCTGGAACAAGTTCCGGATCGCGCTGCGCGACGCCGACGGGCGCACGCGCGTCGACTTCCAGGGCAACTGGCGCGACATCTTCCAGAACTGGGAGGCGCTCGCCTGGTCGTTCCCCGAGTACGTCGAGTCGATGGTCACCGTGTTCCTCGACGCGACCACCGCCGACGGCTACAACCCGTACCGGATCTCGCGCCAGGGCATCGACTGGGAGGTCCCGGAGCCCGAGAACCCGTGGGCCAACATCGGCTACTGGAGCGACCACCAGGTCGTCTACCTGCTCAAGCTCCTCGAGACGTCCCGGCGCTTCCACCCCGGGCGGCTCGACGCGCTCGTCGACCGCGCCGTGTTCACGCACGCCGACGTGCCGTACCGGATCGCGTCGTACGCGAAGACCCTCGAGAACCCGTACGACACGATCGCGTTCGACGACGCCGCGCAGGCGGCCATCGAGCGCCGGGTCGAGCGCGAGGGCGCGGACGGGCGGCTCGTGCACGGGCCCGACGGCGAGCTCGTGCGCGTGACGCTCGCCGAGAAGCTGCTGCTGCTGCTCGCCGCGAAGCTCGTCAACCTCGTGCCCGAGGGCGGGATCTGGATGAACACCCAACGCCCCGAGTGGAACGACGCGAACAACGCCCTCGTCGGGCGCGGCCTCTCGGTCGTCACGCTCGCCTACGTGCGGCGCTACCTCGACGTGGTCCGCGACCTGCTCACCTCCGACGTGACGGTGACGACCGAGCTGCGGGCCCTGCTCGCCGACGTGCACGACGCCCTCGCGCGGCACGCGGGCGGCACCGGGACCGGCTTCGACGACGCAGCCCGCCTCGCGGTCATGGACGAGCTCGGCGCGGCCGGCACGGCGTACCGGGCGCGCGTGTACGACGGGTTCGGCGGCGCCGTGACCACCGTCGACGCGGCGGACGTGACCGCGTTCCTCGACGTCGCGCAGCGCTACGTCGACTCGGGGCTGCGGGCCAACCGTCGCGACGACGCGCTGGTCCACTCCTACAACCTGCTCGACCTGCGGGCCGACGGGGCCGGGGTGCGGCGGCTCAGCGAGATGCTCGAGGGCCAGGTCGCGGTGCTGTCCTCCGGCGTGCTGAGCCCGGCCGAGGCGGTCGAGCTGCTCGACGGCCTGCGGCGGTCCGCGCTGTACCGCGCGGACCAGCACAGCTACATCCTCTACCCGGACAAGGAGCTGCCGAGCTTCCTCGACCGGAACACCGTGGCCGCGGCCGACGCCGCGCGCGTGCCCCTCGTCGAGCGGCTCGTCGCCGCCGGGGACCGCTCGGTGGTGCTGCGCGACGTCGCGGGTGACGTGCACTTCGCCCCGGACGTCCACAACGCGGGCGACGTCGCGGCGGCGCTCGACCGGGTCGCGGTCGACGTGTCCGACGAGGACCGGGCGGCGCTCCTCGGGCTGTTCGAGGACGTGTTCCAGCACGCCGAGTTCACGGGCCGGTCCGGCACGTTCTTCGCGTACGAGGGGCTCGGCTCGATCTACTGGCACATGGTGTCCAAGCTGCTCCTCGCGGTGCAGGAGAACCACGAGCGCGCGGTCGCCGAGGGCACCGACCCGGGGGTCGTCCGCCGGCTCGCGGAGATCTACGAGGACGTGCGCCGCGGGCTCGGGTACTGCAAGACCCCCGAGGTGTACGGCGCGTTCCCGATCGACCCGTACTCGCACACCCCGGCCGGGAAGGGCGCGCGCCAGCCCGGCATGACCGGGCAGGTCAAGGAGGAGGTGCTCACGCGCCTCGGGGAGCTCGGGCTGCGCGTCGAGGACGGCCGCGTCGTGTTCCGGCCCGTGCTGCTGCGCGCCGAGGAGTGGACGAGCGCACCGGCGACGTTCCGCCACCTCGACGTCGGCGGCGCGACGCAGCACGTCGAGCTGCCCGCGGGGTCGCTCGCGTTCACGTTCTGCCAGGTGCCCGTCGTGTACCGCCGCGTCGCCGCCGGCGCCCCGACGACCGTGACGGTCGAGCGGGCCGACGGCTCGACGGTGACGCTGCCCGACGCGGCGCTCGACGCCGGGCTGAGCACGGAGGTGTTCCGGCGCACGGGCGAGGTCGCGCGGATCACGGTCGAGACGCCGGGCCCGGTCGCCTGACCGGCGTGCCCGACGCGGCGGGGCAGCCCCACCGCGTCGGGCGCCGGTCCGGACCTCAGCGCGTAGGCCGGACCCGCACCGGGGCGCCTCATCGCGCGGAGCGTGCGGCGACGCCCCCGCACCCTCCTGCGGCGAGCGCACCCTGGTGCCGTGGACCTGGGTGCGGCGTGGGCGGTCGTCGGAGCGCTGATCGGCGCGACGGGGACGTTCCTCGGGGTCGTGGTGACGCAGCGCGAGACCCTCCGTCGCGAGCTGCACGTACGGCGGTGGGAGGACGGCGCGCGGGCCTACGTCGACCTGGTGTCCTGGACCGCGTGGGTCGAGCACTGGTACATCGTCGGGGCTCCGGACCCGTACGAGCGGCCGCGGACGGTCGAGATGGCACGGACGGCCGCCCGCATCACGGCGTTCGGCGACGCGGACACGGGCGCGCGCGCGTACGACCTGCTGCGGCTGCTCAGCCCGCACGTGAGCGCCCAGGACATCGGCGGCCGGCCGCCGCCCCCGGAGGAGATCCGGGTGCTCGCGCGCGATCTCGCGGACCGCGCGCGGGACCGGCTCACGCGCGGTCCGCTGCTGCGCTAGTGCCGACCGGTCGCGTCGAGAGTCGAGCGTCGAGCGCGCGGGCGCGAACCGTGCCGCCGGATCGGTCGGAGCCCGGTCCAGCCGGGACGGTGCCCCGGGCGGGACCGCCGGCCGGTCGGAGGCGGGGTCTCCGCGGCCTCAGACCCGACCGCGCGCGCTCCACGCCGACGCGCGGACCTCGAACGGCGCCGTCGGCAGCAGCTCCGCGCACCGGGCCCGCAGCGCGGCGCAGCCCTCGGCGTCGAGACCCGCGACGTGCGCCCCCGCGGGGCCGACCCCGAGCGTGAACGGCTCCCACCAGTCGTCGAACGACCCGAACGGCACCGTCACGTTCAGCGACGACGACTCGACGTCACCGATCCCGGCCGCGTCGAACAGCTCGGCGAGGTGCCCCTCCCGCGCGCCCGCGAGGCCCGACTCGCCGCGGGCCGTGGGGGTGAGCTCGTGCACGGCGTCCCAGAACGTCGCGAGCGGGCTGCCGCCGCCTGCGTGGTCCCACACGCACGCCGCGACGACGCCGCCGGGCCGGGTCACGCGCGCCATCTCGCGCAGTCCGCGGACGGGGTCGGCCATGAAGTGGACGACGAGCTGGGCCAGCGCGGCGTCGACCGAGTCGCCGTCGAACGGCAGGTCCTCGGCGGACGCCGCCCGCACGTCGACGCCGGGGAGCCGGGAGCGGACGGCGTCGACGAACGGTGGTGAGGGCTCGACCGCGTGCACCGCGCCGGCGCCGAGGCGTGCGACGAGCTCGGCGGTGAGCGCCCCCGGCCCGCAGCCGACGTCGAGCGCACGCATCCCGGGCCGCACGCCCGCCCAGCCGGCGAAGCGCGCGGCCAGCGGTGCGGAGAACCGGCCCATGAACCGGTCGTAGGCGTCGGCGGCGACGTGGAACGTCACCTCCCGAGGGTACGGCTGACGCGCGCGCGGAGGTCGCCCGATCGGCTGGTCGTCGGGCGCGCGCTCACCCCGTCGACCCGCGGGTCTGCCTTCTCGCGCCGACCGCGCGTCGAGAGACTGTGACCGCCGCGGTCGCGGAGCTCTCGCTGATCCCGCGGCTGCCTCTCACGGGTGGGCGTGCCCCCGGCGAGCGGGTCTCCCGCCACGGGTGACCCGGCGGTGGGCGGCGGCAGCACGCGTGCGACGACCCGGGGCGGCGGCTCGGACGAGCCCCAGGGCGACGTCCACCCCACCGCTCCGGCGACCTGTGCGGGCGTCCTCGGCGCGATGCTCGACGCGCAGCGCGCGACGGGTCGGCGGCTCCCCGGGACCGCGAGGGACCGTCAGCGCTCGGGGAGGCGCCGAGCCGTCCGGCCGCACCGGGCCGTCCGTCGGGGCCGCGCCTGCGTGGACCCGTCCGGCGGTCGTCGCGGGCAGGCCCACTGCCAGCACCGCGACGCTGAGGACGAGAAGGAGCGCCAGACCGCCGGTGGCCATGTCGCCCTCGTGCACCCAGACCAGGGGGAGGGCCAGGTGCGGGACGCTCAGCCGCGCCTCGCCCAGGACGTCGTCCGGGTGTACCGGGGTCGAGTCGTCCTGGGGGTTGGCGTCGCCGCGGGTGATGATGCTGCCGTCGGGCTCGACGCGCACGACGCGGTGCAGCAGGACGTTCCCGGGCCTGGCCGCGTCGCGGAACGCGATGATGAGGCCCGGCGCGAGCGTCCCCGCCTCCACCGGCGCCGTCACGACGACGTCCCCGGGGTCGACGGCCGGAGACATCGAGCCGGTCAGCACCGGCCGCGGCTGCCACCCGATCGCCGCGGGTGCGAGCGACCAGGCGAGCAGGCCGACGAGGAACAGGACGACGACGCGCGCGACGACCGTCACGAACGGCACCGGGACCCCGGCGTCGACCGAGGCAGCCGGCGGCGCCGCGGTCGTCACGAGTTCTGCGCCTCCCAGGTGAACGTCGCGGTTGCGTTCTTGCCGGCGGCGAGGTTGTCGTCGAGCACGGTCCAGGTGATGCGGTACGTGCGCTTCTCGCCCGTCCCGACCGGGGCCCAGGTGCTCGCACCGGACGCGAACGAGGTCCGCGCCCCCGCGAACGTGGCGAGGGTCGCCGCGCTGTCGGAGCCGTCGGCCGCAGTCGTGCCGGTCCCGGGCGCACCCGAGTTGTGGAGGCGGGTCACCGTGCCGCCGAAGTCCGCGCACGTGGCGTTGTCCCCCACGGTGCCCTCGTCGACCGTGAAGCGCAGGTAGGTGCCGAGGCCGGTCCCGGTGAGCGCGCCGGGCGCGACGTACATCCGGACGCGCGCGGCGAGCGAGCCGGTGTAGTCCACGCGGATGCAGGAGGTCCCCGTCGACCCGGGCTTGAGACCCGCCGCGGACGTCCACAGCGCGGTGCTCGACCTGTTGTCCGTGAGCGTCACGGTGCCGGCGGACCACTGGTTGTTCGGGTTGGCCGTCGTCGCTGAGAACGACGCGTACGTCGAGCGCCACACGAGCAGCGACGCCGCGACGAGGGCCAGGACGGCGAGGGTGGCGGTCAGCGTGCGGCGTGCTCGGGTGGCGGTCATCGGGTTCTCCTGACGGCGGGGGCCGCCGGGTCCCGGCAGGCATGGGACTGATCGGGCGTCGACCGACCGGGTTGAGCTCCGCGCGTCGGGTTCACCCCTCAGTGGTTCGCGTGGAAGCTCCAGGCGACCTGCTGTTCGGTGAGGGCCGTGCCGTAGACCGCGATCTCGTCGATGCTCCCGGCGAACCCCTCGCCCGTCGCCCGGTTCGGCAGCGTGCTGGTGTTCCCGCCACCCCACCGCCACACACCGTTCGGCAGGGTCGAGGCCGTGGTCCACGCGGCGTTCGCGGCGACGGGCGCTCCGTCGACGTACAGCGCCGAGCCCGCCGTCGGGCTCAGCGTCGCGGTGACGTGGTGCCACGCGCCGTCCCGGTAGGTCGCCGGGCTGGTCAGCACCTGGAGCGCGGTCGGCACGGTGTCCTTGAAGGTGGCGAACGCCACGGCACCCGACGGCGTGACGTACAGCGTCCGGTCGTGGGCGGCGGGCATCCCGGTGCCCGTGCTCGCGAGCTGCAGGAGCACACCACCGCGCGTCGACGTCGTCCGGAACCAGCACTCGAGCGTCACGGCGGTCGGGGACGACCATGTGCTCGGGTTGTAACCGCCGCTGCCGCGCGCCCCCGAGTAGGTGACCGCAGTCGTCGCCGTCTCGCCACCCTGGGCCCCCCGCAGGGCGCCGCGGCGTGCCGCCGTGGCCCGCGCGAGCGCGACGCCGTCCTCGAGGTGGGCCTGGACCGCCGCCTGGGGCAGGGCGCGCTGGAACACGCGCACGTCGTCGATCCAGCCCTGGAAGGGGTCGCGGTAGGCGTCGCTGGTGCGGTCCCGGCCGAGCTGCAGGAGGCCGGTGCCGTCGAACGGGACGGTGTGCGGGACGGTGGCCTCGAGCACGCCGTCGACGTAGAGCCGGGCCACGCCGGCCTCGCGGTCGTACACGCCCGTCACGTGGTACCAGGTCGGGGCCGCGGAGGTCGACTCGACGGGCACCGTCGACCCGACGGCCGAGTCGGAGGTGCCGTCGTTGGTGTTCGCGGTCGCGAGCGCGAAGGCGAACTTCCCCTGGGACCGCCGGTAGGTCAGGGCGAACGCCGAGACCTTGCTCGACGCGGTGTCGAGGGCCGTGTCCTGCGAGAGGATCGCGCGCGTCACCGTCAGGTTCTCCGGCGCGACCCACGCCATGACCGTGAAGCTCTGGTCGGTCCGCAGCGCGGCGGACGTCGCGGTCCCGGGGTCTCCCGCGGACCCGTCCAGGTAGACCGAGCGGCTCCCGCGCCGGACCGGTCCCGGGGCGGCCGCGACCGTGACGCCCGGAGCCGTCAGCAGGTTCCCGCGGACCGAGCCGTCCGCGAAGCCGGGCGCGGCCGTCGCCGAGTCGTCGAACCCCCAGGCGCCCACGAGGGAGTCGCTCGTGCCCTGGTGCAGCTCGGCGACCTCGGCGGCGGTCAGGTCGCGCTTGTAGGCGCGGACGTCGTCGACCGCGCCGGCGAGGTACTGCGACGCGGCGTAGGTTCCGTTGACCAGCGCGCGCCCGACCTGCAGCGGTCCTGCCGTGGAGATCTCGGTGGCGCTGCCGTTGAACGCGACCTGCGCGCCGTCGACGTAGAGGGCCGAGCTGGTGTCGTTGGTGTAGGTCGCGACGAGGTGCACCCACCGCCCGACTGGTGCAGGCTGCCCGGCTCCCTGGGCTGCGAGGGCGTAGGCCGCGCCGTTCGCGTCGCTGCTCGCCCGGGCCCACTCCCAGTGCCCCGTCGCCGCCGACTCGTAGACCCAGCGGAGCACGAAGCCGCTCTGCGTGCCGCCGGGAGCCGTGCTCGGCTGGCTCAGCACGACGCGGGTCCCGTCGGCGTTCGCGAGCCGGACCCACACCGCGACGGAGTAGGGCCCGTTCGTGCTCACGGAGGTGGTCGCGGACTCGACCCAGTCGCCGGAGCCGTCGAGGGTCACCCCGCCGGACATGATCCCGGTGGTCCAGGTCGCGTTGCCGCGGAGCGTCCCGGTGTTGTCGCTGCCCGAGCGGTCCGCGAGCGTGCTGCCGGTGCCCTCGTCGGCGGTCCACCACAGGTCGGGACCGTCGGTGCGTCCCGTGTACGTCCCGGTCCGCCCGTTCCCGCTGCTGTCCAGGGCGTCGCTCGGAAAGAGGGTGCTGCTGGGCTCCTCGCCGCGGTGGTAGAACAGCGGACCCGCGCCCAGCACCTGGGTGCTGTAGTTCGGGAACGTCGCCGCCGCCGCGAGCGTCGACGTGTTCGTCGTGCGGACGCTGAAGACGGCGGACGCCGCGCCTGTGCCGACGACCCCCACGACGGCGGCGAGGAGCAGCGTCGCGAGCACACGGACCCGGGCCGGGGCGTGGGCGCGCGCGGACCTGGCCACGGGCGTGCTCACCTCCGGGTAGTGGAGCGGGACGTCGGCCCCATCGGCACCCCGGGGCGAGATGTGACCCTCACGACGGGTGAGCGGTCGCGGCACCCGCAACCGCTTGGGTCGGGGTACGTGCTGCCGATAGGCCGGGGGTCGGGTCGACGGAAGGGTGCGTGCGCATGAGGTGGGTCGCGCGCTGCCTCGCCTCGGTCCTCGCCGCCCTCGCCGTCTCGGCGCTCGTCGGTACCCCGCTGCCCGCCGGCGCCGCGGGCGACGACCGCCCCAGCATCTCCACGGACGCGACGGGCCCGCTCGTCGATGCGCGCGACCTCGCACCGGGGCCGCTCACTCCCGTGTGCGTCCGGGTGTCGTGGGCGGGCGCGGACCGGTCCGTGGTCGCGGTGACCGCCACGGTCGGAGGCTCCGGGCTCGCCGACTTCCTCGACATCGAGGTCGAGCTCGGTGACGGAGGCGAGTACGGCGACTGCGCCGGGTTCACCGGGGAGCGCGTGTTCGCGGGCACGCTCGCGGAGCTCGCGGCGCTACCCGCGCGCGCCGCGCCGTCGATGCCCGCGGACGGCAGCGGTTCCGCCACCTACCGGCTCACGTTCTCGCTCCGCAGCGACGACGCGGCGCAGGGCCGGACGGCGACCGCAGAACTCGGGTGGCTGCTCACGGACGCTCCGTCCGCTGCGGTGCCGACCCTCCCGCCGCGCGCCGCGCCCAGCTCCTCGCCCGCAGCCGACGAGGGGCCGCTCGGCGACGCCCCCGTCGGCGACCCCACCACCGGGTCGGACGCCGACGACGCGAGTCCGGCAGCTCCGGGGACACCCCAGGTGCGCGCGCGCGTGGTCGTGCCGTTCGCGGGCGTCGCGTCGTCCCCCGGAGCCGCCGGTCCGGGTGCGCCGGGGGGCACGGATCCCGGCGGCGCGGCGGACCCCGGGCCGACGAGCACCGGGCCGACGAGCCCGGACGGCGTGCAGCCCGGCGCGGCCGGTCCACCGACGGCGCCCGGCGCCCCGAGCGCCGGCTGGCTCCGCGACGCGCTGAGCGGCGCACCGTTCCCGCTCCTGCTGATCGTGCTCGTGATGCTCTACCTCGCCGTCCAGGACCGGGTCGACAGCGGCGACCCGAAGCTGGCACGCGCGTCCCTGCGCGCCGCTCCGACCCTCCCGTTCCCCGACGACGACCGCCCCGAGGCTCACCGATGACCGACATCCCGCCGCCGCAGTCCCGCTTCGGGCTCGTCCCGCTCGCCGACCGGATCGCCTGGTCGACGGCCCTGCGCGCCGCACTCGCGGGCGCGGCGGTCACGCTGTGGTTCCTCGTCCCGCACGTGCGGCCGGTGCCCCCCGGGACGGCGGCCCTCGCGCTCGGAGGCTACGCCGCGCTCAGCGCCCTTGCCGCGGTGTCCCCCCGTGCGGGTCGACGCGCCGCCGTCCTCGCCGTCAACGCGGCCCTCGTGCTCGACGGGCTCCTGCTCGGTGCGCTCATGCACGTCCTCGGCGCACTCACCGTCCCGGCGACCGGGCTGGTCGTCGTGCACGTCGCCGCCGTGAGCCTTCTCGTCTCGTTCCGGACCGGGGCGAAGGTCGTCGTCTGGCACGCGCTGGTCGTGCTGTGCGTCGTCACGCTCGAGCGCACGGGTGGCGCCGGCGTCGTGCCCTTCCCGTCACGTGCGTACGCCGCGTTCGTGCTCGTGACTGCGCTCGCGGCCTGGACGACGTCCACGTTCGCGGCCGTCAACGAGCGCGAGCTGCGCCGGCGACGCTACGACGCCGAGGTCCTGCACCGCTTCGTCGCCGACCTCGAGACGGTGCACGACCCCCGCGAGGTCGCGCAGCGGCTCGTGCACGTCGCGGTCGACGACCTGCTCGCCCGACGTGCTCTCGTCGTGCTGGAGCCCGCCGCGCGCACGGGGCTCCCGCTGTTCGTCGAGCCGAGCGCGCCGGTCACGCCGCCCTGGCCCGGCGCGTCGCGCGAGCCGGGCTCCCTTCTCGCGCGGGCGTCCGCGGCGGGCGAGCCGGTGCTGCGCCGCGTCGTGGACGCCGCGCGGGACCCGTGGCTGGCGGCTGTGCTCCCGGACGCGCGGGATGTCGTGTGCGTGCCCCTGCGGGTCGACGCGCTGGGGGAGGGCTGGCTCGTCCTGGAGGTCCCGCGCAAGCAGTCGAAAGGCGTCGAACGGCGCCTGCTCGAGACGCTCGTGCAGGCGGGGGGTCACGCGGGGCTGGCCCTGAGCCGCGCTGCCGTGGTTCACGAGCTGCGGCGCGCGGCGCGGACGGACGGCCTGACGGGCGTGCTCAACCGCCGGGCGTTCGACGACACGCTGCGCCGCGAGCTCTCCCGCAGCGAGCGCAGCGGGGCGCCGCTCGCCGTGGTCCTCGTCGACCTGGACCACTTCAAGCGCGTCAACGACGAGCACGGTCACGCGGAGGGCGACCGGACGCTCCGGGCTGCAGCCCGGGCGCTGCAGTCGGCGGCGCGGACGTCGGACCTCGTGGCCCGCTACGGCGGTGAGGAGTTCGCGGTGATCCTGCCCGACACCACCGCGGCGCAGGCGATGGAGGCCGCGGAGCGGTACCGCGCGGCCGTGGCACGCGCCGACACCGCCGTCCGTGTCACGTGCAGCCTCGGGGTCGCCGGGATCGACGGCGCGACCTCGGTCGAGCAGGTGCTCGCCCGGGCGGACGGCGCCTTGTACGAGGCCAAGGCGCAGGGGCGCGACCGCTGCGTGCTCGCGCCGGCCACGGGCGTGCGGTGACCGCACCCGCCGCGCGCCGCCGGTGACGTCCGCCGGCGGCGCGCGGTCAGGTCAGAGGCCCGTCAGCCCCACTTGATGAGGTGGTACTCGCCGGTCCGGTCGTCGAACGTGACGTAGTACAGACCGACGCCGCCCGTGACGGGGATGTCGGCGCCGCCCTGCTCGGCGCGTCCGTCGCGGTCGGTGTCGCCGAAGCTCGTCGCCCACGTCCCGTCGACGTCGAACTTCAGGCGGGCGTCGTCCGTCCCGCCGAGCCACACCGCGACGCTCCACGTGCCGTCTCCGACGAGCGACATGGGCGCGGCGTTCCACGCGTTGTGCGTCCCGCGCAGGTGCATGGAGGGGTGAGTGCTCGTGAACCCGGTCTTGACGACCGTGTACGTCTTGGCGAGCGCGTCGAACGTGATCCGGTACGTCCCTGCCCCGCCGGTGACGGGGATGTCGGCGCCGTCGCGCTCCGCACGTCCGTCGCGGTCGGAGTCGCCGTACGACTCGGACCAGTCACCGTGGACGTCGAGCTTGAACCGCTCGTCCGGGGCCGTGCCGAACGGGACCTCGGCGGTCCACGACGACGCGGACCCGGCGACGCGCGTCATCGGCGTCGAGCCCCACCCGTTGTTCGTGCCGCGCACCGCGAGCTGCTCGATCGGCGCCGGGTGGGTCACCTCGACGGCCGCGGTCGTGGAGTCCGAGGACACCAGGCGCACCGACGCCCCGGTGGTCGGGTCGGTGAGGACGGACCCCGGCTGGACCGCGGAGTCGCCCATCCACCCGTCCGGTGTCGCGTCGACGAGCGCCTGGCCCCGGCCGTCGACGAGGCGCACGGAGACGCCCGTGAGCAGCGAGGGGATCCCCGCGACCTTCGCGTCCCAGTGCTGCCCGACGGGTCGGCGGACCTCGACGTCGTAGTACGCGCCGTCGGCGAGCGGCACTCGCAGGCTCTGCGGGGCGTCAGTCGCGATCCCGGCTGCCGCCACCGTGTACGTGCCGGACGTCGCCGCCGTCGTGACGCGGGACGGCGGGATCCAGCCGAGCTGGACCTTGTGGTTCGCCGAGAAGTGCATGTGGCCGTACGCGTCACCCATCGTGTCGTAGGGGTCCCCGTACTCATGGGTCTCGCAGCGGCCGCCCGCCTCGAGGCCTGACGTGAAGCGCCCCCAGGCGTCGGTGCAGGTCAGCGAGTGCGCGTGCCACAGCCCGAGGTTGTGCCCGAGCTCGTGCTGCGCGATGCCGCGGGTCGCCTCCTCGCCGAAGTGCAGCGTGACGCTCACGTTGCCGCCGACGCCCGCGTAGCCGCCGTACCCGCAGGGCTCCTCGCTCGGCGCGAGCAGGTACATCACGTGGTCGTACCCGGTGAGGTCGACCCCGGCGGCGCTCGCGGCAGCCGCACCCGCCTCCGCCTCGGACCAGCACGCGGTGGACGCCGGGATCTCCAGGTAGTCGACGACGTCGCCGTCGGGCCGCACCCGACCGGTCAGGCGCATGGTGCCGAACGAGCTCTCGGCGAAGTACCCCGACACCGAGCTCGACGCCGTGAAGACGCTCGACCGGACCTCGTCGACGGTCATCGGCTCCGCCCCCTGCGGGCCGCGACGCAGCAGAACGACGACCGTGGCCCGGCTGCCGTCCGTCGACAGCTCGGGCGCAGCGGCGACCGTGGTGGCACGCGCGACCGCGAGCGTGGGCTCCTCGGCGTCCGCGGCGGGCTCGTCGACAGGTACCTCGGTGCCCGTCACGTCGACCTGCTGACCCGGCTCGAGCGACGCGAACACCTCGGCCTCGCCCTCCAGCAGGACCCGTTCACCGTCGGGGTCACGCAGGTAGCGCCGCACCGACTCCTCGGCGGTGAGCTCCGGCGCCCCGTCGAGGTCCTGCTCGGGCCGAGGCTCGGCCTGGACCACCTCGTAGTGCCCGCGGAGCGTGGTGGCGCGAGCCGCGGCGTGCCCGGTGGGCGCCGGGGCCGGCGGGCCGGCGTGGGCGGGAAGCGCGCAGGTGAGGGTCGACGCGCCGAGGACCACGGCGAGCGACGAGCGGGCGACGAATGTGCGGAGAATGCTTTTCTCGGCTGTCATGGAGCGCACCGTAGAAGGTCGCTGCCTTTGTACGCAAATGTCCGGAAACGGCGGTCCAGAAAATCTGGTCGGGGAAATTCCCGGAGATGTGATCAGGTTTCCTGGGCCCCCTGTCGTGACCCCCGTGGCGCGACGACGGGAGTATTGCGCGGCGTGGCCGTACGGCGCAACCGGCTGATTTCGGGGGGCTGGTCCGGTGGGGCGCACGCGCTCGCGGGTCGCGGTCCCGTGTGCCGGGGGCGGGGGTGTCGGCAGGCCTCGCCTGGCGGCGGGCGTGCCTGGCGGCGGGAGCGACGCGTGTGGCGCTGCCACGTGCGGTCGTGCGGGAGCTCGAGGGGCCGCCGGTGCCCGGCGCGTCGCTTCGCGGCGCGGTGACCTGCATCGACAGCGCGCTGCAACTTTGCAGCAAAGGTTGCAGTCGAGCGCTGCGTGCTGCATGCTTCTCCCGGCGGGTCGCTCCCGGTCTGCTGCTTCGCGGTCGTGCGGCTCCCGTCCGGCGCGCGAGGCGGGCGTGCCCGGGACGGGGTCGAGGCCGCGCGCGGCGCTCCGCAAGAAATGTCCTGACCGTCTTGTCCCGCCGGTGCCCATGGAATTCGCCGCGAATATTGTTCGCGAACGCCCGACGCGTTCGAGCGTCCGCGCGGAAATGTGCCTGCGTGGTCATGTCGCGGCGCGGTGACGCGTCGTCGCCGCGCGCGGTCGACGCCGGGCGGAGCCCGCGGGCCGCCTCAAGGAAAATCTGCGTTCGGCGGGTCGCAGAATGTGGCCGCTGCATGCCCGGCGCCGGGGGGCGAGCACGGGAGAGGGCGCGCCGGCGCCGGGGGATGAGGGCGGGAGAGGGCGCGCCGGCGCCGGGACCTGCCGCGTCGCGAACCCCAGGCGCTCGCCGTGCTGGCGTGCCTCCCGCGAGGGCCCGACGGTCCTGCTGACGACGCGCTACCCCGAGGAGGCGGACCGCCCCGCGGACCGCCTCGCGATCGTCGACCACGGGCGTGCCTCGGTGCCCGCCGGACGGGCCCTACCCGTCAGCTGCAGTAGTCGCAGACGCCCGTCGAGGGCAGCGTCATCGAGCAGGTCGGGCACAGCACCGGGGGCGCGTCGCGGGCGTCCGTCGTCCGGGCGGAGATCGGCCGGGCAGCCCTCGGTGCCGTCGCGCGCGGCGCTCTCGGTGCCCGCGGCGCCTTGACCGGCGCGACGCGGACGGCACCGGCCGGCTCGGTCACCTCGAACCCGCGCTTGCGTAGGATCGCGACGGCGTTCGCCATGCCGCTGCTGAACGCGTCAGGCGTCGCGAGACGCCCCGTGGCGAACCGGTGGGCGACCCCGAGGACGGCCTGCACGTCGTAGGGGCGGCCCTCGTGGACCAGCGCGTAACCCGGCGTCGGGTCGAAGCCGTAGAGGTTCAGGAACGCGTCGCTGCCGCGCTCGTCGTACTCGGCGAGGGCGTGGAGGACGTGCTGCCGCGACACGGAGGAGAAGGTGGCCACCCGTCGAGCGTAAGCGGGCGCACGGCGTGCCCGCACCGCGGCGCCGCCCCGGGCGCACCGGACCCGGCGCACCGGGTCCGGGCGCCCGCTGCGCCTCAGGCCACGACGACGACCTTCCCGGCGACGTGCCCGCCTGCGACGTGCTCGATCGCGGCGGCCGCCTCGGCCAGCGGGTACGTCCGCTCGACCACCGGGGTCAGCGCGCCGGAGCCGACCAGCTCGCTCAGCGCGTCGAGGTCGGCCGTGCTGGGGGACATGCTGAACGGCCGGATCGTGTGCGGGCCGGTGAGCGACAGCACCGCGCCGCGGGCCATGCGGGGCAGCGGGCCGAGGACGCGCCCGCCGTGGCCGCTGTTCATCAGCAGCGTCCCGCGGGGCGTCAGCAGCCGGCGCAGGTGACGCAGCGGGGTGCTCGCGACGTTGTCGAGGATCACGTCGTACCGCTCGGGCCGCTCGGTGAGGTCCTCGCGCGTGTAGTCGACCACGTGCGACGCGCCCAGCCCGCGCACCAGCTCGACGTTGCGCGTGCTGCACACCCCGGTCACCTCGGCGCCGAGCGCCACCGCGAGCTGCACGGCGGCGTGCCCGACGCCGCCCGACGCGCCGATGACGAGCACGCGCTGCCCGGGGCCGACCCCCGCGACCTCGAGCGCGCGGCGCGCGGTCAGCCCGACCATCGGGAGCGCGCCTGCCTGCGCGAACGTGAGCCGCTCGGGCTTGCGGGCGAGCACGGTGTGCGGGAGCCGGGCGTACTCGGCGTACGAGCCCGTCGACTTCCCGAAGTCGCCCTCGCCGTACACGTCGTCGCCGGGGCGGAACGCCGTCACGTCCGCGCCGACCGCCACGACGGTTCCGGCGACGTCCTGGCCGCGCGTGGCGGGCCGCGGGCGACGCAGCCCGAGGACGAGCCGCATCATCGCGGGGCGACCGGTGGTCAGGAACACGTCGGCCGGGTTCACGCCCGCCGCGCGCACCCGCACGAGCACGTCGCCGGGCCCGGGCGTGGGCACCGGGACCTCGCGCGGCGCGAGCACCTCGGACGGCGTGCCGTAGCGGTCCTGCGCGACCGCGGACATCGTGCGCGGGGCTGCGTCGGCGGACATCACTCCACCGTCCGCAGGATCTGCTCGATCGCCGTGGTCCGGCTGCGGAGCTCCGCGACGTCGGCGGCGGTGCGCTGCTGGGCGTCCATGGTCTTCTCGGCGAGCTGCTCGTAGCGGTCGACGAGCTGGCGGAGGTCGTTCTCCCGGGCGGCGTCGATCTTCATCTTCCGGTTCTCGGAGACGAACGCGATGACCGCCGCCATGATCAGGAACGCGAACAGGACGAGGCCGAGGGTCAGGACGACGTTCGGCCACGGGTTCGGTGCGGGCGGCGCAAGGCTCAGGTGGGTCACGTGGGCTCCTTCGGGGCGGGACCCGCGGCGGGGTCCGGCGGGGTGAGGGTCGACGCGGCCCGGGCCAGCGTCTCGGGGGTCAGGGTGAGCGTGAACTCGGCGACCTCGAAGAACTTCATGGCCTTGCCGTCGGCGGAGAGCTCGAGGGTGCCGACCACGAGCCCGGCGGCCTCGAGGCGCTGCAGGTGCATGTGCAGCAGCGGGCGGCTGATGCCGATCTCGCGGGCCAGGTGGCTGACGTAGTCGCGGCCGCCGGTCGTCAGCGTGGCGAGGGCGCGCAGGCGGATCGGGTTGGCGAGCGCCGACAGCACGGCGACGAGCTCGTCGCCGGTGGGTGGGGATGCTGTCATGGGGCTCCGTCATGTGTCAGATTGTTCTTACACATGAAAGGTAGCGCGGCGCCGCGCGTCGGGGCAAGAGCGCGACGACGCGGGGGCGCCCGGGGCCGCACTCACCCCTCCGGGATGATCACGCCCCGGCACGGCGACGCCACGATCGATGCGGGTGAAGCCGCAGCGCTGGACCACCGGAGCGGTTCCCCACCGAGGAAGGGACGCCCGGCGATGACACAGACCTCGCTCGACGAGCTGGGACCCGTCGACTACCTCGTCGTCGAGTTCCCCGCGGGAGAGAGCCGCTTCACCGGGGAGATGGCGGACGAGCTCGTCGCCCTCGCCGACGCCGGCACCATCCGGGTCATCGACGTCCTGATCCTCACGAAGGACGCCGACGGCTCGATCGAGGCGACCGAGCTCTCCGACATCGACGACCTGGGCCCGCTCCAGCAGATCGAGGCCGAGCTGGCCGAGCTGCTCACCGAGGAGGACGTCGTCAACCTGGCCGCCGCCATGGAGCCGGGCAGCACCGCGGGTGTGCTCATCTGGGAGAACCTCTGGGCCGCGCCCTTCGCCTCGGCGGCGCGGCGCGCGGGTGGGCAGCTCATCGCCGACGGGCGCATCCCCATCCAGGCGATCCTCGCCTCGATCGAAGCAGACGACGTCACCGAGGGAGACTGACATGCCGCTCCGGCCAGCTCGCGTGGGACGGGTCGGTGTCATCGGGCACCCCGTCGCCAAGACCGCCGTCGTGGCGGCCGCCGTGACCCCGGGTCCCGCGCCGGTCGCGAAGACCGCGGTGGTGGCTGCCGCGGTCACCCCGGGCCGTCGCCGCCGGCGGATCTAGGGGAGGCGGAGCCGTGGCAGACGCGGCCGGCGTCCACGGGCGTGACGTCCGAGGGCCCCTCGTGGGCGCGGTGATGCTCCTGCTGGGGCTGGCCGGCGTGCTCTCCGCGTGCTCGGGCGCAGCGGCGGGCGGCGCAGACCTGGCGGGCAAGACGTTCGTCTCGACGGCCGTGGCGGGCCACGAGCTCGTGCCCGGCAGCGAGGTCACGATGACGTTCGAGTCCGACCGCATGTCGGTGAACGCCGGGTGCAACACGATGAGCGGCGAGGCGACGTGGCAGGACGGCACCCTGGAGGTCGCCGAGCCGCTCGCGGCGACGATGATGGCGTGCCCGGACGACCTCACGCAGCAGGACGAGTGGCTCCGGACGTTCCTGACCTCCGAGCCCCTGCTGCGGCTCGACGGGAGCACGCTCGAGCTGGGCGACAGCGACGACGGCCTCACGCTCGAGGAGCAGTAGAGCGGATCCCCGCCGACGCCACCGGCGTCCGCCACCCACGGAGGTGCGATCGATGGCGACCGACGACGGCCCGCGTGGCGGTGCGACGGGGAACGGCCACCCGGCGCGCGGGCTCGCCGGTGACCTCGCCCGGGAGACGATGCGGCGCCCGTGGTTCAGCCGGCTGGGCTGGTACGTCGCATCGGTCCTGGTGACCATCCCGGCCGTCTGGCTCTGCGACTGGCTGTTCGCGGGCCTCCACGTCGACCGGCCCTGGGGCCCGTTCCTCTTCTCGGCCGCTCTGTGCCTCGTGGCCGCGGTGGTGCAACCGGTGCTCGTCGCGGCGGCGCTCCTCGTCGGGTGGGCGGGAGTGCTCGTCCTGACGTTCGTGGGCCAGGCCCTGATCGCTGCACTGACCGCCTGGCTGCTCCCGCAGGTGACCATCGACGGGTTCGGGACGGCGTGGCTGGTCGCGCTCACGATCGGCCTGGTCACGACCGTCCTGGGCTGGCTCGGCGCAGCCGGCACCTCGCAGGTGCTCGTCAGCAGGCTCGTCGCGTCGAGCCGGCAGCACCCCGTCGCACTCGCGGACCCGCAGGTCGAGGGCGTCGTGTTCGTCCAGCTCGACGGCGTCCCGTTCCCCGTGGTGCAGATGGCGATCACCGCCGGGACCGTCCCGACGCTCTCCCGGTGGGTGCGGACGGGCTCGCACGAGCTGCGGGAGTGGACTCCGAAGCTCCCCGCCACCACGCCCGCCAGCCAGATGGGCATCCTGCACGGGGTGATCGACGGCATCCCCGCGTTCCGCTGGTACGACCGTGCCCGGGACAAGGTCATGGTGGCGAACCGCCCCGCTGACGCCGCGGTCATCGAGGCCGACCTGACGACCGGTCGAGGCCTGCTCGTCGACGGCGGCGTGAGCATCAGCAACCTGTTCACGGGTGACGCGCCCACCTCGGTCCTCACCATGAGTCGGGCCGGCGGCGGAGGGAGCCGCACTGCCCAGCGCGCGGCCGCCGAGTTCGTGGTCCACCCGGCGGGGCTGACCCGGGCCGTCTCCCGCTCGGTCATCGAGCTGGTCCGGGACCGCTTCCAGGCCCGTCGGGCGATCCACCGCGACGTGCAGCCCCGCTGCCACCGGAGCTGGACCACCGCCGTCCTGCGCAGCGTGACGAACGGCGCCCTGCGCGACCTGAACACGGTTCTCGTCGCCCAGCACATGCTGCAGGGCACCCGGTCGATCTACGTCGACTACGTCGACTACGACGAGGTCGCCCACCACGCGGGCATCCTGCGGCCCGAGGCCCTCGAGGCGCTCGAGTCGATCGACGGTGTGCTGCACCAGCTGGAGCTCGTCGCGAGCGCGGCTCCGCGGCCCTACCGCTTCGTCGTCCTCTCGGACCACGGGCAGTCGCAGGGGACGGTCTTCGCCGACAGGTACGGCGAGGACCTGGCGAGCCTCGTGGCCCGGTTGGCCCGGCGCGACGTCGCCGCCTCGGAGGACGACGTCGAGGGGTGGGGTCGCACCCGGGCCCTGGTCGGGGAGCTGTCCTCCGACAGCGTCGCCGGCCGCAGGATGCGGAGCGCGTCGGACGCCATGGACGACCGCGACCGGAACCAGCCGGACACCGTCACCGCCGATGCCCCCGCGATCCTCCGCGCCGGCCACGGCGCCTCCCGCAGCCCGTCGGCGGCGGGCTCGGCGGTGGACGAGACCTTCCACGTCTTCGCGTCCGGGAACCTCGGGCTCGTCTACGTCCGCGACGAGAAGCACCGCCTCGACCGGCGCGACCTGGACCTGCGGTTCCCGGGTCTGGTGGACGGGCTGGCCCGGCACCCCGGGGTGGGATTCGTCGTCGTCACCGACACCGAGGGCCCCGTCGCCCTCGGGAGCGCCGGGTCCCACCGGATCCTCGACGGCCACGTCGAGGGCATCGATCCGCTGGCGCCCTTCGGTCCCCACGCACCGGACTTCGTCAGGCGCGTCGCCCTGCGACCGGAGGCGCCGGAGATCTACCTCAACAGCCTCGTGGAGCCGGGCACCGAGGAGGTCGCCGCGTTCGAGGGCCTGGTCGGCTGCCACGGCGGGCTCGGCGGCTGGCAGGACCGCGCGTTCGTCCTGTACCCGCGCGACGTCCCGTTCCCCGACGGGACCGTCCTGGGCGCCGACGCGATGCACATCGCCCTCCGCACGATCCTGCGTCGCCTCGGGCACCGCCAGGACGTCGCCGACGAGGGGTCCGCGGTCCGGGCCGTGGGGTCAGGCTGAGGGGGCCGCGGTCCCGCCGCCGGGCTCGGCGTGGTCCCGCGGCCGGAAGGGTGCCGTCTGCGGCGGGGTGCCGGTGAGGTTCACGAGCAGCTCCGCAGCCACGTCGCGCAGCTTGACGTTGCGGTTCTGCGAGGCACTGCGCAGGATCGCGAACGCCTCGGGCCCGGTGCAGCGGTTCTGCGCCATGATCACGCCAATCGCCTGGTCGATCACCGACCGCGAGGCCATCGCCGCCTGGAGGTCCTCGCTGATCTGCGCCTGGTCGCTCAGTCGCAGCTGCAGCGGCACCGCACGCGCGAGCGCGTCGGCGTACACCTCGGCGAGCCAGGCCACGTCGGGATCCGGCTGCGCGCTCCCGTGGACGTCGACGACCACCCGGGCCCCGCTGCCCAGCAGCCGCACGGCACGGGCCACCGGCCGCAGCCCGTCCTCGAGCGCCCGGCTCGTCACCGCAGGCACCCCAGGCCGGTACAGGGCGACACGCACCTGCACCGCACCCAGCCGCAGCGCGACCAGGTCCGCCGCCGCCTGCACGAACGTGTCCAGCGAGGCGCAGGACGCAACGAGGTCGTTCAGCTCGAGGGTCGCGTCGGCGCGGACCTCCGCAGCTCGCGCCGCGCGCGTGACCTGCTGCGGGACGGTCCCGGCGCTGCCGGCGGCGGAGGTCCCGTCGAGCGGTGCGGCGCCGGGCGAGGCCGGCAGCACGACCGCGCACACCGCGAGCGTCGCGCTCGCCTCCACGCTCACGGCCCGCACCGTGAGCCGGCCAGGACCTGCGGCCTCGTGCAGCGCCACCAGGGCCCGCACCCCGAACGCGCCCAGGAGCCGGACGGCTCCCAGGTCGACCTCGACGGGCAGCCCCGCACCGCGCACGTGGTCCACCACTGTGACGAACGGGTCCTCCAGGGTCGCGTCCACCTCGCCGGCGAACCGCACCAGGAGACCCTGCGCCGTGCGGGACACCGTCACCTCACCGCACGACGTGCGCGCGACGACAGGGTACGGAGAGAGAGAGGAGGAGCTCATGACGATCCCTTGCGGACCACGCGCGCCCGGCTGGTAGCCGTTCATCGCAGACGGGTCCGCTCGGGGGGAGCGGGCTCAGAAGAGCCGACGACACTCCCATCATCACCCCCGTGTCAATCGCGCAGCGGCGCGCCCGCGCCGGGTCGCCGCGCCTCGACGCTGCCCGTGGACGCCGGCACGATCGGCGGCGGTCTCCCGACGTCACGGTGGGAGAGCCCGGCGCCTCGCTGGACCACCGTCCAGGGCACGGCGAGGTGCCGGCCGTGCCGACGGGCGTCGCCCGCTCCGCCCCGCTACCGTCGAGCGATGAGCTCGCAGGCCGGCGCCGCGGGAGGCGGCGCGCAGGAGGACGGCGACCTCCTGCATCCGGCGCGGCCGCCGGCGCGTTTCGAACCGGTGCGTCAGTGGGTCCTCGAGGCGCTGGCCGGCCTGCCCGGTCTGCGCGCAGGGTTGCGTGAGCAGATCGGCACCCGAGCCCACGTGGACGGAGGCGGGCCGGCGGGTGACCTGACGAGCAGGGTCGTGCTGATCGCCTCGGAGCTCGCGACGAACGCGCTGAGCCACGGCGGCGCGCCGGCGGTCGTCACGCTCTACCGCGGCGGCACCCGGCTGCTGCTCGAGATCGCCGACCAGGACCCGACCACCCAGCCGCGCATCGCCGGGGACCGCGCACCCGGTCAGGGCGGGTTCGGTCTGCAGATAGCCCGGCGCCTGGCCGAGGACGTCGGCTGGTACCGCACCGACACGGGCAAGATCGTCTGGGCCGAGATCGGCGAGTGACGTCGGCCCGCACCCGCACCCGCTGCCGGGCCGGGCACGTCCCCGACCCGTCGGCGGGCGCGGCGTGCTCCGTCCGCTCGGCAGCGGCGCCCGACCGGGCGGTAGGGCACCGCGGTGGCGCAGGGGACAATGGTGCTCGGCTGCGCGCGCCGGACCCGATCGGGGGGCGACCCGCGGACCGCGAACCGGGAGAGGGGCACCCCCATGCACGACCACGGTGATCTGACGCCCCAGCTGTCCCCGGCCCACGCGACCGGCGACGCGCGGGCCGCGGCTGCCCGGCGGCTGCTGCGCGCCTCGCACGATGCGACCACGCTGCAGGCCCTCGTCGACCTGGCCGGGCGGCTGCTGGAGGCGCCGTCGGCGGAGCTGGCGCTGCTCACGGACAGCCGGGTCGTCGTGGCGTCCACGGACGTCGTGACCACGGCGCCGGTCCTGCTCCAGGAGTCCGTGTGCGCGCGGGTCGCGGCGACGGGCGCCCCGGTCGTGGTCGGCGACGCGGGCGCGGGCGCGGGCACCGACGCGGACGCCCGCCGCCTGCTGTCGCGTCGCGGGTTCCGCGCGTACGTGGGGGTGCCGCTGCTGGACGACTCCGGGCGCCCGGTGGGCGCGCTGTGCGTCCACGACAGCGCCCCGCGCGCCTGGACGCGCGCGGACGTGCAGGCGCTCGAGCAGGTCGCGGTCACGGCCGCGGGGCACCTGGAGGCGCGGGCCTTGCACCAGGAGGTCGCCAGCGTCGACCGGCTCGCGCTGCTCGACGCCGCCGCGCAGGCCGCCGGCCTCGGGACGTTCCAGTGGGACCTGAGCACGGGCGAGCTGCACTGGGACGCGTCGCTCCTGGCCGTCTTCGGGTACGACGAGTCCACCTTCGGCGGCACCATCGACGCGTTCAACGCGCGGCTGCACCCCGAGGACCTCCTCCCGGTCACCGTGGCGCTCGACCGTGCCGTCGCGACGTGCGGGGTGTACGAGGCGGAGTTCCGGGTCGTGCGCCCCGACGGGACGACGCGCTGGCTGACCGCGCGCGGCCGGGCCCTGGCCGGCGTGGCGGGCGACGCGGAGCAGGTCATCGGCGTCGCGGCGGACACCACCGCGATGCGTGCCGGGCAGGAACGGGTGCACCAGATCCTCGAGGACATGACGGTCGCCTACTTCTGGCTCGACCCGCAGTGGCGCTTCGGGTACGTCAACGCCCAGGCCGAGCGGGTCCTGGGCCGCTCCCGTGAGGACCTGCTCGGCGGCGGCATCTGGGACCTGTTCCCCGCGGCGGTGGGGACCAACTTCGAGGAGCACTACCGCGCCGTGGCCACGACCGGGCGACCGGTCGTGTTCGACGCGTACTACCCGGCGCCGCTCGACGCCTGGTACGAGGTCCGCGCCGTCCCCGAGCGGGGAGGGGTCGCGGCGTACTTCACCGACGTGACCGAGCGGCTGCGAGCTGTGGCGGCCGCCGAGCAGGCCCAGCTCGTCGCCGAGCGGGCCCGCGCCCGGTCCGACCTCATGGCGGGCATCGCCGCCGACCTGGCCGAGACCCTCGACCCGGTCGTCGGGCTCGAGGCCGTCCTGCCGTACCTCGTGCCGCCCTTCGCCGACTTCGCGATCGCGAGCTCGCTGGAGGAGGGCCACGGCGAGTGGCGTCACCGGCTGCGCGACGTCGCCGCCCTGCACGTCGACCCGCAGATGCAGCCGGCGCTCGAGCGGTACAGCGCCGCCCGGGTGCCCGCCCTGACGAGCACCTCGCTCGTCGCGCAGGTCCTGGCCGGGGACGACCAGGCCGTCCGCAGCGGGACGCCCGCCCTCGGCGACCTCGTCCTCGACGGACCGGTCCACGAGCTGCTGGCGGCGCTGGCGCCGCACGCGGTCGCGGTCCTGCCGCTGCGCGGTCGGGGGCACACCCGCGGCGTGATCGCGCTGTACCGGGGCGCCGACCGCGGGCAGTTCACCGACGAGGAGCTCGCCGTGCTGCGGGAGGTCGCCGCCCAGGTCGGCCTCGCCCTGGACAGCACGCACCTGCACGCCGCCCGCCGCGACCTCGCCGAGGAGCTGCAGCGCAGCCTGCTCACGGAGCTGCCCGAACCCGACCACCTGCACCTGGTGGCCCGGTACGCCCCGGCGGCCTCCGGCGCGCAGATCGGCGGCGACTGGTACGACGCGTTCCTCGTGCGCGACGGCAGCACGTACCTGGTGATCGGGGACGTCACCGGGCACGACCTGCGCGCCGCCGTGTCGATGGCCCAGATCCGCAACGTCCTGCGCGGCGGCGCGCACGGCGTCGTCCAGCCGCCCGCCGCGATCCTGTCCGCCCTGGACTGGGCGATGCAGGACCTCGCGATCGGGGCGCTGAGCACCGCCGTCCTCGCCCGGCTCGAGCAACCCGACGACCTCGCCGACCGGGGGCTGCGTCTGCTGCGCTGGTCGAACGCCGGGCACCTGCCCCCGCTCCTGCTGCACGCCGACGGGCGCGCCGAGCTCCTCGAACGGCCCGGCGACCTGCTGCTCGGGCTGCGCGCCCACAACGAGCGCCACGACCACACCGTGCTGATCGAGCCGGACGACGTCGTGCTGCTCTACACCGACGGACTCGTCGAACGCCGAGGTGAACCGCTCACGACGGGGCTCGAGCGCCTGCGCACGACCGCGGAGCAGCTCGCGCACCTGCCCCTCGAGGAGCTGTGCGACAAGCTCCTCGCCCGCCTCGCCCGAGACAGCGACGACGACGTCGCCCTGCTCGCGATGCGCGCCCACCCGGAGGACGCGGCGCGCCCCCGCGAGGCCGGCCCCGAGCGCCTGCCGCACGACATGACCGGCCTCGACGAGCCTGGCGGCCGGTAGGGGACGAGCGTCGAGCCCGGGGTCACCTGGCCCTCCCGTCCGGGACGGCTCCCGGGACCGACCTGCCCGGCTCTCGGCGCTGTGTCAGGCTGGCCACGGGCAGCAGAAGGCTCGTTGGCACGGGGGAGGACGGCATGGACGGTGCGCTCCGGGACGTCGCGCGCAGCCGCGTCTTCCTCGACTCCCCGGCGGCGTACATCCTGCTGGACCGGGAGTTCCGCATCCGGGGGGTCAACGACACCTACGCGCGTGCGACCCGCCGCGCGGCGGAGACCCTGCTCGGCCTGCACATGTTCGAGGCGTTCCCCGACAACCCGGACGACCCCACGGCGAACGGCGTAGCGATGCTCTCCGCCTCGCTCGAGCTCGTGCGCAGCCAGGGCGTGGCCCACGACATGCTCGTCCAGCGCTACGACATCCCCGATGCCACGACCTCGACGTCGTTCGTCGCGCGCACGTGGAGCCCCGTGAACAGCCCGGTCCTCGACGACACCGGGCGGGTCGTCGGCGTCCTGCACCACGTCGAGGACATCACGGCGCTCTCCCACCTCACCGGTACCGCCCCCGCCGTCGAGGCGGAGAGCGAGGCGCTCGGGAACGTGGCGACGCCGGGGCGCTCGGCCAGCGGGTTGCGTGCGGTGCTCCGTGGGCTGGTCGCCGCCGTCGAGGCGTCACGCGCCGAGCAGGAGGCGCTCACGTCGGCGAACCAGCGACTGACCGACGCCCTGGTCACCTCCGTGCTCTCGCGCGGCACCACGGGACCGGCGGCCGCGCGGACCCGCCGTGAGCAGCTGTGGCGCCGCACCGTCGACGACACCGCGAGCCCCCGGTGGACCAGCTGGTGCGACGCGCTGTGCCGCGCGGCCGTCCGCGAGATCCCCCAGGTCGGGGGCGCGAGCCTGAGCCTGCGCATCGCACCCGGCCACTACGAGCTCCTCGCCGCCACCGACCGGTGGGCCGCCGAGCTCGACGAGCTGCACCTCGCCACCGGTGAGGGACCGGCGCTCGAGGCGATGGACTCCGGTCTGCCCGTCCTCGCCGCGGACCTGTCCCGCGACGCCCGCTGGCCCTGGTACACCTCGACCGCCGCCACCGCCGGGGCCGCTGCGGCCTTCACGTTCCCGGTCCGCCTCGACGCCGGGGTGGCGGGGTGCCTGTCGCTCGTCAGCCGGCACCCGGGACCACTGACCCCGGGCGCCACGGCTGACGCGGCGATCCTCGTGGACCTGATCACCGTCGCGGTCACGCAAGACCTCGACGGGATCCTGCACCGCACCTTCTTCGACCCCGCCGCCGTGGGCACCGAGGGGTACCGGGCGGTCGTCATCGCCTCCGCGCTCCTCGCCCAGCGCCACTCCCTGACGGTCCAGGACGCCGTGGCCCGGATGCGCGCGGCCGCGTTCAGCCGGGGCGTCCCGCTCGGCCAGGTCGCCGCGGGCGTCCTCGACGGCCGCATCGTCCTGGACTGAGGCAGCAGCGCCCCCTGCTCGCGCACGTCCCCGGCGACGTCCGGTGCGCTCTGCGAGGATGGGCCCGAGGAGCGCGCTGCGGAGCGCCCGCAGCAGCCCCGCGTCGACCGGTGGCGAGACCCCGCGGGAGGTGGAGTGGTGAACGAACCGTCGCCCTACCTGCACGACCTCACCGTCCGGGCCGCCGCCGACTTCGGCGAGCACACCCACGCCAGTCTCATCCTGCGCCACCAAGGCGCCCTGGTGCGCCCCGCCAGCAGCGACGCGCGTGCCGCACGGTGCGACCAGGTCGAGGCCCGCACCGGCACCGGCCCCTGCATCCAGGCGATGGAACAGCTGTACGCCGTGCTGCTCCCCAGCATCCGCGACGACGCCGCGGACTGGCCCGCCTGGCAGCAGCAGGCACTCGCGGAGCGGTTCACCTCGGTCGTCGCGATGCCGGCCCACGTTGCGCCCGGCATGGACATGGCCCTCAACCTCTACTCCGAGGACGCGGACCCCTGGGACGCCCGCTTCCTGCTCGACGCGGACGCGCACGTCCAGGCGATCGCCGACGCTCTCCGCACGCGCATCGCCCAGCCGGACGACGAGGCGCTGGTGACCCTCCGCGAGGCGCTCAGCACCCGCACCCTGATCGACCAGGCCGTCGGGGTCCTCATGCACGCCAACGCCTGCTCGCCCTCCGAGGCGCTCGACGTGCTGCTTCGCATGTCCTTGGACAGCGGGGTCGAGCTCGCACGAGCGGCCCGGCTCGTCCTGCGCACCCTCGACGTCTCGACCGACCTCCCTGCCCCGCCCCGCCCGCGCGGCCACGACGACTGATCTCTCCGCAGGCCAGGCGGTTGCGGGACACCCGCCGGTGGGTGCGCCGACCGCACCCCGGGAGTACCGTGGACGGTGCATCGGGCGCGCCCCGACAGCGCCCGGGCACCCGGGGGCGCAATGAACGAGCCGGCGGTGGTCACGCACCCGTCCCAGGGGGCGACGGCGCCCGCGCAGACCGTGGTGCAGCACTCGAACGGCACGTTGCGGAACCCGCAGCTCGCCCGCCTCGCCACCGAGGTCCAGGACCTGGGCGCCCGGATCGACTCCGCAGGTCCAGCCGCGGATCTCGCCCTCGCCCGCAGCTACCTCGACCTGGCCTGCAGGGCGTACGACCGTGCACGCGTCGACGAGGGATGGCACTTCGCCTACCGCACGGCCGAGGTCCTGGCACGGACGCTGAACGACGAGAACCTGATCGCCGAGGCGCGCGGACTCGCGATCGAGGTCGAGGCGCCGGGGAAGTTCGTGCCCTGGCGTGCCAAGGCCATCCGCGCGCACGCCGCGATCGCGATCGACCCTGCCCTGCCCCTCGAGCACCGCCGGGCGGAGCTCGAGGTAGGCCTGCGGGTGCGGCACCAGGAGTACGAGAACGTCTACCGACGCCTCGCGATCCTGCGTCGCCACCAAGCCGTCCTGCTCCTGATCGGGACACCGGCCCTGATCGCCGTCATCGTCCTGCTCAGTGCCGACCCCGGATGGTCGTGGATGCCCGTCGCGTCCGCGGCGATGGGCGTCGTCGGTGCCGCGGTGAGCGCCGCGCAGCGATCCACCCGGATGGCCGGTGAACGCATACCGAAGCAGCTGAGCTCGTCCGTCGCGTCGTTGTCGCGCATCCCTGTCGGAGCCGTCGCGGGGCTGCTCGTGTGGCTCGGCGCTGCCGCCACGAACGACGGGACGGTCAACGAGTTCTCCGTGCTGGTCGCGGCGTTCGCCTCGGGCTTCAGCGAGCGGCTGGTCACAGCCAGGAGCAGCACCTCCGCCGACGGCAGCCCCACGCCGGCGGCGTAGCGCGAAGGGCCCGGACCTGCATGTCTGCAGGTCCGGGCCCTTCGGCCGGCGGAGGATGGGGGATTCGAACCCCCGAGGGCTTTCACCCAGCACGCTTGGGTCCGCTGCAGGGGCAGGTCACGGTGTCAACCGATCCTGCAGCAGTCCCGGCTTCTCTGGCCGGGGAGCCCAGAAGTGCGAGCGTGAGGCCAGTTTACAAGGTGGTGCGCCGCCGCCGATTGGGCGGGTCGCATGTATGTCATCCGTGGCGATGGTCTTCGGAGTTCGCCCTTGACTCCTCCTGAAGGTGGGGTCGTAAGTGGTCAACCGCTTCCGTCAGGCCGTATCGCGCCTCGAGCAGGTCGACTACATCGAGGGGGCTAAGCGTGGGGCCATCTCGTCCTGACCGTCGGGCGATCTGCCTGACGGCACGGGCGCCACTGCGGGGGCTGATTCCAGCCTGGGCAGTCAAGAAGTCGCGAGCAGATGACACCTGGATACTCGGTGGCACGTGATCCGGTGGGAGGTGCTTCAGGTTGTCGGTGACGATCGCGCCTGCGCCGCCGACGACTGCTGCCGCAACAAGATGCTCGTCGTCCGGATCAGGCAGCCCGTAGGTTCCTTCGAGGCCCTCCCAGCCCACGACGACTGCGTCATCGAAGGCGCCGCGCATCTGGGCTACCAAACGCGCGGCGCGCTTCTCTGCTTCATCGGTGTCCGCGCCTCGGCGGACAAGCTTGGCCGCCTCGTGGTATTCGAGCTCGTCGAGCACGGCGTCGCTCCACAGCGGTCTATAGACGCCTTCTACAGCCAGCGACAGCAGGAAGTCCCGCTGCAGGCTTGGCCAGAGCACGCAGGTGTCGAGCAGCGCGGAGAACACCTGCGCATCCTGTCACCACCTAGCGTCGCGCGCGGCGGCGTTCAGCGATCACCCTCCGCGCCTCTCGCATGGAGTCCATCGTCTCTTCGACTCCGTCTTCCATATCAAGATCCGAGGATGTAGCGGCAATTGCGGCGTACTGCTTGGCCTTGCGCGACGCCCGAAACGCTAGAACGTCAGAGAGCAACACCCGGCGGTGAGAACCGACCTTGGTGTGCGCGATCTCCCCGTTATCGAGGTACTTCACAACAGTGGGCCGACTGACGCCCAGAAGCTCGGCCGCTTGCTGGGTGGTGAGCGTCTGAGACGTCGGAGCCACCGTCACTGCGAGCCCTGCCTGCATTGCATCGATCACGTGATGAAGGATGCGGTAGACCTCGGCAGGCAACTCCACCTGCTCACCTGACTCCGGGCCTGCAAGCAAGTAGCGGGGGGCGGGTCGTTCTCCGTTGCGCGCTTCGTGGGCCTCGATGAAGTCATGGACCCTCGCGAGCTCGGCATCGCTCTCCACGGGTAGGTACGTCTCTTGGGTCAACGTGGCACTGGCGGCGCTCATGGGAGTCTCCTTGGGTCTTGCTAACCTGGCGAGCGTACGACGCTTTCGTTTGTTGCGTCTACATGTGGCTGCGTGTCATGTCTCACTGGTCACACGGATGGACCAGGGGGTGGGCCCTGGGGCAACGGGCCGCCCGTCCATCGGCGGGTCGGAAGCCTGCCTGCCGGGTGGGCTACCGGCCACTCCGTGCGGTTGACGTCTCGCCACACGGAACTGCTACCACGCACGTGTCTGGGCTCCGTGCGCCTGCACGACGAAGGGCCCGGACCTGCATGTCTGCAGGTCCGGGCCCTTCGGCCGGCGGAGGATGGGGGATTCGAACCCCCGAGGGCTTTCACCCAACACGCTTTCCAAGCGTGCGCCATAGGCCACTAGGCGAATCCTCCTGGCCGCACGAGGATACCGGAGGTCGCGCCCCCTGCCGAACGGCTCACCCGCCGGCCGCGTCGGCCGCTCCGGCGCTGCCCCGTCGACGCGGTCGTGCCCGCACGTGCAGCCGCTCGCCCTGCCGCCCGAAGAGCGACAGAAACTCGACGGCCTCGCCGGCGACGGCCGGTCCGAACCAGTGCGGTGTGCGGGTGTCGAACTCGGCGACCTCGCCGGGCTCGAGCACGATGTCGTGCTCGCCGAGGACGACGCGCAGCCGCCCGTGGAGCACGTACATCCACTCGTAGCCCTCGTGGACCTTGGGCTCGGGCTGGGGGAGCGGGTCCTGCGGTGCGATGCGGTGCTGGAACGCGCGCGGTCCGCTGGCCTGGCGGCTCAGGGGGACGGTCGTCAGGTAGCCGTGGGTGGTCGGGCGGCCGTGCACGCGGGGGTCGCCGGTGGGTGGGGCGCCCACGAGGTCGTCGAGCGCCACGCCGTGGGCCTTCGCCAGCGGGAGCAGCAGCTCCAGGGTCGGGCGGCGCTGGCCGGACTCGAGCCGCGACAGCGTGCTGAGCGAGATCCCGGTGGTGGCGGAGAGCTGGGTGAGCGTCACACCGCGGCGCAGCCGCTGGGCGCGGAGCCGGGGGCCGACGCCGGTGAGCACCTGGTCGAGGTCGTCCGTCATGCCGCCATCTTGCTGTTCCGGCAAGGAGTGTTGTCAAACCGGGTGGCGCGCGCGACAGTCGAGGCATGAACACGAGAACGAGTCCCAGCAACGACCCGGACGCCTTGCTCGACGCGGTCGTCGTCGGCGGGGGAGCGGCCGGGCTGAGCGCCGCCGTGACCCTCGGCCGGGCGCACCGCTCGGTCGTCGTCGTCGACGCCGGCCACCCGCGCAACGCCCCCGCGGCGCACCTGCACAACTTCCTCTCGCGCGACGGCATGAACCCCGCCGAGCTCCTCGCGATCGGGCGGGACGAGGTCGCGCGCTACGGCGGGGCCGTCCTGAGCGGGCTCGCCGTGGACGCGGCGCGGGCCGACGACGGCACCTTCACCGTGACGCTCGACGACGGCCGCACCCTCCGCTCGCGCCAGCTCGTCGTCGCCACCGGGCTCACCGACCTGCTGCCCGACGTCCCCGGCGTCGCCGAGCGCTGGGGCCGCGACGTGCTGCACTGCCCCTACTGCCACGGGTGGGAGGTCAGCGGGCAGGCGATCGGCGTCCTCGGCCGCAGCCCGTTCTCGGTGCACCAGGCGCTGCTGTGGCGGCAGTGGAGCGGCGACGTGACGCTCTTCCTCGACGTGGTCCCCGAGCTCGCCGACTCCGCGTGGGAGGAGCTCGCGGCGCGCGGCGTCCGCGTCGTCGAGGGAGCGGTCGAGCGGCTCGAGGTGGCGGACGACCGGCTCACCGGCGTGCGGCTCGCGGGCGGGCGGGTGCTCCCCGTGGACGCGCTCGTCGTCCCCTCCCGGATGCACGCGAACGCCGAGCTCCTCGCGGGCCTCGGCGTCACCACGGAGGACGTCGAGATGCAGGGGACCGTCGTGGGCTCGCGCGTCCCGACCGGTCCGATGGGTGCGACCGACGTCCCGGGGCTGTGGGTCGCGGGCAACACCGCGGACGTGGCGGCCCAGGTGGTCGTCGCCGCGGCCGACGGCGTGCGCACCGGCGCGGCCGTGAACTTCGCGCTCATCGCCGCCGACACGCAGGCCGCCGTCGCCCGGCGCCGGGAGCCGTTCTCCGCGCAGGCCGAGCGCGAGCTCGACGACCGCCGGGCCGGCGCGGGCCTCCGTGGGCTGGGGGTGGCCTGATGACGACGCAGCGCCCCGCCGGTGACCACGACCCGGCACACCACCACGCGCACACCCATGCGGGTCCCGACGACGAGGTCCCCGTCTTCGACGCCGACTTCTGGGAGAACCGCTACCGCTCGATGCCGCGCGTCTGGAGCGGCCGCCCCAACGCGCACCTCGTCACCGACACCGCCGCGCTGCCGCCGGGCCGTGCGCTCGACGTCGGCTGCGGCGAGGGGGCCGACGCGCTGTGGCTCGCCGAGCACGGGTGGCAGGTGCTCGCCGTCGACCTCGCACCCACCGCACTCGTCCGCGCCGCCGAGCACGCCGCGGAACGCGGGCCCGAGGTCGCGGACCGCATCGTCTGGCAGCAGGCGGACCTCACCGCCTGGACGCCGCCCGCCGGCGCGTTCGACCTGGTCACCGCGCACTTCGTGCACCTGCCCGCCGGGACGCGCGAGGGCGTGCTCGCGGCGCTCGCGGCCGCCGTGGCGCCGGGCGGCACGCTGCTCTACGTCGGGCACGACGTGTCGGACCTGGAGACGACGATCGGCCGACCGAACGTGCCGCACATGTTCTGGGCGGCCGCGGACGTCGCCGCGGCGCTCGACCCGGCGGCGTGGACGGTCGAGGTCGCCGAGGCCCGGCCCCGCGACGCGACCGACGCCGAGGGCCGGACCGTCCGCATCCACGACGCGGTGACCCGGGCGCGCCGCCGGTGACCGGGCGTCGGGGGCGTCACCACATCGCGGCGATCCAGCGCACCGTGGTGACGCCCCCGACGACGACGAGCGCCAGGACGACGGCGACGACGAGGCACCCGACCACGAGCTCCCACGACAGGGTGCTCGTGCGCGGCTGCTCCCAGGAGACCCACCGCCCGGTCCGGTCGTGTGCCTCCACCCGCAGCGCCCGCAGCCGCTCCCGCGCCACGCGGCCGGCACCCGGCGCCCGGCGCCCCGCGTGAGGGTTCCGTGCAGGCCGCGCGCGGGTCCTGCCGACTCCGCTCGACGCCCGGACGCCGCTGGTTAGCGTCCGGGCATGCCCTCGCCCGCGACCGCCGCCCGACGACCGCGCTCCGGGATCTGGCGGTGGGGCGCGCTCACGGTCGTCGTGCTGCTCGTCACCGCAGCCGTCGCCGAGGGCCGCCGCCCGCCCTCGCCCGTGACTGCTCCCGTCCGGCAGACGCTCGCGGAGCTCCGCGGCCTCCCCGGCGTCGCGCACGCGTCCGCGCGGCTGATCCGGCCCGGCGACGGCCCGCGGTACGACGACCTCGCGCCCGACGGCATCGACGAGGCGGCCGCCCGCGTGCCCGGCGCGTGGCTCGCGACGCTCACGGTCGAGCCGAGCAGCACCCTGACGACGCCGGAGGCGGTCGCCCTCGCCGAGCGCATCGACACCGTCCGGGAGCGAGCCGCCGCGCGTACGGCCGCGGGCACGCTCGCGTGGGACGTGTGGCTCCAGGACGACGCCGACGCGCACGCGACGGAGGTGCGGCTCACGGGGACGACGGACGCCGGGGCGCGGTGCGCGCGGCCCGGACGCTCGCCGGCCGCGACGGTGTGCGGCGCGTGCGCGTCGCGGAGGAGCACGCGGACGTCGTCGTGGTCCGGGTGGCGCACGCCGCCGGGCTCGCGTCCGTGGCCGCCCGCGACGGGCTCGAGCTCGTCCGCGTCACGACCGGCGACGCGCGGGGTGACGTGCTCGCTGTCTTCCCGCAGGTGGCGCTCGCGGACCCGTTCGTCGAGCTGGTCTCGGCGGTCGAGCTCGTGCCGTCCGTCACGTGGGCGGCGCTCTCCGACCAGGGCGACCTGCTCGGCGCGTCGCTGTCGGTCGAGGTCTCCGACGACTCCGCGAGGGACCGGGTGGACCGCTGGCTGCGCGCGCCGGACCGGGCGCTCCCGTCGGGTCGGACCGTGGCCTACGACCTGCGCTCGCCGCGGAGCACGTCGACCGGGTACGTGGGCGGCGTCGAGCCCGAGCGGTCCGTCGAGCCGGTGCCGGTCGAGCCGTCGGCGCCCGCCGTGCCCGACGACCCGGCCGCGGGCACGTCCGCCGCGCCCGGGCCGTCGGCGTACCCGGACGACCCCGCGGCACCGGCGTGCGCGGGCGCCGACCTCGACGTGCGGATCGGCTGGCGGGACGCCGCGATGGGCGCGCGCTTCCTCCAGCTCGTCGCGACGAACGTGTCCGGGCGGCCGTGCGCCGTCGAGGGGATGCCCGGGCTCGCGTTCCGGGGCAGGTCGGGGGACCCGGTGCAGGACGTGACGTTCGTGCCGCGGGTCGACGCGGTGACCGTCGTGCGGCGCGTCGTCGTGCCGCCGGGCGCCGAGGTCGGGGCGGGCATCGAGTGGGGCATGACGTCCATCGGGGCGCACCACGACCCCGCGGCCCACGTGCTCGTCACCGCCGTCCCGGGCGGCGAGGTCGCCGACCTCCCCGTCACCGGCCCGGGCGGGGCGGCGGACTGGCTGGACCTGGCCGACGGCGCCGTGGTCGACGTGTGGCCGTGGGACGACGGCGCCGGGATGTGGGGCTAGGGCCGCGTCACTCCGGCGTGGGCCAGCGGTGCACGGTGCCGTCGGCCAGCACGAGGAGCCCGCGCGTGCCGCGGAGCGTCGCGACCCACTCGACGGCCGACGTCCCCTGGGCGACGGCGGCGCGCGCCCAGACGTCGGACCACACGAGCGACGGCCCGACGACGGTCGCCGCGACGACCGTCGGCTCGGGCAGACCCGACCGCAGGTCGACGACGTCGGCGTCACCCGTCACCGCGGTCGCGACGCCCCCGTCGTGCACCGGGAGGGTCGCGAGCACGAGCCGGCGGTCGCGCGGGTGCTCGATCTCGACGTGCCACGGCTCGGCGTCGAGCGGTGCGGGATCTGCGGCGTCGACCGGGCGGGACGTCCGCCCCCGGGCGGCGTCGGCGGGACGGGCCGGCGCAGGCCCGGTGGTGCCGCTCGCCGGGCGCTCGCCCCGCAGCAGCAGGTCGCCCCCCGCCTCGACCGCGAACGCGACCCCCGCGACGCCGTCGAGGTGCCGGGCCGCCCGGTCCAGTGCCCACGTCGTCACGAGCGCCCCCGGCGCGAACCGCCCGTCGGCGCCTGCCGCCCCGGCCCACGCGTCGACCGCGCCGCCGGTGCGCACGTGCGCGGCGACGCAGGTCTCGTGGAGCTCGCGCAGCACCGGGTTCGCCTCCGCGAGGGCGAGCTCGCCGCGCGCGAGCCGGCTCAGCTCGGAGCTCGGGCGGCCGGCGCCCACGAGCCGCTCCACGGCGGACAGCTCGGCGAAGAGCGAGCGGGCGGCACCGTCGGCCTCGGGTCCACGCGCCGCCGTGCCCCGCGCGTGCACCGTCACCGTCACACCGAGGACGTGGCGGACCCAGTCGCGCCGCTCGGCGCCACCGTGCCCCGCCGGGTCGACGACCAGCGCGCGGGCACCCGGCTCGACGCGGGAGTCCCGGGCGCCGGTCGGACCCGGGGCGGTGACGAGCGCGAGGCGTGAGCGGCTCTCGGTCGCAGGGGCGCGGGAGGCGGTCCGGCTCGTCGTCGTCGTCGTCATCCCTCGACGTTTCCCGGACATCCTGGGACGAGCCTGGCGCGAACCTGGGAGGAACCTGGGGATCGGCGGTCCCGGGGACTGCGTTAGGCTTGTGGTCGACCCCTCGTGCGGCGTCATCTCGCTGAACCCCCCCAGGGCCGGAAGGCAGCAAGGGCAGGTGAGCTCTGGCGGGTGTGCGGGGGGTCCTTGCATGCCCGGCGCCACCCCGGCCGCCGCCCGGCGCCACCCCGGCCGCCGCCCGACGCCGCCCCAGCAGCCGCCCGGCGTATCAGCCGGGCCCTCCCGGTGTCTGCCCCTGTGCGCGACCGGGCGCGCGTGCGCGACGAGGCGCCGCAGCACCGGCCGCTGGGACCGAGGGGTTGAGGACATGCCGGTTCGCCCGTCCTACGTCGAGCTGCGCATCCACGGGGTCTCCGGCACGACGCCCGAGGACATGCTCGGGACCACGCAGGTCGAGGACGTCGCAGGGGACGAGCTCGTCCGCTTCGTGCGCGCCGCGGACCCGACCGCCCGCGACCTGCCCGGGAGCGGGGTGCTCGAGGCGGTGAGCTGGGGGCGGCTGACCTCCGGGCTCGCCGCACAGGCTGCATGGGTCGTGATGCTCCCGTTCGCGCTGGTCAACCTCGCGATGTGGACGAGCCGGTCGTTCACGGAGACCGGCTCCCGGCCCCGGGCCACCCGTACCGGCGCGACGCGAGCCGCCGCGTCGCGCGGGTGCGTGCGGCTGCTCGGGCTCACGGTCACCGTCGTCGTCACGCTCGCGGCGGCGCTCCTCGCGATGGACCTCGTCGCGTGGCAGTGCGGCAGGGTCGCGTGCGCCGTCGTCGACGACCGGCTCGCGTTCGCCGAGGGCTGGTCGCGCGGGGCGCGCGTCGCCGTCGCGTCCGCCGTGCCCGTCGTCGTGCTCGCGGCCATCGCGTGGCTCTCGCACCGCGTCAGCCTGCGCTACGAGGCGGCGTCGGCGTCCGACATCACCGCACCGGGCGGCGCACGGGGGACGGGCGGCACGCGCGCGGCGACCGGCACGACCGGCACCCACCCGCACCCGGCGACCCCCCGCGTCGAGCAGCAGCCCACGCTGTTCTCGCCGCTCATGTGGCACGCCGAGCCGATGGTGCAGCGCCTGCGGTGCGTGCACCTGAGCGTCGGGTGGGCGTCGGTCGGGGTGCTGCTCGTGTGGGCCGCGCGCGACCAGGTCGGCGACGCGGTGCTGCGCGGCGGCGCGGACTCCGCGCTGTGGTGGGCGGCCACGGTGTGCCTCGCGCTGGTCGTCGTCGCGGGCGGCCTGCTCGTCGCGCTCCCGACGCGGTGGGTCGCCTGGACCGAGCGGCCGCTCCGGCGCCAGGGGTCCGTCGCGACCGCGCTCCAGGTGCTCGCGCTCGCGGGCGTCGGCCTCGCGGCGGCGTCGTTCGCGCGGACCGTCGACGGGCTCGCGGAGGACGTCACCGGACCGATCCCCGGGCTCGGGGGCGTGCTCGCGGTCGTCGTGTGGGTGCAGGTCGGTGTGCTGCTCGTGCTCGGTGGCGTGCAGCTGAGCTGGTCGCGGATCGACCACGCCGTCCGCCGGGCCGCCGGTTGGCTGCTCGACCGCGTCCTCCCCCGCCGGGTCCGTACCGCGCAGGACCCGTGGGACGCCGTGCGGCACCCGGTGCGGACCGTCCGGGACGCGGGCGCACGGCGGCGGGACCGGCGACTGGCCGGCTCCGCCGAGAGCGCCGGGCCGCAGCCCCTCCCGCGGCGCACGCTCGCCTCGCGGCTGCGTGACCAGGTCGCCCTGCGTGGGCCTCGCGCGCAGCGCCGGGCCGAGCGCCGGGCCGCGCCGCCGGCGCCGCGACCCGAGTCCCAGCTGCCGGCCTTCCTCGGGCTCGCACCGTGGGTCGTCGCGGCGAGCGGCGTCCTGCTCGCCTACGTCTACACCGCCGGGGTCACCCTCCGGGTCGGCGCGCTGCTGACCCCGACCGATCCCGACGAGGGTGCGCTCGCCGTCCCGGCGCTCCTGACCTGGGCGTCGGGCGGGTTCGCGGTCGTCGTGGCGCTCGCGGTGCTGGCGGGCGGCGTCGGGTTCATGCTCGTCTCGCGGGTGCCCGCGCGGGACGTCGTCGGCGTCGTCGAGACGTTCGTCCGCCACCACGCCGTCCCGCCCGGCGAGCGCCCGGCTGCCTACCGGGCGTGGCGCGACGACTTCCGGATCCGGCGCATCGTGCGCGCCCGGCGCCTCCAGCGGCTCGTGCAGGCACGCTGGATCCTCGACGGGCTCGGGTGCGCGGGCATCCTCGGCGTCCTCATCGCCGTCGCCGCGCTCACGTCGACCATCGAGCCGCTCGCGAGCCTCATGCGTGGGCGCCCGGCGCCCGGCGCGGTGCCCGAGGTCACGGTCGCACCCGACGCGGCCGCCACGGACGTCACCTGGCCCGTCGCGGTCGGCAGCGCGCTCAGCGCCGCGGGAGCGTGGGCGCTGACCGCGCTGGCCGTGGGAGTGATCGGGCTCGTCGTCGCGGGCTGGCGCTCGGCCGTCGTGCGCCGCCGGATCGGGGTCGCGTGGGACGTGCTGTCCTTCTGGCCGCGCGGCGGGCACCCGTTCGCGCCGCCGAGCTACACGGAGCGCGCCGTCCCCCAGATCGTCGCGCGCACCCGGTTCCTGGCCCGCGAGCCCGCCGCCTGGCCCCGTGTCCTGCTCTCGGGCCACTCGCAGGGGTCGGTCCTCGCGGCCGCCGTGGTCGCGCAGCTGTCGACGCTCGACGAGGCGGAGGGGCGCTCCGGGGCCGAGGGCACGCTCGCCCGCGTCGCGCTCCTCACGCACGGCAGCCCGCTCGGACGCCTGTACCAGCCGCTCTTCCCGCAGTACTTCGGCGGCGCGCAGCTCGTGCGCACCGCGTCGCGCCGCGACGGGGCCGACGGGGCCGGCGGAGGCGGTGCGGACGACGGCGCCACCGGTCCGTCCGCGCGGCACCGCGTCGGCGGCCCGGAGCAGCTCCGCGCGCTCGACGCCGCCCTCGGCCGGCGCTGGCTCAACCTGTGGCGCGACACCGACCCGATCGGCTCGAGCCTCGCCTCCGCGCTGGAGGGCCACGACATCGAGTGCCGCGACCCGCTCGACTACCTGCTCGACGAGGAGCGCGCCGCGTACCCGCCCGTGCACGGGCACAGCGACTACCCGGCCGCGTGCGAGTACGGCCGGGCGCGCGAGCACCTCGTGGGGTTCCGGGCGTCGCTCGCGGGCCCCGACGGGTGCGCGCGCTGCGTGCCCGCGGACGGCGCGACGACGGGGGCGAGCGACCCGGTCGCGGCGCCGTTCCCGGTGCCCGCCCCCTGAGGCGGCCGCACCCCGGCCGACTCCGCACGAGACGCCCGGCTGTCAGCAGCGGCGTCTAAGGTTCGTCTGTGACGACTGCGCTGTACCGCCGCTACCGGCCCGAGACGTTCGCGGAGGTCGTCGGGCAGGACCACGTCACGGCCCCGCTCCGGCAGGCCCTGCGCAGCGGCCAGGTGAACCACGCGTACCTGTTCTCGGGCCCGCGCGGGTGCGGCAAGACGACGTCCGCGCGCATCCTGGCGCGCTGCCTGAACTGCGCCGAGGGCCCGACGGACACCCCGTGCGGCGTGTGCGCGTCGTGCGTCGAGCTGGCCCGCGGCGGCCCCGGCAGCCTCGACGTCGTCGAGATCGACGCGGCGAGCCACGGCGGCGTCGACGACGCCCGTGACCTGCGTGAGCGCGCGACGTTCGCCCCGGCCCGCGACCGGTACAAGATCTTCATCCTCGACGAGGCCCACATGGTCTCCCCGCAGGGCTTCAACGCGCTGCTGAAGATCGTCGAGGAGCCCCCGCCGCACATCAAGTTCATCTTCGCGACGACCGAGCCGGACAAGGTCATCGGCACGATCCGCTCGCGCACCCACCACTACCCGTTCCGGCTCATCCCGCCGGACGTGCTCGTGACGTACCTCGAGCAGCTCTGCGCGACCGAGGGCGTCACGGTCGGCGCCGGCGTGCTCCCGCTGGTCGTGCGGGCGGGCGCCGGGTCGGCGCGCGACACGCTCTCGGTGCTCGACCAGCTCGTCGCCGGGTCCGGGCCGGGCGGCATCGACTACGAGGGAGCCGTCGCGCTGCTCGGCTACACGCACGCGTCCCTGCTCGACGACCTCGTCGACGCGATCGCCGCCCGTGACGGCGCGAGCGCGTTCCGGGTCGTGGAGCGCGTGATCTCGACCGGGCACGAGCCCCGCCGCTTCGTCGAGGACGTCCTCGAGCGCCTGCGTGACCTCATCGTCATCGCGGCGTCGGGCGAGGCCGCCGGTGCCGCGCTGCGCGACCTCCCGGCGGACCAGCTCGCCCGCATGCGCGCCCAGGCGGCGCACCTCGGTGGCTCCGAGCTCTCCCGCTCCGCGGACCTCGCGAACGCGGCGCTCAGCGAGATGACCGGCGCCACGTCTCCGCGCCTGCACCTCGAGCTGCTCGTCGCGCGCCTGCTGCTCCCGGCGGTCGACGACTCGCTGTCCGGCCTCGGTGCGCGCCTCGACCGGCTCGAGCGCGGGCTGCCTGCCGCGGGTGCCGGGTCGCCGGCCCCATCTCCGGCCGCGTCATCGCTCGCGCCGCCCGTCCTCGCGCCGTCCGCGCCGTCCGCCGCTCCGGTGCCCGCGCCGGTGGCAGCGACGCCTCCGGCCGAGTCGGTCGCTGCGCCCGCACGGGTGGTCCCGCCTGCTCTGGTCCCGCCGGCCCCCGTGGCGAGCGACGCGGCCGCGGCGGGTGCCGGGCACGGCGAGGGCGCCGGTTCCGGGTCAGCCCACGCTCCGGACCCCGCGCGCGCGCCGGAGCGGTCCGCGCCGCGCCCCGGCACCGGCGGCTCTGCGGCCGGGACGACGCCGGACGGGAACGTCGCGCCCGGCCTCGGGGCGACCCGACCGGGCCCGGCCGCACCCGCAGCGGCACCCGGACCGGACGCGACGACCGCGCCGGGCACGACGACCGCGCCGGGCACGACGACCGCGCCGGGCACGACGACCGCGCCGGGCACGACGAGCGCGTCCGGCGCGACGAGTCCGCCGGGCGCCGCGACCGCACCGGACGCGACGACCGCGTCGGGCTCGTCGAGCGCGCCGGACTCGTCGAGGGCGCCGGACACGTCGACCGGACCCCATGCGTCGTCCCCCGCAGCGCCGCGCACGTCGAGCCCGACCGCCGCCGCACCCGGTGCCCGGCCCGCTCCTGCGCCGGACGACGCGTCCGGGCGCCCGGTCCCCACCGGGTCCTCGCCGCAGCCCGCTGCGCAGCCCCCGGCCCCCGCACGGGCTGCCGGTGCGGCCGTCGAGGTCCCTGCCGTCGCCGCACCGGCGCCGGCCGCGGCCGGCGCCGGGCAGGACACCGAGATGCTGCGGCGTCGCTGGCCCGAGGTGCTCGACACGCTGAACCGCCTCAAGAAGGCGACGTGGGTGCTCGTGAGCCAGAACGCGCAGGTCGCCGACCTCGACGCGTCGATGCTCCGCCTCGCCTTCACCGCCCCGGGCATCGCGACCGCGTTCCGTGGCGGCCAGCACGCCGAGATGGTGCAGCGTGCGGTCCGCGAGACGCTCGGCTTCGACGTGCGCGTCGAGCCCGTGCTGCACGAGCCCGGCGCGGCGGGCGGCGCGGGCAACCCGGCTCCCGGCGGCCCGGGCGGCTCCGGGCAGGGCGGCGCGGCGGCCTCGACGGGGACCGGCGGGGCCGGCCGGGGCCCGGCGATGTCCGCCGCGGAGGCCGCGGCGTCGTGGGACACCCC